>CANTEO010000024.1 GCA_947652855.1 uncultured Roseburia sp. | reverse complement strand
TGAGGCAAATCAATGACAAAAAGAACGAGGTCAAGAGCCTTGCCAATGACGGGAAGACTGTGAAATTCGTTGATGTGAAGACAGAAAAGAGCGCAACGAATGAAGTTAAGATAACAGCGAAGTATGGCAGTGACAATCTGGAATTGAAGCTTACGGAAAGCAAAGTTTCTCTATCGGATAATGGTCAGGACGTGGCTGCTGCGGAAAGTACGGATACAAAGTATATTGGTTGGATCAACGATGCATATTACAATAGACTGATGCAGAAATTAAATCTATCTATTGATCCAGAGAAAGATGTAGTGGTTTCCAATATCTACGTACCAGAAAACTAATCAAATGAATCATTAAGTCCTTAAAACGCTCCGGGGTGAGTCTCGGAGCGTTTTTAGGGAAAGGAATGTTATGTGGAAAAAACGATTGGCAGGGACAGGGCTTTTATTGGGACTTTGTTTTGCGTCGATTGCTCCGGCGTATGCCGGAGATATTAATGCGGCGGAGCAGTCCATTGTGAATTATTATAATGGAACAGTGACCTATCGGGGAAAGACATATCAGTTTACGGAGGCGGCAAAGCAGCAGGCTTACAATAAGCTGATTGCAGACGATGTGGATTTGACGGCGGCACAGGCGGCATCTGCGATTCAGCAGGCGAACGCCAATTTAAAGCAGGGCATTGACCAGGGCTATCTTGTACTGGTTTCCGGTGGAGAGACAGACACACAGACGCCGGATCCGGGTGAAGACAATAACACGAATCAGAATACGGAGACGAAAGAGCCAGAAAAGCCCGGGGAGACAGAGACCGGCGGCGAAAAGCCGGGAGAGAATGGGAATCAAGGCAGCGGAAATGAAACGAATGGGAATCAAACGGGCAATTCCGAAAATGACGGTAAGAAAGACGAAATCATAGATCAGATTATAGAGAATGGAAATTCAGGGAGCGGCACAGGCAACTCCGATAACTCCGGCGGCTTCAGTCAAGGGCAGGGGGCGCGTCCGGCATATAAGGACACACAGAAGAAGAACGTAAAAGATTTGATGAGGGAAACGCTCAAGGAAGGCGAGTATGGAAAAGTAAACGTCAGCGTTTCGAAAAATGATGCATCCAGCCTTGAAGATGCAGCGGTTACAGTAGAGCAGTTCTTGAAGGGTACAGTGGACGTCGTCAGGCAAAACGGGGACGTCGTGCTTTCTACCGGGCTGCCTGTGAAAAACACAGGTTATTTTATTCGGGGCTTTTCCTGGATGGCAGGAATCGGGGCGGGATGTTTCATTTGCCTGATGATTGTAATCGTGGTATTATGGAAAGGGAAAGAAAAGAACCGGAACTATTTTGCGGTGCCTGTGATCGCAGCGGCAGCGGGCGCAGCGGCTATTATAGCGTTTTCTGGAGATTATCTGGAAGGCAGGCTGGCGAAGTGGAGCGCCCTTTGGGTTTTAGGCGCGCCGCAATATGCATACGCGGGAGAGACGGATTATAGGGAGATGAGATCTGGCGAGGCATGGGAGCCTCCGCTTCAGGGAGAGCAGTACGGCGAGATTTTATGTGATGAAATCGGGCTGCGGGCGCCTCTTTATTATGGGGATTCTGATGACATCCTTGCGATGGGAGCGGGAACCTATGCAGGCAGGAATGTGCCTGGGCAGGGAGGGGAGATTCTTGTCGGAGGGCATGACACGACGTTTTTCACTCCGCTTCAGTCCGTGCAGAAGGGGTCGGTCATAACGGTGAAGACAAGGTATGGCGAATTTGAGTATGAAGTGACCGGCACGAAAGTGATGGATGTCATGAAGTATAAGGAGCGGAAGCCAAAGGGCGAGGAGCTGTCGCTTTATACCTGCTATCCGTTTGGGGCAGAGGATGAGCTTCGGAAGGAACGGTTTTTCGTCTATGCGAAAAAGACGTCCGGGACGGAAATTGGAGAATAAGAGATGCATATGAAACGAAAATACAGGACAGCAGCCAGCTTGGCGGTCACGATTGTGTTATCGGCTGCGTTATTCCTGCTGTTTTTGAGCATAGAGATGCTGACGGGCTATTTTCGGCCCAGGGCTTTTCGGGACAGCCTGCGCGAGAGCGGCTATGCGGAGGAAATGGAGCAGGAGATGATGGGAAAGCAGAAAGAGCTGTTTTCCTCTTATGGGCTGCCGGAGTCGCTGGCGGATGAGATTTGGGAAGAAAATGAAATCTATCTTGCCTTCTATAAATATTTAGATGAGGCGGAGGACGCAGACGGCCAATGGGATGCAGAAGATTTTGGCCAGCGCGCGGCTTTAAAGAAATATCTTAAGGCGCAGGAAGTGTATGAGACCGATAGCGTAAAGGAGGCCCTAGAGGCAGTCGCGTCGCAGTCTGAGGCGATTGGCAGGCGGTATGTATACCCGTCTTTTGTCAAAAGCTATTATGAATTTGTCGGGGAGCGCCGGATGGGATTTTTGACGGTGGCTGGCGTGTCGGCGGCTGTGGCCTTGCTCTGCATTGCCTTGCTGATGTGGTGGTATCACAGCAGGCATCGCGCCCTGCGATTTGTGGCCGGAGGGTTTTTTACCGCGGCGATTTGGAATCTGTCGGGAATGTTTGTGGCGGAAGGCTGCAAAGGCGGGTTTCCGGTTTCCGGCGTGGCGACAGAATATTATCTGAAGTTTTTGGAAATATTTCAAATGAAAGGGATGTATCCTTGGTACATCGTAAATGTAGCGGTGATTTTGGTTACTGTCTTTTTGACAGCCGCCGTGATACGGTTGAGGAAACGATAGATGGGACGAACAGGATATCTGGATATGCACAGCCACATTCTGCCGGGGGTGGATGACGGCTCAAAAGATTGGGAAATGACGTCGCAGATGCTGAACGAAGCATACAGCCAGGGGGTGAGGAATATCGTGGCGACTCCCCATAATTACCCCGGGGAGAAGAAGCAGGACAATGAGAAAATACGTGATCTTGTCAGGCAGGCAGATGAGCTGGCAAAGCAGATCGCGCCGGATTTTACGGTGCTGTGCGGAAATGAGGTTCTTTACAGGAGGGGGATTGCGCAAGAGATCGAAGACGGGCATATCCTCACTATGGCGGACAGTAGGTATCTTTTGGTGGAGTTTTATCCCAAAGAGCGTTACAGCAAGATTTATCAGGGCTTAAGGGAACTGGTGGAAGACGGCTTTTGCCCTATTATTGCGCATATGGAGCGTGTGCAGGAGCTGTTTGAAAGCGAGGAGAAGATACGGGATCTGCGAAAGCTTGGCGTTTTATTTCAGGTAAACAGCGGCAGCTTTATGGGAGGCGTGTTTGACCGCCGCCCGGCGCGGCTTAGGAAGTACGTAAACAGCGGCTTTGTGCATTTTCTGGGCAGTGACTGCCACAATCTCACCACACGGCCGCCCAGAATGAAAGACTGCGTGGAGAAACTGAGCAGGAAATTACCGGCGTCCTGCATGGATCGCCTTCTCTATGAGAATCAGGAGCAGTTTTTGCAGAAAAAATACATTTAAAGAAAGAGGATGACTATGAATTCCCAAAACGATGAAATTGAAATTGACCTGCGGGAAATATTCCTGCTGATTATGAACCATCTGATGGTGGTGATCGCGTCTACTGTCGCGGTAGGCTTGCTTGCTGGCTTAATCAGCGTCTATGCCTTAACCCCGATGTACACATCCACCGCGAAAATGTATATCCTTACAAATTCTGACACGATCGTAAGCCTGTCAGATTTGCAGGCCGGCAGCAGCCTTGCCAATGATTATGAGGAATTGATCTTAAGCCGTCCGGTGGTGGAGCAGGTTGCGAAGAACCTAAAGCTGGATGTCAGCTATGAGGAGCTGCTCGGTCATGTCAGCATTGCGAACCCGGACAACACACGAATTATCCGAATTCAGATTTCCTACCCGGATCCGGTGGCGGCGAAAGAGATTGCGAATGAGTTTGTGAAGGTTTCTCAGAAGCAGCTTACGCAGATCATGAAAATAGATGAGCCTACCGTATCGGAAGAAGCTGTGGAGGCGAAGAGCCCAAGCAGCCCAAACAATGTCAGAAATGTGATTATTGGCGCGGCCGTTGGATTTCTTTTGGCTGTAGGCATACTTGTCATCCGTTATGTGATTGACGATACATTAAAGACAGCAGACGATGTAGAGCGTTTCCTGCGCCTGAACACGTTGGCGGCTGTCCCTGAAGAAGGCGGGACGGATAATTCCGAGAAGAAGAGGCGGAAACGGAAAGTGCTTGGCGTCAGAAAGGGTGGTCACAGTAAATGATGAGAGTAGAGCTTGAGAAATTAGAAAAATTAGGATACGGAAAAAAAGAGGCGTTCAATTCCCTACGGACGAATTTAAGCTTTTGCGGCGCCGGCATCAAAGTGATTACGTTTACAAGCTGCACGCCGGATGAGGGGAAGAGCAGCGTAGTCATTGAGCTTGGCAGATCCATCGCGGAGGACGGGAAGAAAGTGCTGATTTTGGACGCTGACTTGCGGAAATCCGTTTTGGTTGGGCGGCATCATGCGAAGAGTAAGAAAGGGAGCATTAAAGGGCTTTCGCATTTCTTAAGCGGCCAGGCGGCGTTAGAGGATGTGCTGTGCGAGACAAATGTGAACAATTTGGATATGGTGTTTGCGGGACGCACGACGCCAAGCCCTACGGAGCTTTTGGGTAATCAATATTTTGATGACATCATTGCTTATGCGAGGGAGAATTATGACGTTGTCCTGATTGATTCCCCGCCTCTTGGATCTGTCATTGACACGGCGATTATTGCGCCAAAATGCGATGGGGCCGTGCTCGTGGTAGAGGCCAATAAATGCAGCTACCGTTTTGTGCTTGACATCAAAAAGCAGCTTGAGGTGACGGACTGCAAGATCCTTGGCGTCGTCTTAAATAAAGTGAAGATTGAAAAGGGCGGTTATTATAACCGTTATTACAAAGGATACTATAAAGGGTATTACAGCGGCTATTATAAGCCCTATTATGGAGAAGAGGAAAAAGATTCGGGAAGTTTGGGGAAGGGCAACTAGCGTTCCTCTAAAGGCAAGAAAGGAAAGCATACAGCGTCAAAGATTACGGTTGATTTCAATTATTTGGTGAGAAAAAGCAAAATGCCATATAAACAAAAGTAAAGCAAAGTTTAAGAATAAGGTGATTCTGTTATGAAAAATAAAAGCGTAACGAATAAAGCGCATTTTTGTTTGCTGTTATGGAACGTGGGCTTGTTTGCCTTTATATGGATTTTCTACTATAACGATTTTGCATTTCGGGCGAATCGGGCGATGGGGGCTGCAATTTCTATTTTGATCTATTTTATCCTATACAATGCGCTCTGCGAATTGTATAAGGCGTTTCGGATCGCCTCCTGCTCAATTGGAGAAACGGCTTTTTCACAGATTATCTCGTTTGGAATCTCTGATTTGCTCTTATATATGGAATGCTGCTTAATTTCGAACCGTTTGATGAACATCATGCCGGGTTTTGCGATTGTATGCATGCAGATTGGCGGCACGCTTTTAATCGTGATTTATGTGAAAAACTATTATATGCTCCATGTCCCGCCGAAAGAGACGATCTTCATATATGGAAAAAGCGTCTCGGAAGAAGAAGTCGAGACGTTTCGAAAGCGGATTTTGGATAAATACGCCCATATTTTTGAAGTGACGTGTATGCTGTCAGAGGAGGCTGGAGATGAGCTTTTGCTGCGGCAGATTGAGGGGAGCAATACGGTGCTGTTCTATGAGGCGTCCTATGAAAAACGTTCCTTTTTGGCGGAGCATTGCTTTAGGCAGCGTAAGGAAGTGTATTTCACGCCCCGCCTGGAGGACATTGTGATGATGGGATGCCAGCCTAAGCATCTTTTGGATACGCCGCTGTTCCGTTATGACTATGTGGAGCAGAAAAAGTCAGGATATAAGATGAAACGTGCGTTTGACCTGGTTTTTTCCGTTATTTTGCTTTTGATTTCGTCGCCTATTTTGCTGATGACGGCAATTGCGATAAAAGTAAATGACAGAGGCCCCGTGTTTTTTCGACAAAAACGCTGCACAAAAGATGAGCAGGTGTTTGAGATCTTAAAATTTCGGAGCATGATCGTAGATGCAGAAAAAGACGGCTTCATTCCCTGCACGGACGGCGACAGCCGGATTACCCGCGTGGGTAAGTTTATCCGTAAAACCAGAATAGATGAGCTCCCGCAGATCATCAATATCTTAAAAGGCGACATGAGCTTTGTTGGCCCAAGGCCGGAGCGGATTGAGCATGTGGAGAAGTATAAAGAGGAATTGCCGGAATTCGCGTATCGGATGCGGGTGAAAGGCGGCCTGACCGGATATGCGCAGATTTTTGGGAAATATAATACGTCTGCGTATGATAAATTAAGGTTGGATTTGATGTACATAGAAAATCAGTCCATGCTGTTGGACTTAAAGATATTGATGCTGACGTTTAAGACGGTTTTCACGCCGGAAAGCACAGAAGGCTTTTCAGAGGAGAAGAGCAAGCGGCTTTCGTCAGAAAAAAATATTTCTGCAAAAGAAAAAAGCCTTGTCGCGCAAGGGAAATATACCATATAAATGCAAAAAGACAGCGTTTCTTTAACAGGCTTAAGACGCGCCCATCCTGATTTTAGCAGGGTGGGCGTTGTTTTTTGCCGTCAGCCGTCCAGGCCAAGCCTGAAATTTGAGTTCCATGGGGCTGCCCACTTCCTTCTTGTCAGTATGAAGCATAATATGATATAATAGAATTTATGATAAAAGAGGAGGTTGGATGATGAGGCGGGATGTATATAAGCGTTTGGGGTGCGTTTTTTTGGCTGCTGTCACAGCATTTGGCGGGAGCATGACCGCGTATCCTTCCACGACGGCGCAGGCCAGGGAGGGAAGGGAGGCTGTGGCTGGAAAAGCGGATGGCAGAGAAGTGAATTTTAACATGGGGTGGAAATTTTTTCTGGAGCAGGAGGAGAGCCTGCAGGCGGAGGGCGTTTTGTTTGACGACTCTGCCTGGGAGGAGATTCAGGTTCCTCATGATTTCAGCATCACTCAGGAGTTTTCAAATGACTATGAGGCGGAGTCGGGATTTTTGCCGGGCGGCACGGGATGGTATCGGAAATCGGCTGTATTTCCTGCGGAATATGGCGGGCGGACAGTGACGCTCAATTTTGACGGCGTGTACAGCAGCGCATATGTGTATGTGAATGGGAGCAAGGTGGGGGAGCATCATTATGGATACACGAATTTTTCATTTGACATCTCTGACCTTATTATCTGCGACGGGAAGACGGAGAATGTGATTGCCGTAAAGGCAGTGAATCAGATTCCCTCCAGCCGCTGGTATTCCGGCTCGGGCATTTACCGTGACGTGACGCTGACGGTGACGCAGCCGCTGCACGTGGCGATGGATGGCGTTTACGTGACGACGCCGGAGCTGGAGCGTCAAAAGGACGGCGATGTGACGGTACATATTCAGACCGTGGCGCAGAATGACAGCGAGACGGCGGCAGACGTGTCGGTTCGGACGACCGTGCAGGACGCGTCTGGAGCCGTCGCCTCAAAGTCCGCGGCAGAGGACACAATAGCCATAGCGGCGGGGGAGGCTATAAAGACAGAGCAGGAGGTTACGGTAAACAGGCCAAAGCTGTGGGACTGTGAAGATCCCAACCTTTATTATGTAAAGACAGAGGTGCTTTCGGACGGGAAAGTCGTGGATGAATGCCTGACGGAATTTGGGTTCCGCATGATCAGCTACAGCGCGGACACAGGCTTTGCCTTAAACGGGAAAAATATCAAGATGAAGGGCGTGTGCATGCATCATGACCAGGGCGCGCTTGGCGCGGCGGCGTATCGGGACGCTGTGTACCGTCAGGTGGAGAAATTAAAGGAGATGGGCTGCAACGCCATCCGTTCCAGCCATAATGCGCCAGGCCGCGTCCTGCTTGAGGCCTGCAATGAGCTTGGGATGCTTGTCATGGATGAGGTGTACGACGGATGGTCTTATCCGAAAAATGAAAATAATCATGATTTTTCCGAGTATTTCAATGAAACGCTCGGGGAAGGAAATGCTTTGATTGGCGGGCGCGCCGATGAGAAATGGGTGGAGTTTGCCTTAAAGTCCATGATCCACCGGGATAAGAACGACCCCTGCGTCGTGATGTGGTCGATTGGCAATGAGCTGAATTTTGGCGCCCCGTCAACGACTGCGGAGTATGTTGTTAAAGAATATACGGACAATGCCAAAAAAATGGTGGAATGGATTCAGTCCATTGACCCGACAAAGCCGATCACCTGTGGGGACAACAGAGCTAATTTTGGGGATACAGCGGATTACCGCACCAAGATAGATGAGATTCTTGTCAACGCGGGCGGCGTGGCAGGGCTGAATTACTCACCGCACAACTATGTGAGCAATCATAACAGGCAGCCGGATTGGCCGATTGTGGGGTCGGAGACAGTTTCGTCCATAAACAGCCGCGGCGTGTACTCTACGACAGGGAAGATTGCAGAGAAGGGCAATTACCAGTGTACGGCGTATGACACATCCTGCGTTTCTTGGGGGCAGCTGGCGAGGCAGGGATGGCTGCCGGTCATCTCCAATGACTTTATGATGGGTACATTTGTCTGGACGGGATTTGATTATATTGGAGAGCCGACGGACTGGAACGGCACGAAGCCGGGCAGCGTCAGCGGCGATCCAAAGGCAATTCCAAATTCTTCTTATTTTGGCATAATTGACACGGCGGGATTTCCAAAGGACTCCTTCTATTTCTACAGCAGCCAGTGGAAAGAGGATCAGACGACGCTGCATCTTGTCCCGGGATGCTGGAACAAAGAGGACTTGGCGTTGGACGGGGCCCAAACCGTGAGGGTGGACGTTTACGCAAATGCAGCGGAGGTGGAGCTGCTGTTGAATGGCGAAGTGATCGGCACGGCGACGCGGGAGTCCATAGAGACGCCTGCGGGCTTTGAGTATGGGATGTACCGCACCGTTTCCAATGATTTGGAGAAATGTTCCGCGGGAAACTCGGCCAGCAATACGGACTACAGCAATATGGCGGCGCAGTTTCGCGTGAAGTATGAAGAAGGGACGCTTAGCGCACGGGCTTATGACGAAAATGGCGTTGAAATTACGGATACATTAGGGGTGAAGGAAGTTAAGACGAACAGCGACCGCGGCTCTTCATTAAACGTGACGCCAGAAAAGGCAGCGATTGACGCGGATGGAGAGAGCCTTGCGTATATCGCGGTAGACGTGCTTGATCAAAACGGGGAGTTTGCCAGCCAGGCAGACAGCAGGATCCGATTCACATTGACAGGCTATGGGGAAATTGTGGGCGTAGATAACGGAAATCCGTCAACAATTGACAAATATCAGCAGAAATCCGTTTTGCTAAACAAAAAGAATGCGGTAATTGACGCATTTAGCGGCAAAGCGCTGGTGATTGTGCGCAGCACAGAGAAGGCAGGAGGGTTTTCCTTAAAGGCAGAGTCGGATGGGATGCAGACGAAGACAGTGTTTGTCGATACGGTTGGGGAACAGAAGGGCGATGCATTTGTAAAGGAATACAGCCTTTTGACGGAATATAACGTGGACATGGGGACGAAGCCGGCATTTCAGTCGAAGGCGTCTGTCGTGAAGTCAGATGGGACGAAGCTTTACGCTTCTGTCATTTGGGATGAGGTTGGGCAGGATATTTACGGCAAGCCAGGCGATTATTCCGTAAAGGGCGAGCTGGTATGCGGAGCCGAAAGGATTCCCGTGATGGCGGCCCTTCATGTAAACCCGGTGTTTGCCGCGGCTCAAAACTGCTCCAAAGCGGCCCCGGCCGGGAGCGCGTTTGCCCTGCCAAAGACAGCGCCTGGCGTCCTGACGGACGGCACGCTTTATGGGGAGTATCCCGTCGTGTGGAAGGATGTCCCGGAGAGCGCCCCGTCGGAGCCGGGAAAAACCGTCGTCATTCAAGGGACGGCAACGATTTCAGACCGCGTGTCGTTTCCTGTCACGATGACGCTGCGCGCCGCAGAATATACCACAGACGAGCCAAAGAACATTGCGCCGGAGTATGCGTCGCTGACGGAGACCTGCGCCCCGGCGTCTGACAATCTGCTTTCCATTGTGGACGGCATCAAGAATTTGAGCGAGACGCAGGGCGGGGGAGATGCGACGAATAAACGCTGGACCAACTGGAATTCCGCGCTTTTAAATTCTTCTCCGGCAATTATTTTCCAATGGGATGAGATGCATTCGGTACAAAAGATTGACGTATATTATTATTCGGATGAAGCGGTGAAGATTCCAAAGGGTGTAACGCTCCGCGCGTCGAGAGACGGAGAGAGCTTTTTTGACATGAAGGCCGATGCATCGGACATTGATGTTTCTAACAACAATAAGGCGACGTATGTTTTGGAGCAGCCGCAGTCGTTGACGGCATTGCGCATAGAGCCGATCGCAAGCGACGAATATACGGACGCGTCCAAATATGTAGGAATGATTGAATGCGAGATTTATGACAGCGGCGTCCGGTATGAGGACAGCGGATCGGCCCTGCTTGGGGAGCTGACGGTGAACGGGGCTTCGGTCACGGGCTTTGAATCCGGAACGTTTCATGCAGACGGCTATTCCATGAAAGTGGACGGCCGGATCGCGGCTGCAAAGGTGCAGGCGAAGCCGCTTGACAATGCCGCTGTTACGGTCGTTTCGGCAGATAAAGCAGGCGTTGTTCGAATTCTTGTGCAGTCGGAGGACGGCTCTGCGCGCCATACTTACGAGCTGAGGCTGCAAAGCGATGAAGAGCAGGCGGTTGCGGAACTGAAGCCGCAGATTGAGAAAGCCATAGAAGACGCGGGAAAGAAAGTGCAGGGCAAATACACGGCTGAGTCCTGGGCCGCATTTCAGAGAGCCTATGCCACGCTCTGTGAGCTTGAGGCGAAGGATGACGCTCCATTGAAAGAGATTCAGGCGGCGATGAGCGCATTGCAGGCGGCAATGAAAGGCCTGGCGGAACTTGGGGGCGGGACACAGGAAGAAACCCCGTCTCCTGCGGTTGGGAAAAAGTATAAAGACGACGGAAAGAAAGCAGAATATAAAATCCTCACTTCCACGAAATCCGGCGGGACGGCGGCGTTTGTAAAGCCATTAAAAAAGACAGGGAAAAAATTCACAGTCGGCCCAACCGTTCAGATTTTGGGCATTACCTATAAAGTGACGAAGATTGAGAAGAACGCGTTTAAAAACTGGAAGGCGCTGAAAGAGGTGACGGTCGGGCCAAATGTCACGGACATTGGGGCTTCCGCGTTTGAGGGGTGCAAGAGCTTAAAGAAGATCACAATCAAAAGCAAATCATTAAAATCTGTAGGCAAAAAGGCGTTCAAGGGCATCTATAAGAAGGCGAAGATTATGGTGCCGAAAGCGAAATATAGGGCATACAAGAAACGGCTCAAGGGCAAGGGACAAAAACCCGGCGTCACTATAAAAAAATCATAGGCTCTGATACAGTTGGCCTATTGATTTGCTGAGATGGGCATGATAAGGGTTTTTATGCGCATATTTTTTGTAAAATAGCAGAAACTAAAGGATAGGTCAGGTGCAGTATGGGTAAAAAGATAGAGATATTGGGGATAGGCGTAGATAACTATACGGTGCGGGAAGCATTATTGCGCCTGGATACGTATCTTGGGAGCACGGCTTTCAACATTATAGAGACGGTTACGATGAAGCAATTGATCTTAGCGGGAGAAAACCCGGAGATTAAAGACTGCCTGATGCAGGCGGATCTTTGCGTCATTGGGGAACGGGAGATCCTCTCTGAGGCAGGCTGCGCTTCGGCGCAGCGCCTTAGGGAGATTCGCAATCAGGATTTTTTGCGCGAATTGCTAAGGCGCGTGTCCCGTTCCAAAAAAAGAGTGTTTTTAATTGCGTCGGCTGACGTGGATTTGGAACGGATGCGGGCGTTTTTGGCAGAGGCGTGTCCCGGATTTGCGTCGATTGGCGAGTATGCGGCGGAAAGCTGTGACGGGGACATAGACGACATTGTCAATGAGATCAATGGCGCCACGCCGGACATTGTAATTTCCGGGATGGAGTCCCCAAGGGAGGAGGAGTTTCTTCTTTCCAATCGGGAAAAGATTGGGGCCAGCCTGTGGTATGGGCTTGGATGCGGCTATGGGGAAAAGCCAGGGGTGGCGAAAGTGGGCGGGATATTAAAGAGCCTGGCCTTAAGAGGCCGGCTGCGCCATTCCGTCACAAAATATCAAAATGAGATGAAGGAACGAAGCTGATATTATGAAGTGTTTGCATCAGAAGCCGGCGTATGTGGACGTGCTGTGGACGGTGGCCGGGACTGGCTGCATGGCGTTTGGGATTCAGTGGTTTTTCGACCCGGCCGGCCTTGTGACAGGCGGGTTTACTGGGATCGCGATTGTAGTCAGGCAGATGACGCTTGGGGTTTTTCCAGGCGGCCTGCCGCTGTGGCTGACAAATATAGCGTTAAACATCCCTTTGTTTTGGGCCGCTTATTTTGTTTTTGGAAAGCGTTTTGTGGGCAGGACCATCCTTGGCGCGTCGCTCCTTTCCGCGTGGCTGTTTGTGATCCCCGCGGGGGACATGGCGCAGGGGGATCCGTTGCTTGCCGCCGTCTTTGGCGGCCTGGCCTGCGGCGTGGGAATCGGGCTTGTGCTTCTTGCGAAATCCACGACGGGAGGGACGGACTTGGCTTCGGTCTTAATTCAGGCAAAGCGAAAGCATTATTCGGTCATGCAGATCATGCAGGTGATTGACGGCCTCGTGGTGATTTGCGGGCTGTATGCGTTTGGCCTGCACTCCGGCCTGTACGCGGTGATCGCCATTTTTATCACGGCAAAGGTTTCCGACGCGCTGATGGAAGGGATGCATTATTCCAAGGCCGCCTTTATCATCACGGATCAGTACGGCCAGATGGCTCAGATGCTGATGGAAAAGCTGAACCGGGGATTAACGGCGCTGTATGCGAAGGGGATGTATTCCGGGAGCGATAAGCAGGCGCTTTACTGCGTCGTTTCCAAAAAAGAAATAGTAGAGCTGAAAGAAATTGTCGCCCAGTTGGATGAAAACGCGTTTGTGATTGTGTCCGACGTAAGGGAAGTTTTGGGAGAAGGATTTAGAAAAAGATGAGGGAATGCATAAAAAGAATTGCATTTCCTCTTTCTTTTTTTGTCATTTTGTCTTAAAATACGTAATATAGCTTATGTTATGAGAAGCTGTGAAGCGGATTCTCATAAAAGGCGCGGGACGCGCCGTCAATCTGATTGCAGGGCTCGCGAGGCGCTCCCTGCGATAGGAATTTTATAGCTGAATCATTTTATGGCAGAAAATTTCTTTCAGAGAAGGAGAATGGGGATATGATTTCAAACCAGATATTGCAGAATACAATTGACGGCATTAAGGGGATATCAAGAATAGATTTGGGCGTCATTGACGTAGAAGGGACGGTATTGGCCGCCACGTTTAAAGAAGCGGAGGATTATCTGAAAGAGGCGGAGGCTTTTGCGTCATCCCCGGCAGACTCGCAGGCTATGAGGGGATGCCATTTTTTCAAGGTGTTTGATGAGCGTCAATTAGAGTACATCCTGCTTGCCAACGGGGACGGGGACGACGCCTATATGATCGGCAAGATGGCCGTGTTTCAGGTGCAGGGCCTTTTAGTCGCCTATAAAGAGCGTTTTGATAAGGATAATTTCATTAAGAACCTGCTGCTTGACAACTTGCTTTTGGTGGATATTTATAACCGCTCCAAGAAGCTTCACATAGATACGCAGGTACGGCGGGTGGTGTATATCATCGAGACGGATCAGGATAACGATGGAAATGACGTGGAGCGGGTGAAGAGCATTTTTGGCGGCAAGTTAAAGGACTTTGTGACGGCCGTGGATGAAAAGGACATCATTGTCGTGAAGGAGCTGGCCGAGAATGAGACGTATGACGACTTATATAAGGCCGCGGAAGTGATGTTGGATTTGTTCAAGGGAGAGGTGAAGCGGGAGATTCATATCGCGTATGGCACGATTGTAGGCGAGATTAAGGATGTGTCCCGTTCCTATAAAGAGGCGCGCATGGCGCTTGACGTCGGCAAGATTTTCTTTCAGGGCAAAAGCGTCGTGGCGTATTCCACCCTTGGGATTGGCCGGCTGATTTATCAGCTTCCCATCCCTCTTTGCAAGATGTTTATCGGGGAGATTTTTGAAGGGAAGTTTCCGGATGATTTTGACGAGGAGACGCTTACGACCATCAATAAATTCTTTGAGAACAGCCTGAATGTGTCCGAGACGTCAAGGCAGCTGTATATCCACAGGAACACGCTGGTGTACCGTCTGGATAAGCTTCAGAAAAGCACGGGCTTAGACCTTCGCGTGTTTGAGGACGCGATTACGTTTAAAATCGCCTTAATGGTGGTCAAATATATGAAGTATATGGAAGCGATTGATTATTGATGCAGGAGGTGTCCATGATTCGATTAGAGCATGTCAGCAAGGCATATTCCGCCGGGATCCCGGCGCTTAACGACGTGAATTTGGAGATTGACGAAGGGGAGTTTGTGTTTGTCGTAGGAGACAGCGGCTCCGGGAAATCCACTCTGATTAAGCTTTTGCTAAAGGAGCTTGAGCCGACGGAGGGGACGATTTCCATCAATGGTAAGAGGCTGAATCTGATTGGGCACAGGAGGATCCCCAAGTTCCGAAGGGATTTGGGCGTGGTGTTTCAGGATTTCCGTCTGTTGAAGGACAGGAATGTGTATGACAACGTGGCGTTCGCACAGCGGGTGATCGGGGCGAGCGTTCGCGAATCCCGAAAAAAGGTGCCGCAAATGCTTTCCATGGTGGGCCTTGCGGCGAAGTACAAATCATTTCCAAGGCAGCTTTCGGGAGGGGAGCAGCAGCGGGTGGCGATTGCCAGGGCGTTAATCAACCGGCCGAAAATCCTGCTTGCGGATGAGCCGACGGGAAACCTCGACGTGAATAACGCGTGGGAGATCATGAAGCTGTTGGAGGAGATCAACGAGCGCGGAACGACTGTCGTGGTCGTCACCCACAATATGGAGATTGTGAAGGTGATGCAAAAGCGCGTGATTACGATTAAGAAAGGCGTCGTCATTTCTGACGTAAAAGGTGGCGGCAATGAGGATTAGCACGATTGGCTATACCATAAAGCAGGGCGTTAAGAATATCTGCAACAATAAGATGTTTTCCCTAGCTTCGATTGCGACAATGTCAGCCTGTATTTTTTTGTTCGGCCTTTTTTTTGCGATTGTGACGAATTTTCAGGCTATGGTGAAGGACGCGGAGTCCGGCGTGGCGGTCACGGTGTTTTTTGAGCCGGGCATCACGCCGGAGCAGGTGGCCTCCATTGAAAAGGAGATTAAGGCGAGGGCGGAGGTTTCAGATTACAATTATGTTTCCGCGGAGGAGGCATGGGCGGAGTTTAAGGAGGAGTATTTAGGAGGCGATGACGAGGCGGCGGCCGGGTTTGCCGACGACAACCCTTTGGCGAACTCCTCCAGCTTTGAGATTTATATGAATGACGTCTCCATGCAGAAGGTTTTGGTGGAGTACTTAACGGATTTGGAGGGCGTGCGCGAGGTGCGCCATTCCGCGATTGTCGCGAACACGCTTTCCGACTTCAACAGCCTGATCGGCTATATTTCCGTGGGAGTGATCCTGATTTT
Organism: uncultured Roseburia sp.; assembly: GCA_947652855.1. Lineage (GTDB taxonomy): Bacteria > Bacillota > Clostridia > Lachnospirales > Lachnospiraceae > Roseburia_B. The sequence goes on along the minus strand of CANTEO010000024.1, from coordinate 20,532 downwards.
GTTTTTGGTGGCGATTTTTTTGATCAGCAATACGGTGACGACGGGGATCGCGGTCCGAAGGGACGAAATCGCGATCATGAAGCTGATTGGGGCGACGGATTCTTTTGTGCGCGCGCCGTTTATTGTGGAGGGCGTGCTGATTGGCCTGGTCGGGGCGGCCTTGCCGCTTGCGCTCCTTTATATGCTTTACAACCGGATTGTGGCGTACATAGGGGATAAGTTCAGCTTTTTAAGCAGGCTGATCCGTTTTGTCCCGGCAAATGAGGTGTTTCATGCCCTGATTCCGGCGGCTTTGATCCTTGGCCTTGGGATTGGCCTGTTGGGGAGCGTCATCACGATCCGGAAACATTTGAAGGTTTAAGGGGCGGTCGGTTCAAACAGCGTTTTCATAACAAAATCAGAAAGGAATGGATGCGGATGCAGGAGGATATGGAATCTGGGGAAGGGTTTGAGGTTCAAAGGGAGAAAAAAAGCGGCTTTGGCAGGGGCGTCTTAATCGGCGCGGCAGGGACTCTGCTGGCTGGCGCGGTCGCGCTGTTTGCCTTTCTGTCCGTTTTTGGCGAGGGCTCTGTGTTTTTCGGGCAAAAGGAGAGCCTTTCAATTGCGTTAAGCGATCAGGTGAAAAGCAAGGTAAATGAGCTGATCGGCTACATTCATCTTTATTTTTATGATGACGTGGAGGAGGAGCAGCTTGCCGAAGGAATTTATTCCGGCCTTTTAAGCGGGCTTGACGACAAGTACACTCAGTACTATACGGCGCAGGAATATGCGGATCTGCAGATTTCCGCCACGCAGAATTACTGCGGCATTGGAGCGGGCCTGTCCCAGGACAGGGACACGATGCAGGTGACCGTCACCCATGTGTATGACGGCTCCCCGGCGCAGAAGGCGGGCATTTTGGATGGCGACGTCTTGGTGATGGTGGAGGGAATTGAGTCGGTGAGCATGGAGCTTTCCGATCTGGTGACGCATATCCGGGGCGAGGAAGGGACGAAGGTGCATCTTCAGATTTACAGAGAGGGTGAGGAGGACTACCTGGAGATTGACGTGGAGCGGGCGAACATTGACCTGCCTACAGTCAGCCATAAGCTTTTAGATGGGGAAATCGGCTATATCCAAATCCTGGAATTTGGAGCGCCGACTGCGGAGCAGTTTGCGGCGGCAGTGGAGGACTTGACGGCGCAGGGGATGCGCGCGATGATTTTGGACGTGCGGGACAATCCAGGCGGCATGGTGACGGCCGTGACGGAGATCCTGGATTCGATCTTGCCGGAGGGAGTCGTTGTGTATACGCAGGACAAATACGGCAAGCGTCAGGACTATACGTCGGATGAGAAGACGAAGATGGATTTGCCGATCGCGGTTCTGATGAATGGCAACAGCGCGAGCGCGGCCGAAATTTTAGCGGGCGCGATCCGGGATTTTCAGTATGGGACGCTGATTGGGGAGAAGACGTTTGGCAAAGGCGTGGTGCAGTCCATCATTACGTTGAAGGAAGGCGACGCAATTAAGCTGACGACCGCAAAATATTTTACGCCAAATGGGGAGAATATCCATGGGACGGGGATTGCGCCGGACGTGGAGCTGCCGTATGAATATATGGGGAAGAAGTCGGGGGAATACGACGAAATGAAGGATAATCAAGTCCTTCGCGCGATTGAGATTCTAAAGAAGGAGCTTTAGGCATGAATGGGACTTGCAAAAGAGGGGTTTGGATTGCGCTTGCCATCCTTTGGATGGCAATGATTTTCTCGTTTTCCAATCAAAAGGCAGAAGAGTCCGGCGAGGTCAGCGGCCGCCTGATTTACCGCGTCACGGAGGCGGTCAGCCAGGCGCTTCGTCTGGGATGGGACGAGGAGGCTTTGACGGAATGCGTAGAGCGTTTGGACCATCCGGTGAGAAAGGCGGCGCATATGACGGAATACGCCGTTTTGGCCTGCATTTTCCTTGGGAACTGCTCTTGTTACCCTGTTTTTGCGGGGCGGAGATATTTATGGGCGTTTGCGCTCGCAGCATCCTACGCGGCGACGGATGAGTTCCATCAGCTCTTTATCGAAGGGCGTTCCGGGGAAGTGAAGGATGTCCTGATTGACAGCGCGGGGGCGGCCGCCGGCCTGCTTTTGGCCTGGCTTGTAATTTCTGTTTGGAAGAAAAAAAGAAAAGAAAGAGGTGAAATTAATGGTAGAATTTGATTCATTCAAAGCGGCTTTGAACGCTTACAGACAACCATTGGTGGAAGTGAGGGATTCACTTTGACTTAGCTGCAAAGGAGAGGAAGATTCAGGAAATGGAGCGGGAGATGGAGGCCCCGGATTTTTGGGACGATACGGAACGCTCGCAGCTTAAGATGAAGGAATTGAAGAGCTTAAAGGACGACGTAGAGACGTTTGCAAAGCTAAATGGACAATTTGAGGACATTGAGGCTTTGATTGAGCTAGGGAACGAGGAAAATGACGCGTCCCTTGTGGACGAGGTGAAGGAGGAGCTGGTCGAATTTGAGGCGACGCTTGAGGGCATCCGCATGAAGACGCTGCTTTCCGGGGAGTACGACAAAGACAATGCGATCCTCTCCCTCCATGCGGGGGCAGGGGGGACGGAGTCCTGCGACTGGGCCGGGATGCTCTACCGGATGTTTACAAGGTGGGCGGCGGACAAGGGCTTTAGCGTGGAGGTTTTGGATTCTCTGGACGGGGATGAGGCAGGCATTAAGTCCATTACGTTCCAGGTGAACGGAGAGAATGCGTATGGCTATTTGAAATCCGAAAAGGGCGTACACCGGCTGGTGCGCATTTCTCCGTTCAACGCGGCAGGCAAGCGGCAGACCTCGTTTGTCTCCTGCGACGTGATGCCGGACATTGAGGAGGACATTGACATTGAAGTGAGGGATGAGGACATCCGGGTGGACACCTACCGTTCCAGCGGGGCAGGCGGGCAGCACATCAACAAGACCTCCTCGGCGATCCGAATTACGCATTATCCCACAGGAATTGTGGTGCAGTGTCAGAATGAGCGTTCTCAGCATATGAACAAGGATAAGGCGATGCAGATGCTAAAGGCCAAGCTGTATCTGCTAAAGCAGCAGGAAAACGCGAAAAAGGCGGAGGGCATCCGCGGCGAGGTGACGGAGATCGGATGGGGCAACCAGATCCGCTCGTATGTCATGCAGCCGTATACTCTGGTGAAGGATCACCGCACCGGCGTGGAGACGGGCAGCGTAGACCGCGTGATGGACGGCAAAATTGACCTGTTCATCAATGGGTATCTGAAATGGCTGTCTTTGGGCTGCCCCGCGCCGTCTTCGGGCGGGGACGCCTAAACGGCCTGCGTAATGGAGAGGGCGTCTGAATGGAAAGGTACAGGGAGGAATCGGAATGGGTATCATAAAAGCCGTGACGCAGTCCATTGGCGGCTCATTGGCCGACCAATGGAAGGAAGTGCTTGAGCCGGAGGACATGGGGGCCAATACCGTGTTTTGCTCTGGCGTAAGGATGCGCAAGGGACAAAACGTGAAAGGATCTGAGGACGTGGTGACGGACGGCTCCGTCATCCATGTGTATGACAATCAGTTCATGATGCTGGTGGACGGCGGAAAGGTTGTGGATTATACGGCGGAGCCGGGCTATTTTAAGGTGGACAATTCTGCAATGCCGTCTTTGTTTAACGGGCAGCTAAAGGAAAGCGTCAGGGAGACGTTTTCGCGCGTTCAGTACGGCGGGGCTGTTTCCGTGCGTCAGAAAGTCTTTTATATCAATTTACAGGAGATTAAGGGCATTAAGTTCGGCACCAGGAACCCGGTGAACTATTTTGACAATTTTTACAATGCGGAGCTGTTTTTACGCACGCATGGGACGTATTCCATCAAGATCACGGATCCGCTCAAGTTCTATCAGGAAGTGATTCCAAGGAACGCGGGCTACGTGGAGGTTTCGGATATCAATGAGCAGTTTTTGGCGGAGTTCTTAGAGGCGCTGCAGGCGTCCATTAATCAGATGTCGGCCGACGGGATCCGAATTTCTTATGTGGCGAGCAAGGGAAGGGAGCTTAGCCGCTATATGGCGGACGTGCTGGACGAGAGCTGGAATGCGATGCGCGGCATGGAAGTGCAGGCGGTGGGCATCGCGAGCATCTCTTATGATGAAGAGTCGCAAAAGATGATTCAGATGCGAAACCAGGGCGCAATGCTCTCTGACCCGTCGCTTCGGGAGGGCTATATCCAGGGAGCGATGGCCAGGGGCCTTGAGTCTGCGGGCGCAAACCCAAACGGGAGCATGGCCGGGTTTATGGGCATGGGCGTCGGGATGCAGGCCGGGGGATTTTCGAACGCGTCGAACGTCAACCTGGCTCAGATGCATTTACAGGCGCCTTCCGGCGCCCCGCAGCCACAGGGAGGCCAGGCGGCGCAAAGCGGCGGCGTTCCGGGAGGATGGCTTTGCGGGTGCGGGACGAAAAACACCGGAAAATTTTGCGGTGAATGCGGCAAGCCGCGTCCGTCCGGCGAATGGGTGTGCGGATGCGGAACGAAGAATGCCGGGAAGTTCTGCAGTGAGTGCGGCAGCCCAAGGCCATAGCGAGGGGAGGAAGGCTTATGTCGGCGATCAGCTTTAAGTGTCCCAACTGCGACGGGGAGTTGGTGTTTGACCCCGCGACGCAGAAGTATAAATGTGAATACTGCTGTTCTTATTTTCAGAGGGAAGAGATAAACGGCCAGGGAGCGGCGGATGAGCCTAAGGCAGAGGACGCGCCGGAGACGGCGGGCGCAGAGGAATCCGAAGAAGAAAAAGAGGCCAGGGAGGCGGGCGCGGTGTATGCCTGCCCAAGCTGCGGCGCTGAGATTGTGACGGATGAGACGACGGCGGCGACGTTCTGCTATTACTGCCATAACCCGGTGGTGCTAAGCGGGAGGCTAAGCGGCGAATTTCTGCCAGATCGGGTGATCCCGTTTGCAATTGACAAGGAGGCGGCCAAGCAGAAGTTCATTGAATTCTTTCGCAAGCAAAAGGGCATCCCAAGGTCATTTTTCAACAAAAAGCAGATGAAGAAAATTTCCGGGATTTATTTTCCGTATTTTACGTACAGCTCCCATTTAAAGGGGCGGCTTGAGGCTGAAGGAATAAAGCGGCGCGTTTGGATGCAGGGGGACTATGAGTATACGGAGAAGAGCGTCTATCGTGTGGAGCGGGAAGGCGATATCTTTGTAAAGGATTTGGCAAAGAATGCGTTGACAAAGACGAACCATGTGTTGATGGAGGGGATTCTGCCCTATGATTTGTCGGAGGCGAAGCCGTTTGACATGGGCTATCTGTCCGGCTTTTTGGCGGAGAAGCGGGATGTGGGCGAGTCGGAGGCGACATCTATGTTTCAGTCGGACGCAGGCGCGCGCGCCAAGACCCACCTGCGAGGGTCGGTGTGGGGCTATTGGTCGCTGGACGTGGAGAACTGTGAGATTTTTTCTGAAAAGGGAGAGCTTTCTTATGTGTTCCTTCCTGTCTGGACGCTGACATATCAGGGAAAGGACGGGACGACATATTACTATTCCATGAATGGGCAGACCGGGAAGGTGTGCGGGAAGTTTCCGGTGGATTATATAAGGCCGATCCTGCCCGCCGTGCTGACGGGAATAGTCACGCTGTTCATTATGATTGCGGGAGGGTGTTTTTTATGGTGAGTCAGATTCGGAAGAATTGCTTCTATGCGGTTTGGGGCCTGGCTCTGATTTTGGCTTTTTTGACGCTGTGGCAGGGAAATGTCAGCGCAGCGGAGAAACAGGCGACTGGCAGGGTGCGGATTGTGGATGAAGCGGGCGCGTTAGCGGAAACGGAAGCGGCGGCCTTGAAAAAAAGCGCAAAGAAGCTTGCCAAAAAAAGCAAATGGGGCATTGTCCTTGCGACTTGTCAAAATCTCAACGGAAGGAAAGCGAAGGCAGTCTGCAAGAAAAACTTCAAGAAATATGGCAAGCGGGATAATGGGGTCAGCTGCCTGGTGGATTTGGACAATCAGGAGGCTTATTTTGTGATTTTTGGGGATGCGAAGCAGTATATTAGCAAACGGCGGAAGAAAAGCATCCTGTCTGCTGTGAAACAGGCGTTGAATCCCTGGGATTGTAAGCCGGGCCTTGACTTGATGGTGGAGGAGCTTGATTATGCTTTCGAGCTGAAAGCCCAGAAGGATGAGGGGAACAGCTATTCCGGCGAAGAGAGCGGCAATTTGCCCGAAGAGGAGACGGAAGCCGCAGGATCTGGCACAGCGCGGGTTTTAGACGACGCGGGCGTGCTGATGGAAGAAGAGGCGGACTGGCTGAAAGAGGTCGCAGAGAAGCTTGCCCAAAAAAGCGGATGGGGAGTTGTCCTGGCGACTTGCCAGGATGCGGATGGAAAGACGGCGCGGACCGTCTGTGAAGAATATTTCAATGAATACGGCGGCGGGGATGATGGAGTGAGCTGCCTGGTGGATTTGGACAATCGGGAGATTTACATAGCGACTGCCGGGGAGGCGATAAGGTGTATAAGTGACAGACGAATCGAAGAGATCCTGGACAGTGCGTATGTGGCAGTATCCCGTCAGGATTATGCACAGTGCCTGTATCTGATGACACTTGGCGCGAAAAACGCTTATGAGGCAGAAGTATCCAAAAAAGCAGGCGGCGATCACATAGAAGTGGGGCTGATGGATTATTATCATCCCTTGACGGATGAAGAGCTGTTGGGGTCGTTTTTGGTGGCTTTTTTAGTCGGCGTCATCGTATATTTGGTGATTGTGGGCAAATACAGATTAAGCATGAATTTTGAGAAGGGGGACAGCTTTCAAGCGTCCAGCTCCATCAAGCTTAAGGTCGAGAGAGACCAGCTGGTGAACCAATACGTCACAAAAACATATATCCCGCCGGATCCGCCAGAGCCGGATCCGCCAAGGCCAGCTCCGCCAAGGCGGGAGCCTTACAGAGCGACAATATCGCGTCCGTCCACGAATCGGAGCAGCAACCGAAGCACAACGCATACTGGCGCGGGCGGAAGGACGTTTGGCGGCGGCGGGCGAAAATTCTAGTGCGCGTTGGAATCTGAAAATTTGTTGGTGAGCATTGTAAATGCAGAAACGTCCTGCTGTGGAGCCGTCAGGACGTTTCTGCATTTTGCTTATTTTCAATTCGGTCAATCAGCGGATGCATTTCTTTTTGCGCCGCAGGGCTTTGTGGGTGAAATATGCGGGCAAATGCTTGCGGCATTCGTAGAATTATGGTAGATTAGACAGAGGAAAGACGTGAGAATCCGTCAGAGAGAGGAAGAATGGAGGATAGAGGATATTATGATAAAAGCAGCAGTGATGGGATACGGGACGATTGGCTCCGGCGTGGTGGAGGCGCTTCGGATCAATCAGGAGAGCATCAAAAAGAAGGCCGGCGAAGGGATTGAAGTGAAGTATGTGTTGGATCTTCGGGAGTTCCCGGGGGATCCGATTGCGGATAAAGTGATTCATGACTATCAGGTGATTGCAGGGGATCCGGAAGTGCGCATCGTCGTGGAGACGATGGGCGGCGTGGAGTCGGCGTATACGTTTGTCCGGGCAATGCTTGAGGCGGGCAAGCACGTGACGACCTCCAATAAGGCGCTGGTCGCGGAAAAGGGGGCTGAGCTGATCGCCATTGCCAAAGAAAAGGGCGTGAATTTCTTGTTTGAGGCCAGCGTGGGCGGCGGCATTCCGATCATCCGCACAATCAATTCCTGCCTGACGGGAGATCAGATTGAGGAGATTACAGGCATCTTAAACGGTACGACCAATTACATGATGACGCAGATGTCGGAGCATGGCCTGGAGTTTGACGCGGTGTTAAAGGACGCGCAGGAGAAGGGCTATGCGGAGAAGGATCCTTCCGCGGACATTGAGGGCTATGACGCCTGCCGCAAGATCGCCATTTTAACTTCCCTTGTATGCGGGAAACAGGTGGATTTTCAGGACATACATACGGAAGGGATTACGAAAATTACGGCTGAGGACATGAAATATGCGAAGAAAATGGGCCGCTCGATTAAGCTGCTTGCGTCAAGCAGGAGGACGCAGGGCGGGTACGCCGCGCTTGTCGCCCCGTTTTTGATTGCGCCGGAGCATCCGTTGTACCATGTCAGCGGCGTGTTCAACGCAGTGTTTGTGCGTGGGAATGTGTTGGGCGACTCGATGTATTATGGCAGCGGCGCCGGAAAGCTCCCGACGGCTTCTGCGGTCGTGGCGGACATGGTGGACATCGCGAGGCATCTGAATCGGAACGTGTGGCTTGAATGGTCGAAGGAGAAGATGACTCTGGAAGAGTTTGGGCAGATGAGGAGCGCGTTCTTCGTGCGCACGCCTGCGGATAAGGCGGCGGTTGACGCTTTGTTTGAAAACGCGGCGTATGTGGAAGGCGTCGTGGACGGGGAGCTTGGCTTTGTGACGGAGGAGATGTCGGAAGCGGAGTTTGAAGAGAAGGCCGCGAAGCTTTCTGTGCGTTCTGTGATTCGGTGCGCCAGTGCGCGGTAACACTCGATACGGCAGGCTGTAAAGGAGTTTGAGATGAAATATTTAGTCATTTTGGGGGACGGCATGGCAGACCGTCCCATTGAATCGTTGGGGAATCAGACCCCGCTTGCTTATGCGAAGACGCCGATGATGGATTTGCTTGCGTCAATGGGGGAGGTTGGCTTGGTGCATACGGTTCCTGACGGGATGAGTCCGGGCAGCGACACGGCGAACCTGTCCGTGCTTGGGTATGACCCTAGGAAATACTATTCCGGCCGTTCCCCGCTTGAGGCGCTTAGCATCGGCGTGCCGCTTGAGGAGACGGACGTGGCGCTGCGCTGTAACCTTGTGACGCTTTCAGAGGAAGAGGGGAAGTATAAGGATCGGACGATGCTTGACCATAGCGCGGGGGAGATTTCCACGGAGGACGCGGCGGCTCTTTTGGACGCGGTGAGGCAAGAGCTTGCGACGGAAGAGTTTCATTTTCACGTGGGAACCAGCTATCGGCATCTGCTTGTTTGGGAGCATGGCGAAGTGAGGAAGTTTGCGCAGCCCCATGACATTTTAGGGCAGAAGGTCGGCGCGTTTTTGCCGGATCATCCCAGGTTTGCCCAAATGATGGAGAGAAGCTATGAAATTCTTTCCGCCCATCCGATTAACTTAGAGCGGAAAGAGAAGGGGCTGCCTCCCGCAAATTCCTGCTGGTTTTGGGGCGCGGGCAAAAAGCCCTCTCTGACTTCGTTTGAGGAGCTGACAGGGAAAAAAGGAGCCATGGTCTCTGCGGTGGACTTACTGAAGGGGATCGCCGTTGGGGCCTCAATGAAGGTGTGCCATGTGGAGGGCGCAAACGGCGGGCTTCATACCAATTACGAAGGAAAGGCGAAGGCGGCTTTGGACGCGCTGTTAGGGGACGGCCTGGATTTTGCGTATGTGCATTTGGAGGCCCCGGATGAGATGGGGCATCAGGGCAGCGCGGAGCGCAAGGTGCAGGCGATTGAGAATCTCGATCAGCGCATCCTGCGTCCGATTGTGGAGGGCTTAAAAGCGGCGGGAGAGGAATGCCGTATGGTGATTCTGCCGGATCATCCAACGCCGGTCGCGATCCGCACGCATACGGCGGACGACGTGCCGTATTTGCTGTACGACAGCACGAGGGAGCAGGACGGCCGATTCCGTTATACGGAGGAGGACGCCGCCAAGACGGGCAGGCGGATTGAGGACGGGCATCTTCTGATGCGGCATTTATTGATGCAGACGCCCACATAAATCAGGAAGCGACAGGACGGCTTGCCGGAACTGTCGCGAGAAATCAAGAGATGGCATGACAGATCAAGGAGCGAGGAAATCATGGTAAAAGTAGTGAAATTTGGCGGAAGCTCCCTAGCCACTGCGGGACAGTTCTCGAAGGTAGGGGAGATTATCCGTTCAGATGAAAGCAGGAAGTATGTGGTGCCAAGCGCGCCCGGAAAAAGGAACCCCAAGGACACGAAGGTTACGGATTTGCTGTATGAGTGCTATGCGGCCGCGGAGGCGGGAGAGGACTTTAAGCCCAGGTTACGGAAAATTAAGGAACGCTACGACGCGATCATCAACGGCCTCAATTTAAAGCTTTCTTTAGAGGAGGAGTTTCGCAAGATCGCGGTGGATTTTTCGGATCGCAAGGGAAAGGATTACGCGGCCTCCCGTGGGGAATACTTAAACGGGATTGTGATGGCGGCTTATTTGGGCTGTGATTTCATAGACGCCGCGTCCGTGATCGTGTTTGACAAAAACGGGGAATTCGATGCGGAGAAGACGGACCGGGTGCTGAAGGAGCGCTTAAAGAAATCGGAGCGCGCCGTAATCCCCGGGTTTTACGGGGCAAAAAAAGATGGGAGCGTCTGCACGTTCTCAAGAGGCGGCTCGGACATCACCGGCTCCATCGTCGCGAAGGCGGCGAAAGCGGATCTGTATGAGAACTGGACGGACGTATCCGGCTTTTTGATTGCAGATCCAAGGATCATTGAAAATCCCGAAGTCATCCGGGTCATTACGTACCGGGAGCTTAGGGAGCTGTCTTACATGGGGGCTACGGTCCTGCATGAGGACGCGGTGTTCCCTGTGCGGAAAGCGGGGATTCCCATCAATATCCGCAACACCAACGCGCCGGAAGAGGAAGGGACGCTGATTGTGGAAAGCACCTGCCACCATTCTAAGTACACTATTACCGGGATTGCCGGGAAAAAAGGCTTTGTGGCGGTGAACATTGACAAGGACATGATGAACTCTGAAGTGGGGTTTGGAAGGAAAGTCTTATCGGCGTTTGAGCAGAACGGGATTTCGTTTGAGCATATGCCTTCTGGCATTGACACGATGACCGTGTTTGTGCATCAGGAGGAATTTGAAGGGAAGGAGCAGCAGGTGCTTTCGGCCATCCACCGCTTAGCTGAGCCGGACACGATTGATTTGGAGGCGGATCTTGCCTTAATCGCCGTCGTGGGCCGGGGAATGCGCTCCACAAGGGGGACGGCAGGCAGGATCTTTTCCGCGCTGTCCCATGCGAATGTCAATGTGAAGATGATAGATCAGGGATCGAGCGAGCTGAATATCATCATCGGCGTGACGAACCGGGATTTTGACACGGCAATTGCCGCGATATATGACATATTTGTAAAGACGCAGCTGTAAGCCGGCTGTGCAGGAATTCTGTCGCGAAGCGATTTGAAATGGAATGAAAAAGGAAGGAATCTATGAAGGTATTGATTAAAAACGGGAGGGTATTGGATCCGTCTTCTAAGACGGATGCGGTTTCAGATGTGTTGGTGGAAGGCGGGAAGGTAAAGAAGATAGCGAAGGGCATCAAGGAGAAGGCGGATCGGGTCATTCAGGCGAAGGGATGCTTTGTGATGCCGGGCTTTATCGACCTGCACGTACACTTACGGGATCCGGGGTTTGAGGAGAAAGAGACGGTGGAGACCGGGGCCAGGGCGGCGGCGCGCGGCGGCTTCACCACGATTTTGGCTATGCCCAACACGAAGCCTGCGGTGGACAATGCGAATGTCGTAAATTATGTGCATCAGAAGGCGAAAAATTTGGCGAAGGTCAATGTGCTGCAGATTGGGGCCGTCACAAAAGGGCAGGACGGGGAGGCGCTTTCCGACATCCATGAGATGGTGAAGGCCGGCGTCCCGGCGCTTTCAGAGGACGGTAAGTCAGTGATGCGCACGGATCTCTATTATCGGGCGATGGAGATTGCCAGGGAGGAAGGGATTCCGGTGTTCGCCCACTGTGAAGATAAGGATCTGGCGCGCGGCGGCGTGATGAATGCGGGGGAGAGGGCGAAGGAGCTGAAGATGCCTGGCATTTTGAATGAAGCGGAGGACGTGATTGTGGCGCGGGACATTTTGCTGGCGCATCGCGCAGGGGCGAATCTGCACCTATGCCACTGCTCCACCAAAAACAGCGTTCAACTGATCCGGCTGGCGAAGCGGCAGGGCTATGCCGTCACCGCAGAAGCCTGCCCGCACCACTTTACGTTGACGGACGCGGACATTCCGGGAGACGACGCGAATTATAAGATGAACCCGCCGCTTCGCGCAAAGGAAGACCTGGAGGCTATCAAAGAGGGCTTAAAGGACGGGACGATTGACGTGATCGCGACGGATCACGCGCCCCATACGGCGGTGGAGAAAGGGCTGTCCATGAAAAAGGCCCCGTTTGGGATTGTGGGGCTTGAGACGGCGGCGGCGCTGACCTATTCGGAGCTGGTGCAAAACGGGTATTTGACGGAGCTTGGAATGGCGGAGAAGCTAAGCTACCGTCCGGCGCAGGTCATTGGATCGGAAAAGGGCGTCTTGCAGGAAGGCGCGGCGGCGGACATTGTGGTGTTCGACCCGAATCGGAAGTATGAGCTTGTAAAAGAGGACTTTGCGGGAAAGGCGAAGAACACGCCGTTTTTGGGCCGTAAGGTGACGGGAAAGGTCGTCTGCACAATGGTAGGCGGGGAAATTGCGTATCAAGAGGAGAGCAGGAAATGATTCAAAAATTAATCGAGAAGATAAAGAAAACGAACGCGCCGATCTGCGTGGGCTTAGACCCGATGCTAAGCTATGTCCCGGAGCAGATTTTAAAGGAGGCGTACAGCGATTGCGGAGAGACGCTTTCTGGCGCGGCAGAGGCCATTTGGCGGTATAACCGCAAGCTGATTGACGCGACGTGCGACCTGATTCCGGCCGTCAAGCCGCAGGTCGCCATGTATGAGCAGTTTGGCGTGGAAGGGTTAAAGGCGTTTCAAAAGACGGTGGAATACTGCCACGAGAAAGGGCTGATTGTGATTGGCGACGTGAAGCGGGGGGACATTGGCTCCACTTCCGCGGCGTATGCCGCGGCCCATCTTGGCAAAGTGACGGTGGGAACAAACGCCTATGCGCCGTTTGACGAGGATTTCGCGACGGTCAACCCCTACCTTGGGACGGACGGCATTCAGCCGTTCTTAGACGTGTGCGGCGAAGAGGGCAAGGGGATTTTTATTCTGGTGAAGACCTCGAACCCATCCAGCGGCGAGTTTCAGGACCGCATAATGGACGGAAGGCCGCTGTACGAATGGGTCGGGGAGAAGGTTGCGGAATGGGCAGGCTCCTGCATGGAAGACAGCTACAGCAACGTTGGGGCGGTCGTCGGCGCGACCTATCCTGAAATGGGCAAAATTCTCCGCCGCATCCTGCCAAAGAGCTTTATCTTAGTCCCGGGCTATGGCGCGCAGGGCGGAAAGGGCGCGGATTTGACGCACTTTTTCAATGCGGACGGGCTTGGGGCGATTGTCAATTCCTCCCGGGGGATTATCGCCGCCTACAAGCAGGAGAAATATCAGAAATTTGGGGCGGAGCATTTTGAGGAGGCGGCGAGGGCCGCTGTAGAAGACATGATCGCGGACATTGACGGCGCGCTTCGCGCGGCAAATTAAGGGGGAGCTATGGCACAGAAGAGACGGGAAGAGGCTCTGATCCTTCAGAAGAATGAAATTGCGCCCGGCATTTTTGATTGTTGGCTTCGTGTGGATGAATTGGCGAAGGAGGCCGGGCCGGGGCAGTTTCTGATGCTGTCCTGCAAAGACGGCAGCAGGCTTTTGCCGCGCCCCATCAGCATTTGTGAAATCGGAGAGGATAAACGCTCTCTGCGTCTGGTGTTCCGCGTGGCGGGCGAAGGGACGAAGGAGCTTTCACAGATGGAGGCCGGGGAGCGCATTGCGGCTTTGGGGCCTTTGGGGAACGGATTCCCCTTAAAGGAGAGAGCAGCTTTTTTGATTGGGGGCGGGATTGGGATCCCACCTATCTTAGAGCTGTCCAAGCGGCTTAGCTGCAAAAAGCAGATTGTGCTTGGCTTTCGGGACGAGGCGTTTTTGCTGGAGGATTTTAAGAAGCAGGGAGATGTGTATGTGGCGACCGAGGATGGCAGCCTGGGCGTAAAAGGCACTGTGTTGGACGCGATCGCGGCGCATGGCTTAGAGGCGGACGTCATCTATGCCTGCGGCCCCCTGCCCATGCTGCGGGCCTTGAAGGAATATGCGGCGCAGCATGGCATGGAGTGCTATGTGTCCTTAGAGGAGCGCATGGCCTGTGGGATTGGCGCGTGCTTAGGCTGCGTCTGCCAGTCAAAGGACGTGGATGCGCATACCAATGTCAGGAATAAGAGGGTTTGCAAGGAAGGCCCTGTGTTTGAGGCCGGGGAGGTGGAGTTTTGATGGACATGAGCGTAAGCCTGGCCGGAGTGGAGCTGAAAAACCCGGTCATGACGGCCTCCGGGACGTTTGGCTCCGGGGAGGAGTTTTCGGAATTTGTGGACTTAAGCGAGCTTGGCGCCGTCGTGACGAAGGGCGTGGCGAGCGTCCCTTGGGAAGGCAACAAAACGCCGAGGGTCGCGGAAGTCTATGGAGGGATGCTGAACGCCATCGGCTTGCAGAATCCCGGCGTGGATGTGTTTGTCCGGCGGGACATTCCGTTTTTAAGGCAGTATGACACGAGGATTGTCGTCAATGTCTGTGGAAAAGGCGTGAGCGATTATTGCGAGACGGTGGAGCGCCTTTCGGATCAGCCGGTGGACCTGCTGGAAATCAATATCTCCTGCCCCAATGTGAAGGAAGGCGGGATTGCGTTTGGGCAGAATCCAAAGAGCGTGGAGGAAATCACAAGGGAAGTGAAGCGGCACGCGGCGCAGCCGGTCATTATGAAATTAAGCCCGAACGTCACGGACATTGCGGAGATGGCTAAGGCCGCGGAGGCGGGCGGGGCTGACGCGCTTTCCTTAATCAATACCCTAACCGGGATGAAGATAGACGTGAACAGGCGGACATTCGCGCTTGCCAACCGCACGGGGGGCCTGTCCGGCCCCGCAGTCCATCCGATCGCCGTGCGCATGGTGTACCAGACGGCGCAGGCGGTGAAGCTGCCCATCATTGGCATGGGCGGGATCATGACGGCGGAGGACGCGCTGGAGATGATGCTGGCCGGGGCGACGGCCGTGTCGGTCGGGACGGCGAATTTCCATAACCCCAGGGCGACGCTCGCGATCCTGGAGGGGATGCGGGCGTATTGCAGGGAGCAGGGCGTGACGGAAATTGCCTCTTTGATTGGGGCGGTGAGGGACGCGGGATAGGAGTTTCGGAACGAGATCGAAAGAAGCGTCCGCTTTGATGAAGAGAAAGAATCTATGGAAGGGATCAAATCATTTATGGTTTGAGACAGTCGATAGGTTCTTTTTTTTGCGTTCTTTTTTCAAAAAAAGACAGAATTTTCCATATGGACAAGATGCGTCCATGCAGTTTGGTAGGATGTCCTTAGCTTTTAAAAATAAAGGAGAGTTAAGGATGACGAAAAATGACAAGCCGTTCCGTATGCTTTCGATGTACGACAGGCTGTGCAAGGGGAAAGTGCTGTATAAGGCGGAAGAAGCAAATTCTTTTGGAGTGAATGAGAAGAGCATTCAGCGTGATTTTGAGGATATCAGGGATTATCTGGATTTGCAGACGGCTCTGGCTGGAAGCGGGAACAATCTGATTTATGATTACAGGCAGCATGGGTATCGCCTGGAAAAGTCAGAGCGGATGATGTTTTCCAATGAGGAGGCCCTGGCGGTGGCGAAGATACTGCTTGACAGCAGGGCGTTCACCAGGGCGGAGATGATGGATATGCTGGATCGGCTGCTGGAATGCTGCGTGCCGTCGGAGAACCGGAAGCTTGTCAACAGCCTGATTGCGAACGAACGGTATCATTATATTGAGCTGCAGCATAAAAAGGTATTTTTAAAGGATATGTGGGAGATTGGAAACGCAATTCGGGAAAACAGATACATTCAGATTGCATATGAGCGGCTAAAGGGCCGTAAAACCGTAAAGCGGAAAGTCCAGCCGCTTGCGATTTTGTTTTCAGAGTTTTATTTTTACCTTGCGGCGCATATTGAGAAGATTGATAAGGAGCGGAAGTTTGAGAACGCAAATGACAAATTCCCTACAATTTACCGCATCGACAGGATACAGGAGCTTGAGGTGCTGGAGGAGCGCTTTAAGATTCCTTACAGAGATCGGTTTGAGGAAGGGGAGTACCGTAAAAAGATACAGTTTATGTTTGGGGGAAAGCTGCAAAGGACGGAGTTTTGGTACCAGGGGGCGAGCGTGGAGGCCGTTTTAGACCGCCTTCCGACGGCGAGGGTCATAAAGGAGGAAAATGGGCGGTATTTCATTCGGGCGGAGACATTTGGGAATGGGATTGAGATGTGGCTTAGGAGCCAGGGGGATGCGGTGGAGGTCGTGAGGAACCAGTAATTCGCAAAAAAAGACAAAAAAATCCTGGAATGGACAGGATGTGTCCAACTGGGTTGCTATAATATATAAGATTTAAGCAGGGTAAAAGAGATAAAATGAAATGAGAGGTATCAAAGTGGGCAGTGACGTAATTGTAAATACCATTTCAGGTACAGAGTATTTGGCATTTATTAAGTCAATTGTAACGGTGTATGAGAAGGGTTATGAAAATAAATATTTTCATATAAAAAAGGATTTAAAGATACTGGAAGGAAAGATAGAAGATGACAGTCTGTATTTGGGAGCAGTAGGCGCATTTTCAAGTGGAAAATCTACATTCATTAATTCTGTGATTCATAAAAATTTACTGCCCACGGATGCCGTACAGGGGACTACAGTGGCTGCCAGTGTTTTGAAAAAAGCGGAATATGATGATCTGGAGATTGTATATAAAGATGAAAAAATAATGAGGCTTTCAGAAAATCAAGATGAAATGCTTTTAAGATATCAAGTGGAGGGGATCGAAGAGAGAAGTTTATCGGTTGAATGTCCGTCTATTTTTAAAAGAATTGTTTTGTGGATTAAAAGATTGTTTGGAATTAGTCAGGATGCAAAAGAACAACAAAGAAAAGTAAGTCGCGAAATTTGTATCAAGATGTTTAAGAAAATCATTTCAACAGAAGAAATTGCGTCTGATGTGAAATGCGTAACGCTGTATTATCAAAATGAAAGCATACCGCATAAGATTGCGCTGGTAGATACTCCAGGAACAGAATCTATAAATAAAAGGCATAATGATGTTACAAAAAATGCAATCGAAAGCATATGCGACGCGATTGTTGTAATTATTCCATACGATGAGCCTGTTTCGGAAGAATTGTTAAGTTATGTGAATGAGAATCTTGCAGAGCAAAAGTCAGACTGCATATATGTGGTTACTAAAGTTGAGCTATTGGGGGATCGAGATGAGCTTCCCAGATTGCTGCGCGTGATAAAACGAAGATTGGAAAATGGATTAGAGATAGAATCTGCTTGCGTGATCCCGATGCCTACGTTGATCTATCTTAAAAGCGTTGACGCTGAAATGCAGACAACATTCCTTGATGATATCAGTGAATCTGATAAAGAAGAGCTGATTGCAATGTATGAGGACGGCATTGCAAAAATCATTGAAGTTTTGGAGACGAATAAGAGCAGATTTATTCGAAGCAAAATAATAACTATATGTGAACGGGTGAGTATGCGGCTGAATGAAAATCTGATGGAAACAGTTAACGATTATGAGGAAAGGAATCAATTGCTGCAAGGTGAACTGGTTAAGCCGATTGTTGAATTCGAAGAGTTGGCGGATAAGGAGATTATTGATTATTGCGATATCAGTGCGAAAAGAATGTTAGGCGATCTTTTATATATACAGTTAACGTTTTCAAAGTTTAACGAAATGGCAGAAAAGGCAATCAATGATTGCAATGATTCGCAACAATTATTAATTGCAATTGACTTTAATTTGAATGATGTGCTTACGGAAATCCAAAACATGGTTTTACAAAGAATCTTGGAATTTCAAAATGGCCTTAATTCGAAATTAAATGAAATGGAGGAGAAATTTGAAGAATTTTATCGTGAGTGCGGAATTGATCTAAGGATAGGGCAAATAGAAAATGTGGGATGTCAACTGATGGAAGAGAGTTTCTTATCAGAATCCGAAGATTTGATGCAGGAAACAATACGTGAGGTCAGATCGACAATAGAGAGCGATACTAGCGGCTTGTTCAAGAAAATGAGATCATTCTTCTCTAATCCGATTAACAGGCATAAAGAAATGGCATGGAATAGCGTTTTTGACGCTATGGAAACGATATGTCAGGTTACAAAATCTTATGTATCAGAGCGTATAAGTAAAATTGTCTTGGAGAATGGGGAAAACGCTCAGATGCATTTGGAGAAAATGATTGAGGACAATAGAGGCGCTATAGAAACGGATAGGAATTGTATGTTAAAAGAGATGGAAGAGAATGCCAGGAGGAAGGCCGATATAGTTGCGTGCATGGATAAGTTAAGACAGTATATTGCTCAAATGAAGGAGGTGGGCTAAATGAGGCTATTGGAAGAAAGGTTGAATCATATTCAGGAGCTGTTAAGAAAGTCCAAATATGTATTGCTTGCGGATATGGTGGCCATATATCTAGCTAAAGGTAAGAAAGCGGAAAGTCAAGCGATTGGATTTGTGGGCGATGATTTAGTAGGAAAAAGCACTCTGATTAATTTTTTGGTGGGAGATGGCCTGCTTCCTACAGGCATCATGCCTTCATTAGCAAAAGTGACTTTAAAATATGGGGAAACAGAACGGATTTTGACATCGGCAGGTGAAGCGGATAGGAGCGCTTTAGATGAATTGATTGAGGAAGGCGATTCGGTTGAAATATTTGCGCCGAATGATGTATTAAAAGATCATTCGCTTGTCATGAAAGAATTTCACGGATTGATGAATAAGAAAAAGTTGAATGATCTTGCTTTGATGTCAGAGGTTTATCAATGCGATGCCGTGGTTTTGGTTCTTTCAGCAGAACATTTGCTTAGTGAACCGGAATGCCTGTTTATTGAAAATTATGTTCGTTATGTTGGCCCGAGCCATTTGATTTTGATCATCAACAAACTATCCTCTGTGGACAAGGGTGATGCATCACATCTGTTGGATTATGCAAAGAAGCAGATGGAAAGAAAATTCTCTCATGTGAAATGGCGTATCTTTGATGATAGGGAGAAAGGGCATCTGGCAGACAGCCGCTATGACAGTAAAGACATTAAGGAAGAGATTCTGATGATGGCAAAAATTGAGTGGGGAATGGAGTCGAATTCTGCGAAAGGTATGCTGCAATATATACAAGGAGAGTTGAAAAAAGAAATAGAGCCTTTAAAAGAAAATAAGAAGAAAGGTTTGGATGAAATCAGGAGGAAGAATGAAAAAACCGCCCAACAGAGGGAACTGGAGTTAACCTCAATAGAGGAGGCGTTTATTAAGTTAAAGCAAAAGGGAAACTTAGCTGTGGAGCAGGCGGATGCGTTCATAAAACGGCAATTTGATGATATTTCCAGGGATTTGCTAAACGATTTTTCTGCTTCTTTGGACAAATATAATTGGTACAACCATGAACTGGAGAGTAAATGGCAAAAAGCGGCGTCCATAGCCTCTGAAAAGACAGATAGCTTTGTAATAGAAATTATTTTGAGGGATATCGAGTGGATCAATGAAACATTGCAAGTAAAATTGGGCTTAGAACCGGAAGCATTTCATCTGCCTGCAGAGAAGATGAGAAGGAATGAAGAGTTACTCCCTTATGGCACATATAAGAAATATACAATAATAGGGACAGGGGGCATGGTTGTCATAGGATATGGCTTATTCCGTATGGTAGGCGCGGCCATAGGTATTGGCGGAGGGGCGTTGGCCTGGCATTATTTGGGAGTAAAGGACAATGAGCAGATGGAAGGGGTCAAATCAGAGCTTTCTTCTAAAGTAAGAGAGATTTCAAATGAGGTCAGAACGATTTCAAGAAGGGAGCTGGAAGCAATATATGGCAAGATGGCAGATGAATTTAAGCGGGAGGCGCAGAGAAATATTGAGCATAAGTACAAATTCACAGAGAACAATACAGATGCGTTGGATGACAGGATAAATAAGATACAGGAAATCATTACTTGTATAGAGGAGATTTAAAATGCCGGATAAACACTATGAGTATATAAAAGAAAAAAAGGGAATGGTATCACGCTCTTTAATGAAGCTTGCTGATGTCGTGGATGAATTAAATGAAATAGGCTTAGCTGTGAATGGATCGGCGCTGGTTGATTTGAATAATAAGCTGATGAATGATAATTTTAAGGTTTTGGTCATAGGGGAATTTAAAAATGGAAAAAGCACATTTATCAATTCCCTGATCGGAGAGAAGGTATTGCCGGCCTATTCTACCCCATGCACAGCAGTCATTAATGAGGTGGTTTATGGTAAAGAAAAAAAGGCCATGCTTTATTTTAAAAATCCATTGCCAGAAGAAATGTCTAATGACATAGACGCAAGGGCATGGCAGCATTTGAAGAAGCACGAGGATGGAGAAATTCCTCCTATTGAATTGGATGTTGAAGATTTGGAGGATTTTGTTGCAATTCCAGATCCGACAAAAGATCAGGCAGACGCGATCAAGGAGCTGCCATACAGCAAAGTGATTTTAGAGTATCCGATTGACCTATGCCATGATGGCGTTGAAATTATTGAT
>CANTEO010000023.1 GCA_947652855.1 uncultured Roseburia sp. | reverse complement strand
TGTCCTCCATGGGATCGTACCTCCTATATTCTGTTCTCCATCTGCAAATCCGTCAAGCGAATCTCATCCCGTTGTTTGCCATGATCTTTTGAACTGGAACCATATCTGAATAGGGCAACTGATCCTCCGTCCACTCGCTTTGTCGTCATCTTCATGGTTGCTGTTTTGGCTTCCTTCAGCGAATCTGCGTTTTGGGAAATACCTTATTGCTAAGGATTTTTTGGGGCGTTTCGTCAAGCTCTCAATGGACTGTACCTCTCTTTCTTGGAATAGTTGTTTGTTTTGATGAACTTATTGTATCTCATATAATGCGGTCTGTCAATATTAATTTTGAAAATAATTGAATTTATTTTGTTTATTCAAATTATTTCTTCTATGTTATATAATATTCTGAAAATAAAGCTTTGAATCTGCAAGAGAGTTGCGGGAGTATACGCCGCGCTTAGGAAGGAGGATGGCATGGAACATGCATATGTGTTAGAGCTTTCAGACTCGAAATTTAAGGATTTGTTCGTCTGCTTCTGCGGCTATGCTCAGTGCGAGCCTCTGCATGGGTTCGGTCCGGCGGCGCGCCCCAACTATCTGATCCATTATATTATGGAGGGGAAGGGCTTTTACCAGGTGGGCGGCCGAAAATATGAGCTTGGGGCGGGGGAGGGGTTTTTGATTGAGCCGGAAGTCCTCACATATTACCAGGCCGATCAAGAGAGGCCGTGGAGCTATCTGTGGATTGGGTTTTCCGGACGCCATGCAAAGGATTATCTGGAGGATTTGGGCTTAAACAGCAGGCAGCTTACGTTCCGCTCCAGCCAGGGGAAGGAGTTAAAGCGCCTGATCCTGCAAATGTTAAGGTGCAGCGATGGCACGGTGACGAGCCAGTACCGGCTGCAAAGCCTGCTGTATGCTTTTTTTGCGGAGCTGTCCAAAAGCGTCGTCCTTGCGGAAGACGCGCAGTCTAAGGAAAATTTTTATATTGAGCGGGCGATTGGCTATATCCGAAATCATTATTCCTCGGAGCTGAAAGTGACGGACATTGCCAATTTTTTGTGCGTCAACCGCAGTTATCTGTATAAGCTCTTTAAAAACAGCCTGCAGATGTCCCCGCAGGAGTTTTTGACAAAGTTTCGGATTTCCAGGGCGAAGGAGCTGCTTAGCGTGACGAAGCTGTCAATTGAAAATGTGGCCCTTTCCTGCGGCTATCAGAACGCCCTGGTGTTTTCCAAAGCGTTTAAGCGGCAGGTCGGCTGCGTTCCGACCGTTTACCGCGCCCAGCATTGCAAGGCGATTCAAAAGAGCCTGTTGGAGAATCAGGAGCTGTTGGAGCGGCTGGAGGGCGGTTCTGAAAATGAAAAATGGCAAAATGATGTAAAAGAATAAATATGAAACATTTTGACTGTTTTCGGCAACAAAGGCGCCTCACTGTTTTTGGCAGGCGGCGCTATACTAAAAGCACATTGAGAGAGGACGATGTGCGCACAGGCTTTCTCACTTAATAGAAAAACAATAGGAAAATTATTGGAGGATATTAGGATGAGCAAAGAGAAAAAGCAAATGGCAAGCCCAAAGTATAAGCAGGTATCGGCGCGGGAAAAATACTGCTTTGGCATTGGCGCGATAGGAAAAGACGCGATCTGTAACTTAGTTGGGGCATTTTTGATGCTGTATTTCACTGACACGCTGTACCTGGCCCCGGCGTTTGTGGGCGCGTTATTCTTTGTGGCGCGCATCTGGGATGCCGTCAATGACCCGGTCATGGGAATGATTGTGGACAACACAAAGTCCCGCTATGGGAAATTTAGAATCTGGCTGATTGTCGGGACGCTTGTAAACTCTGTCGTGTTTGTGCTGTTGTTCTATAGCTTCAACTTAAAGGGAACGGCCTTATATGTCTATGTTTCTGTAATGTACATATTGTACGGCATGACGTACACCATAATGGATGTGCCGTACTGGTCCTGGCTCCCGAACTTAACGAATGACCCAAGGGAGCGCGAGAAGGTGTCGGTCATCCCAAGGTTTTTCGCGAGCCTTGCCGGGTTTTCGGTGGCGACCTTCGGCCTGTATGTCATTCATGGCTTAAACCGCATGGCGGGGGAGGAAAGCCTCTATGCGGAGCATGGCTACACGGTGTTCGCCCTCATCATTGCCGTCGTGTTTCTTGTTACGATTGGAATTACCGTGAGCAATGTCAAGGAGGAATCGACGCTTGGGAGTGAGACAAAGAAAACCGGCTTAAGGCAGGCGTTTAAAATCATCGTCCAAAACGATCAGCTTGTGGCGTTCATCGGCCTGCTGCTTACGTTTAATTTATGCACGCAGATTGCGAAGAGCTTCGCGGTGTATTACTTCAAAAATGTCTGTGGGAACGAATATCTGTATTCTATTTTTGGGTTCGCGATTATTGCTGAAATGGTTGGCCTTGTGTGCTTTCCAAAGATCGCGGCGAAAATCAGCCGTGAAAAGGTGTATTTTATCGCCTGCTTCCTTCCGGTCCTTGGCTTTGTGCTGCTTGGGGCGTTCGGGTTCATCGCGCCCAAGAACGCGGCATTTGTTGTCATTAGCTGCGTGTTCGTCTTCTTTGGCTCCGGCCTTTCCCTGGGCGTCACCACCTGCTGCATGGCGGACGTGATCGACTATGGAGAGGTGAAGTTCGGCGTGAGGAATGAGAGCGTGACGTGCTCTGCGCAGACGTTTTTGATGAAAGCCGCGATGGCGGCGGCAGGCGGCCTTTCCGGCGTGGGCCTTCAGATTGTGGGGTATGACCCGAAGCTTGACGTGCAGGCGCCCGGCACGGTGCTTGGAATCCGGGTGATGATGATTGCCATACCGATTCTTCTGGCTGTCGTAAGCTACTTGATCTATAACCGTTTCTATCATTTAAAGGGTGAGAAGATGGAAGAAGTGACGGAGCAGCTAAATCTGGCTCACAGGGAATCTTTGAACAAGGCGGCATAATGGGCTTCATCCATGAAAGGAAGGGCAGGAGGAAAAAATGAGCATTGTATATCATGAGGGCAGCAAGACGTTTCATCTGTTCAACGGCTCCATCAGCTATATCATGACGGTGATGCGAAACGGGCATCTGGGGCAGCTGTATTTCGGGAAGGCGATCCGTGACAGGGAAGACGTTTCTCATTTGCTTGAGGTTTGCGAGCGGCCCATGACATCTTATATTTATGAAAATGACAGGACGTTTTCATTGGAGCATCTTAAGCAGGAGTATCCGGTGTTCGGGACGACGGATTACCGTCAGCCAGCCATTGAGGTGTGTCAGGAGAATGGAAGCAGGATTTCAAATTTTGAGTATAAGGGACATGAAATTAAGAAAGGGAAGCCCCGGCTAAGCGGGCTTCCGGCGACCTATACGGAGCGGGACGAAGAAGCGGAGACCTTGACCGTCACGCTGGAGGATGCGGTTTCCGGCGTCAGGGTTCGGCTGCTTTACACGATTTTTGCAGAGGGCGGCGTGTTGGCGCGCAGCGCGCAGATTGAAAATTTTGGGAGCCAGACGGCGCGCCTGGAGCGGGCCATGAGCCTTTGCCTTGATTTGCCGGACAGCGGGTATGAATGGCTGCAGCTTTCCGGGTGCTGGGCCAGGGAGCGGCATATCCGTTACCGGAGCCTGGAGCAGGGCGTTGTCTCCATAGGGAGCATGAGGGGCAACTCTTCGCATGAGCAGAATCCGTTCATGGCCTTAAAGCGCAAGAATACGGATGAGCGGAGCGGAGAGGCGATCGGCATTTCCCTTGTGTACAGCGGGAACTTCCGCATACAGGCGGAGGTGGACGCGCATGGGACGCTCCGGGCGCTGGCCGGCATCGAGCCGGACACATTTACTTGGCTCTTAAAGCCGAAAGAGCTGTTTCAGACGCCAGAAGCAGTCGTCGTCTATACCGATCAGGGCCTAAGCCATATGAGCCAGACGTTCCATAAGCTGTATCAGAAACGGCTTGCGCGGGGATACTGGCGGGATAAGGCGCGGCCCATCCTTATCAACAATTGGGAGGCGACTTACTTTGACTTTACGGAGGATCGCCTGATTGAGATTGCGGGAAAGGCGAAGGAGTGCGGCGTGGAGCTGTTTGTGTTAGACGACGGCTGGTTTGGAGCGCGAAGCAGCGACAAAGCGGGGCTTGGGGACTGGACGGCAAACCCCAGGCTGCTGCCAAACGGAATCAAAGGCTTAGCGGAGCGGGTTGAGGGCCTTGGCATGAAATTTGGCCTATGGTTTGAGCCGGAGATGGCGAATAAGGATTCCGATCTCTACCGGGCGCATCCTGACTGGATCCTCTCTGTGCCGGAGCGGAACGCCTCTCACGGGCGCTACCAGTATGTGCTGGATTTTTCCAGGAATGAAGTGGTGGACGCGATTTATGGGCAGATGGCGAAGATTTTGCGAGAGGCGAAGGTGTCTTACATAAAATGGGATATGAACCGCAGCATTACGGAATGCTATTCGGCGGCGCTGCCCCCGGATCGGCAGGGAGAGGCGTTCCATCGGTATCTTTTGGGCGTATACGATTTGTATGAGCGGCTGACGGGCGAGTTCCCCCATGTCCTGTTTGAGTCCTGCGCAAGCGGCGGCGGCCGCTTTGACCCAGGGATGCTTTATTATGCGCCGCAAGGGTGGGCCAGTGACAACAGCGACGCTGTGGAGCGGCTGAAAATCCAGTATGGGACTTCCATGTGCTATCCCATCAGCAGCATTGGCTCCCATGTCTCGGTGATCCCAAACCATCAGGTGTTTCGGAACACGCCGCTGCACACCCGGGCGAATGTGGCTTATTTTGGGACGTTTGGCTATGAGCTGGATCTCAATCAGCTTTCAGAAGCGGAGTTGGAGGAAGTGAAGGGGCAGATCGCGTTTATGAAGCGCTACAGGGAGGTTTTGCAGTTTGGCTTGTTTTACCGCCTGCAAAGCCCGTTTGAAGGAAATGAGACGGTTTGGATGTGCGTCAGTGAGGATCAAAAGACGGCGATCGTCGGCTGGTACCGCGTATTGAACTGCGTCAACGGGCAGTACGCCCGCGTGCGCCTTATGGGCCTAAAGCCGGAGCTTTGCTACAGGAACAGCCGGACGGGGCTTTGCCATTACGGCGACGAGCTGATGAACGTTGGGCTGATTACCAGTGATGAGACGGCGGGCCAGGTGCCGGAAGGCATTGCGCCCTATACCGATTTTGAGTCCAGAATTTATGTGTTGGAGGTGGAGGGGCCTTGAGCGCGGATAGAAAAATGGAAGCTTCGGGCATAAGAAAAGGGAGCGCAGGCCCGCTTCGCGTGGGGATGATGACCGTCGGCATCCTGCTGATTGGGATGTGCGTGGCCTCGTACCGGATGAGCGGGTTCGGCGTTGACCCATTCTCCTGCATGAACCTTGGCGTCAGCGGATTTGTAGGGATGTCCTTCGGGAACTGGCAGCTGATCGTCAATGCGGCGCTTTTAGTGGCCGTATGGCTTACGGTCAGAAGCTGCATTGGCCTTGGGACAGTTGTGAACATGGTTTTCGTGGGGTATACGGCGGATTTTCTGTGCTGGCTCTTTTTGGATCAGATTGGATTGACCGTGACGGCGCCCTTACGGATTTTCTTTCTGGCTCTTGGCACGCTGCTCGCCTCGTTGGGCTGCGCGTGCTATATGGCGGCGGATTTGGGGATCGCGCCCTATGACAGCGTGGCGTTTATTATCACCAAATATACGAAAGAGAAGGTTTCCTTCCGCGCGGCGAGGGTAACGTCTGATGTCGCCGTCCTGCTGATTGGCGTCGCGTTCTGCCTGCTGGCGAAAAACAACGTTTGGGAGATTGTGGGACTTGGCACAGTCGTCAATGCTTTTTGCAACGGCCCGCTGATTCAGTTTTTTTGCGGGAAGTTTGAGAAGCTGCTGCATTCTTAGCCCCTTGTTGAATTGACATAAATCAAAGCGGCCTGGCCCTTTATTGGGTCAGGCCGCTTTATGCCGCAATGCAGATTCTGGCGCGCTGCGCAAGGGAGACGTTGCATTCTCTCACGCGCCGTATTATAATCCAATACAGAATCCGTAAATCGTATGGAAAGTGGGAGGCGCCGCATGAAAAATCTTTTGATTGCTGACGACAATGAGCAGATTCTGGATGTCTTAAAGGAATATGCCAAAAAAGAGGGGTATGACGTCTATACGGCAAAGACCGGGAAAGAGGCTTTGAGCGAATTTCATAAGCGCAGCTTCCATGCCGTATTGCTGGACGTCATGATGCCGGAAATGGACGGGTTTGAGGTATGCCGGGAAATCCGAAGGGCGTCCATGGTCCCTATTATTATGATTACCGCCCGGGGCGAGGACTTTGAACGCATCATGGGCCTGGATATCGGGGCCGACGACTATGTGGTGAAGCCGTTTTCCCCGTCCGAGGTGATGGCCCGGCTGCGGGCAATCTTACGGAGGATGGATCAGGCCGGGAATGCGCGGCGGCAATCCGTAACAAAAGGGAGCCTTTCTATCTCACTCGAAACATTTCAGGCATTTGTCGGAGAAGAAGAAGTCCGCCTGACGAAAAAAGAGATTGAAATTTTGTTCCTCCTTGCTTCTAAAGTGGGGAATGTCTTTTCAAGAGGGCAGATCCTGGACTGTGTATGGGGGTACGATTATTATGGGGACGACAGGACGGTTGACACCCATATCAAAAGAATGCGCGCAAAACTGGATCAATGCGGCCATCCCGACTGGAAGGTCGTGACCGTCCGGGGCGTGGGCTACAAATTTGAGATGTGCCATGAGTAAGATCACAAAAAAGCTGTTCCGATATTTTGCGGTTTTGTCCCTTTTTTTGTCCGCTATCGTTTTTCTTGGGTTTTACGGCGCGTTCCGGTATTCTCATTACCATTATCAGGAGGAGACGTTAAAAGAGAGGGCCAGGACGATTCAGGCTCAGTTAGAGGAGTTTTTGGATTCCTCCGGCCCGCACAGAGGCCAGGGCGCGTATCTGAAATTTCTGGATGACATCTCTATGGCGGACACCTATCTGATAGATCAAAGCCAGGAGATTGTTTTCTGCGGGAGCCATGCTGAGTCCGGGAAAGAGCCTTCCGGGAAAATCCTTGCCGTTGCGGGCCATGTTTTTGCGTCGGAACAGGAATGGCAGTTAAAGGAATGGGGCCGGCAGGGAAAACGGGCGTTCTATCTGGGGCTGCCCATTAAAAAAAATGACAAAATTTCAGCTGCCTTGGTAGTGCATGGCACATTAGACGTGGAAGGGCGCAGCTTTTTTATGGCTGTTACGATTTTGGGATGCTGCCTGTTTTTTGCGCTGGCTGCGTCGGGCGTCCTTTCTGCATTTTTAGCCAGGCGCTTTATGTCGCCCATACAAAAAATCGCCGCCGCCACGCGTGAATTGACGAAGGGAAATTATCAGGCCAAAACAGAAGTCTATGACAAAAATGAAATAGGCGAATTGGCAAGGGAAACCGATATGTTAGCGGAAAAGCTGGATGCGGCCGCAAGGGAGAGAAAGGCGCTGGAGCAAATGCAGAAGGATTACATTGCAAATATTTCCCATGAGCTGCGAACCCCGGTCGCCGTCATCAGAAGCTCCCTGGAGGCCGTCTGTGACGGAGTTGTGTCCGGCGATAAGCGAAGGGAGTATCAGGAGCAGTGCTTAAACGAAAGCATTTCCCTGCAGCGGCTGGTGAATGATATGTTGGAGCTTTCAAGGCTGCAAAATAAAGACTTTCCGATTGAGAAAGCGGAGCTGGACCTGCTTTTGGCGCTCGATGACGCGCTGCGCGCCATTCGGATCCTGGCCGAAGCCAAAAACATCCGGCTGGATTACAGCAGGCCGGAGTCGGAGTGGCGCCTGAATGGGGATTACGGACGCCTCCGCCAGATGTTTACAGCCGCCCTTGACAATGCCGTCAAGTATTCCCCTTATGGCAGTCAGATTCGAATTAAAGCGTGGGAGGCTTCGGACGGCTATGGGATTTCCATAAAAGATGAGGGCAGCGGCATTCCGGAAGAAGAGCAGCGGCATATCTTTGAGAAATTTTTCCGGTCGAAAATGGCGGCGGAGAAGGGCTCCGGCCTGGGCCTTGCGATCATGAAGAGCATTGCTGACAGGCATTCCATCGGCTTAGAAATCCAAAGCGCCTGTGGAGCGGGAACGGACGTCAGATTCACCGTGCCTTTGGGGCGTTTTTAAAAATGCTTTCAAAATGTACCGTAAATGCCATCAAAATGACACATTGCTTATATAGAATGCCAGTATAGGCTTTCGGAAAGCGCGTCAGGTGAGCAGCCCAAACGGGCTTTCCTGGAATGTTTCAGTTCATGTCCCGCGGCAGGATGCTCTCATCGCCTGCGGGAATCAGCGTTTGGAGGTATGAAAGATGAAAAAAAGAAGCTTGTGTGTAGCGTTAGCGGCCGCCCTGACGATAGGAAGCGCCGTTCCGGCGGCAGCGGCGCCGTATGGCTGCGGGAGGAACGGCCGCTGCGGTCAGAACTACGCAGACGCCAACGGGGACGGGATCTGCGATAACTATGCGGACGCCGACGGGGATGGCGTCAACGATAACTGCCCAGGATATGGAAACGGCCGTTGGGGGCAAAATTACGCAGACGCCGACGGGGACGGGATCTGCGATAATTTTGTGGATGCCGACGGGGATGGCGTCAACGATAACTGCCCAGGATACGGAAACGGCCAGGGCAGGAGGCAGGGAGGAGGAGCTGCTTCGGGGCAGGGCCAGTCTGCGGCATCGGCTGCCGGCTCTGTTAAGCAGACTGCCGCGAAAACAGCTTCCGTCAAAAAAAGCGTCATCAAAAAGGTGCAAAAAAAGCTGAACAAAATGGGCTATCGCTGTGGAGGGGCCAGAGGGGCTATGAATGCAAAAACGAAAAAAGCTCTGAAAAGCTTCAAAAAGGCGAACGGCCTAAAAGTCAATAGCAAAATTGATCAGCCAACGTTAAAAGCCTTAAAAATTACCAAGTAAATCAGAATATTTGAATTACAATTTGAATCAAAGCATGACGATGCAGGGTTTCAGCGGAGACGGCGCTGAAATTCTGCATCTTTTTTTGCGGGCGGAACGAGCGTTTTCCTGGAATTTGGATAAAATTGGTTGTGGCTTGCGGGAACCCATGTTAAAATTGAAAAAAAGGCACAGACTGACTAAGGCGGAGGGAAACGTATGTCATATTTTCCAATGTTCATTGAATTAAAGGATATGCGCTGCCTGGTTGTGGGCGGCGGGGCCGTCGCGCTTCGGAAAGCGGAGGCGTTAAGCGAGTTTGGCGCGAAGCTGACCGTCATAGCACCTGCTGTCTTGCCGGAACTGCGCGCGCGTCTGGGAGCGGCCTGCCAGGAACGGGAATTTCAGATAGAGGATTTGCTGGATCAGGAATTGGTGGTCGCGGCGACGGACGACGCGGCGTTAAACCATCGGATTGGCGTTTGCTGCAAAGAAGCGGGCATACCCGTCAATGCCGTTGACCAGATCGAGGACTGCAGCTTTCTCTTCCCGGCATACCGAAAAGAGGGGGAGGTGGTCGCGGCGTTTGTAAGCGGCGGCCAAAGCCCCGTCGTTTCCCAATACCTAAAGGCGCAGATAGGGGAGGCGCTGACGCCGCTTCTGGGGGAGCTTGCGGCGTTCCTTGGCTCTTTGCGGGAGACGCTGCGCAAGACAGTCGCGACGGAGCAGGAAAGGAAACGGATCTATCAAAAGCTGCTTGCGGCCGGCCTTGAGAAGGGCGCGCCGCTTTCAGAGGAGGAGGCGTGGCAAATTGTCAATGGAGAAGCAGACGGGAGGTAATATGGACAGAGCGTCAAAGGAATGGCTTGAACGGGCGAAAAGACATATTCCGGGCGGGGTGAACAGCCCGGTGCGCGCGTTTGGCGCGGTAGGGAGGACGCCGCGCTTTATCGCTTCGGCGCATGGGGGCCGGATTGTGGATGTGGACGGCAATGAGCTGATTGACTACGTCTGCTCCTTTGGCCCCGGGATTTTGGGCCATGCGCACCCAAAGGTCGTGGAGAAGGTGCGGGAAGCCTGCGGCCTTGGCTTTGCCTTTGGCGCGCCGACCAGGCAGGAGGTGCGCATGGCGGAGCTGATCGCAGAGCTGGTGCCTTCTATGGAAGTCAGCCGTCTGGTAAGCTCGGGGACGGAGGCCGTCATGAGCGCGGTTCGCGTGGCCCGCGGCTATACGAAGCGGGATAAGGTCATCAAATTAAGGGGCTGCTACCACGGGCATTCAGACGGCCTTTTGGTGAAGGCGGGATCCGGGGCGCTGACAGCCTCGTCGCCCGACAGCGCGGGCGTGCCGAAGGATTACGCAAAGCATACGTTAATCGCCGACTTTAATGATGAGAAATCCGTGGAGGCGCTGTTTGCCAGGCATCCAGGCGAGATTGCGGCGGTCATTGCAGAGCCTGTCGCCGCGAACATGGGCGTGGTTTTGCCAAAGCCGGGCTTTTTAGCTTTCTTACGGGAAATCACGGAGGATTATGGCGCGCTTTTGATTTTTGATGAAGTCATCACGGGATTTCGCCTTGCGCCTGGCGGGGCGCAGGAGAAGTATCGCGTCACGCCTGATTTGACGGCGCTTGGAAAAATCGTAGGCGGCGGGATGCCGATCGGGGCTTACGGCGGCAGGCGGGAGATTATGGAGCTGGTCGCCCCGTTGGGAGATGTCTATCAGGCAGGGACGCTGTCTGGAAACCCGATTACGACGACGGCCGGGATCGCGACGCTTGAGATCTTAAAGGGGAGCCAGGGGATTTACCAAAGGCTGGAAGAGAAGGCAGAGGCCATCGCCGCTGCGATCAGGCAGGCGGCGGGAGGCGCCGTCTGCGTCAATCGGGCGGGATCGCTGCTTAGCGTCTTTTTTACCCCGGGGGAGGTGTCGGATTACAGCGGCGCGCTTTCCTCTGACACGGCCGCATTTGCAGATTATTTCGGCTTTCTTTTGGATCATGGGATTTATGCGGCGCCGTCGCAATTTGAGGCAATGTTCCTTTCTGACGCGCATACCAAGGAAGACATTGCATATACCTGTCAGGTGATGGAAGATTATTTTCGTTCTTATTCTGTGAGAATATGACGCAAAGGAAAGGGGATGCCTTATGGACGGACGGCAAAGACGTCACGAGCGCAGCGGCAAAAGAGATTGCGATACGGCTGGTTGAGGATTACTAGGGATTGTTGCAGGAGATGTCGCAAATATGCTATAATTTACCCGGTAAAAGGAGAGCGATATGCAGTTTTCTTATTTGGGCGTCAATTATAAGGACGCGCAGCTGGACATACGCGGCAAGGCCGCTTTTACGGATGTAAAAAAGCTTACATTCTGCCAGAGGGCGGCTGAGGCGGGAGTGGAGCAATGTATGCCGCTCTCCACGTGCAATCGGAGCGAGGTGTTTTATCTGCATGAATCGGACGGGCAGAGCAGGCAGATGCAAAAGATCTATGAAGAGATGTTTCAAGAGGCCGTAGGGGGCGGCTGCGTCAGATCGCTTACAGGAGAGGCCGCAATGGCTTACCTGTTCCGCATTGCGGCGGGGTTAGAGTCTCTTGTGCTTGGCGAGGATCAGATTTTAGGCCAGGTCAGGGAGGCGTTTGAGGACGCGCGGGCCATGGGGCATTGCGGCAAGGAGCTGCATCGGGCGGTGCAGGACGCCATCGCCTGCGCAAAGCGCGTGAAGGCGTCGTTTAAGATCAGCGAGAAGCCGCTTTCGGTCAGCTATATCGGCATCCAGAAGCTAAGAGCGGCCTGCGGGATTGCAGGAAAGCGGATTCTTGTGATTGGGAGCGGGAAGGCCGCCGCGCTTGCCCTGCAGTATCTCTTTGAATTCCCGGACGTGTCCGTCGTGGCGTGCAGCAGGACGTATGCCCATGCCAGCCGGCTGCGGGAGGCGTTTCCTAAGACAGAGATTATCCCCTACGGGCAATGGCGTCAGGCCATTGGGGGCTGCGACGCAGTGATTTCCGCAACCGCCTCCCCGCATCTGATCATCAAAAAAGAAGACCTTCTCCCAACAAAGCCGATGGCCCTGTTGGATCTGGCCGCCCCGCGGGACATTGACGCGTCGCTTGGGGAGCATCCGCTCGTGACCCTGCTTGACCTGGACTCGCTGCAGGCCATTGCAGTGGAAAATCAAAAGGAGCGGGAGGCGCTTGCTCAAAAAAGCAAAGCGTTGATTGACGAGAAAGCGCGGGAGACGCTTCACTGGCTGCGCCATTGCGGGGTGGATTCTACGATCGCCTCGCTGCAGCAGCGGTGCTGCGCCATTGCGGAGGACAGCTTTTCTTACCTGAGCCGGAAAATGGAGTTCACCTCCAGGGAGCAGGCGCTGTTGAGGAAGGTCTTAAACGCCTCCCTTCTTAGGCTCCTGCGCGAGCCGATCCGGGAGCTAAAGCAGATTGACGGCAAAGAGGAGCAGGAGGAATGCAAGCGGCTGATGGATCGGCTGTTTCATTTGACAGGAGAGCAAGTATGAGGTATGTCATTGGCACAAGAGGCTCAAGGCTTGCGCTTGCGCAGGCGAGGGAGGTGCGCGATACGCTAAGCCGGGCGTATCAAGACGACGCATTTGAGATTCAGGCGATTCAGACAAGAGGCGACCTGGCGCGGGACGTGCCGCTGCATGAGATCGGGGCGCGGGGCGTTTTTGTGAGGGAAATCGAGGAAAAGCTGCTTTCCGGCGAGATACACATCGGCGTGCACAGCATGAAGGATATGCCCGCCTTTCCGGCGCAAGGGCTTGTGTTTGCAAGGGCCTGGCGCAGGGAGGATCCAAGGGACGCGCTGATTTTGCGTGAAAAAGCCTCCCTTTGGGAGCTTCCTAAGGGCGCCGTCATCGGCACGGGCAGCAAAAGAAGGGAGCTTCAGCTTAAAAAGCTGCGGCCGGATTTGCAGGTGAGGGGCATTCGCGGAAACGTGGAGACGCGCCTTCGGAAAATGAGCGAAGA
Organism: uncultured Roseburia sp.; assembly: GCA_947652855.1. Taxonomy (GTDB): domain Bacteria; phylum Bacillota; class Clostridia; order Lachnospirales; family Lachnospiraceae; genus Roseburia_B. The sequence goes on along the minus strand of CANTEO010000023.1, from coordinate 24,786 downwards.
GGGGCTTGACGGCATTGTGCTTGCCGCGGCGGGCCTTCACCGGTTGGGGCTTGGGCATCTTGCGGCGCAGTATTTTGAGCCGGAAGACATGGTTCCCGCCCCGGCGCAGGGGGTTTTGGCGCTTGAGGTCCGGGAAGGTGAGGGGCGGCTTTTGGAGATGCTAAGCGCGCTGTGCGATCGAGAGACGGAGCGGGCCGTGGAGGCAGAGCGTGGGTTTTTGCGGCAGATGGGCGCAGGGTGCCAAAATCCGGTCGGCGCGCTCCTTCGGCGCGGGGAGGGCGGCGGCTTTCGCCTGGACGTGATGTTTGGGAGGGAAGACGGGACAAAGGCCGCCTACGCGTCCGTCTGCGGAGAAGACGGGAAGGAGCTGGCAAGGAAGGCCGCGGCGAAGATGCGCCAGGCGCTTGCGGGAACCGTCTTTTTGGTGGGCGCGGGGCCGGGGGATCCGGAGCTGATTACCGTAAAGGGGCTGCGGGCGTTACGGGAGGCTGGCTGCGTCATCTATGACAGGCTGATCCCGGAGGGCCTCCTGCAAGAGGCGAAGCCTGGCTGCGAGCTGATTTATGTTGGAAAGGCCAGCCGCAGCCATACGAAGAGCCAGGAGGAAATCAACCGCCTCCTGCTGAAAAAAAGCATGGAGCATCAGACAATCGTGCGGCTAAAGGGAGGCGACCCCTACGTCTTTGGGCGGGGCGGCGAGGAAGGGTCCTTCCTAATCGGGCATGGCGTTCCTTTTGAAGTGATCCCCGGCGTCAGCTCCTGCATTGCCGGCCCGGCCTATGCAGGGATCCCGGTCACGCACCGCGGCCTGGCGCAGGGCTTTCACGCGGTGACGGCGCACAGTGAGGCGGACGCGCTTGCGGATCTGGATTTTGAGGCGATGGCGAGGGGGAAGGAGACGTGCGTGTTTCTGATGGGCCTTAGTAAGTTAGGGGAAATTGCAAAGCGGCTTGCCGCGGCGGGGATGCCAAGGGACACGGAAATCGCTGTGATCTCCAAAGCCTCCACGCCGGAGCAGACGGCCTGCGTGTCGGATTTGGGGCATATTGCAGAAGCGGCCTCCCGCGCGAGGCTAAGCTCCCCGGCGCTGATTGTGGCAGGGCCTGTCGTTTCCCTGCGAAAGAAGCTGAATTTTTTTGAGGGAAAGCCGCTGTTTGGGAAGCGTTACCTGATCCCGAAAATCGGGAAGGAGGCTACGAGGCTTCGCGGCCTGCTTTTGCGGCAGGGGGCGTCGGTGACGGAAGCGCAGGTAGGGGAGATCGTGGAAACGCCGGGGCAGATTGACGTTGAAGCGGCCTGCGGCATGGACTGGCTGATCTTTACAAGCAAAAACGGCGTGCGCGTTTTTTTTAAAGCAGTAAAAGAAAGCGGACGTGACGCGCGCGGCTTGGCGGGATGCCGGGTCGCGGCGATTGGGGAAAAGACGAAAGAGGCGCTTTTTGCGTATGGGATCTGCGCGGATTTGATTCCAAGGGAGCATCACAGCGGCGCGCTTGGCGAGGCGTTAAAGCGGCGGCTGACAGGAGGGGAAAAGGCCCTTTATGTCAAGGCGAAGGATGCAGGCCGGCAATTAAGGGATGCGCTTGCGGGCCATTGCGCGTTTTATGAGGCCTCGGCCTATGAAAACCGCGCCACGGATTTTCCTTTTGGGGAGGTTGGCCCTTATGAGGCGTATGACGGGGCGCTGTTTACCTGCGCGTCTTCGGCAGAGCGGCTGATTTGCCGGATGGGGGCCGACCTTGGGACATGCAGGGCCTACAGCATTGGCCCAAAAACGACAGATTGCTTAAGAAGCTGCGGCGTGAGGCAGATTTTTGAGGCAAGGGAGCGTACCTATGAGGGATTGGCGGAATGCGTGGCGGAACGGTAAGCCGTCAGGATAAAAGAAAGGGAGGAAGGGAATGAAGATAAGGAAAGGCATCTTAGCGGGAGTTTTAGCGGCTTCCATGGCATTCGGGCAGCTGTCTGGCCTGATTCCCTTTGGGGTAACGGCGCATGCGGCGGAGAATGTCGCGTTGAACAAGCCCGTCACCGTGTCGGAGGTTGATTCGGACACGCCTTCGTACAAAGGCGAGCTGACGGTGGACGGCGTCATTGGAAATCAGGATTCGGACACAAGCCGATGGTCCGGCGGCGTGCTGAAGGAAGGCGTGGCGGGCAACAAGGATCAGTGGCTTGTGATTGACTTAAAGGCGGCGAAGACAACGGTGGAATCCATCAAGGTTCATTTTTACAAGCTGGTCTGGAGTAAGGCGTACCGCATTGAGACAAGTGAGGACGCAACGGGCGGCTGGACGGAAGCGTGTCAAGTGGACAGCTCCTCAAGGGACGGCGGGACGCAAAACCCGACAGATGAGATATCCGGATCCGACGTCAGTGAGCTGAAGCGGTACGTGCGGTTTTTCTTTCCGGCGGGATCGCTCAACCAGAGGGCGGGAGGCGCTAAAATCTCCATACGGGAAATTGAGATTCTGGGGACGCAGGAGGGCGCCATGACAGGCGTGTCCACGGCCGCAGAGGCGCTTGGGAAAATTGGCAGCCTGTCAGTGGGGAAAGACGACACAAAGCTTGCCCTTCCGAATGTTTCAGAGGACTATGAGATTTCCGTCCATGGGAGCGAGGTAGGGCAGCTGATCGGAAAGGACGGCTCGTTATCTCCCTGCCGCATCGGCTCCCGCAGCTTTAACCTGATCTTAAAGGCAGTCAATAAGGCGAACCCCGCCGATACGGCGAAGAAGAGCGTCACCGTGACGGTGGAAGGGAATACGGGGCGCTTTTACGAGCTGTTCCCGCAAGTGGACAGGCCAAACCCGGCGCCGGGCGTCTTGCCGACGGTTCAGGAATGGTATGGCTATGAAGGGGCCTTTCTGCTGACAGACAATGCAAAAATCATTGTCAATGACAAGGCGAATGTGGGCCTTAACGAGGTTGCCAAAGAGCTTAAGGAGGATTTGCAGGACATTTGCGGCAAGGAGCTGCCCATTGAAGCGGGGACGGCCGGGAGCGCAGGAAACATTTACTTGGAATCTTTGAAGGAAGATGCCTATGGGACAGGGGAAGAAGGATATTTACTGGTAAACGGGGAACAGGGGATTCAAATTTTCTCCACGACGAGGACAGGGGCGCTGTACGGAACCGTCACGGCGGAGCAGATTTTATATCAGGATCCCGCCCGCAGCGCCATCCCCAAAGGGGTGATTCGGGACTACCCGCTGTACGGCACGCGCGGGATTATGTTTGACGTCGCCCGCATCCCGACGAGAATGCAGTTTTTGACGGACTATTCGAAGATTTTAAAATGGTATAAGCTGAACACGATGCAAATTCACCTGAATGACAACCAGTGGTCTGAGCCGGCGTATTCTCCGGATCCGGAGATTTGGAAGGAAGTGGAGGCGTCCCACCGCCTGGAGTCCGAGCTGTTTCCGTCTTTGGCGACGCAGGAGTCCAAGTTTTTAAAAGACGGGGACAATCCCGGCCGGTACGACTATTATTTTGACGTGCATACGGGAACGGGAGGAGAGCTGTATTACACAAAGGATGCGTACCGTGCGCTGGAAGCGGATATGGGCAGGCGCGGCGTTAAGCTGATCGCGGAGCTGGATACGCCAGGCCATTCCGCGGCGTACAATAAATATGTCTATTATCACCAAAAAGAGGTTGTTACGGCTCTGGTAAATTACGGATATTTGGACAGAGACGCCTATTTGAACGCGGACGGGAGCGTGAAGAAGAGCTTTTATATCCACAATCCGGCGAATTTTGAGCTATTGTCCATTGATGAGGACAGCTCTGCCGCCGCGGTCGCGGAAAACGCCAGGAACGCGAAAATTTTCATGACGGCGCTGTTTGACGAGTATATGGGCGGGATTGAAGGCATTAAGCCGACGTTCACTACGGACACGGTCAGCGCGGGCGTGGACGAATACTGGCAGAAGACGGACGGGACGAGGGCCGCGTTTGGGAAATACATTAACTATATGCACGATTTGCTTGGGCAGACCGGAAAGAAGGCCCTGTACAGCAAGCAGGAGGACGGGTATGGCAAGGAAATGATCATCTGGGGCGCGTTCAGCCAGTTCCCGGTCAGCGATACGGTAGGGAAGGACATTACGGTCGCGCTTTGGAACTCGGGGTATGAGGATGACCCGATGGCGCGGCTTGAGGAGGGCTTTTCTTTGATTAACATCCCGCAGCCGTTTTTATACACGACGCCGGGACGCTATCACAAAGATATGCTGAATGAGGCGTATGTGTACTACAACTGGGATCCGACAAAATTTACGGGGAGCGTCAGCGCAGAGAAAGGAGAGCCTCAGCTAAAGGGCGCGATGGGCGCGCTTTGGGGCGATGAGAACCGCGAGGGCATCACAGAGGCGGATCTAAACGAGCGGTACCTGCGCCTGGCCGCTATGGTAGGCGAGAAGGACTGGGGCGGCGGGAAGGAGGGCGACACATTCCTTTCCTATGAGCAGAAATTTGACCGCTTAAGGGAGGGGCCAGGCACGCAGGTCGCGAATCGGCCCGAAAGCAAGACGAACGTAGTTTTGGACTATCAGCTGGAAAATCTCTCGGGCGACAAAAAGACCCTTTACGACGCCAGCGGAAACGGATATCATGGAACGGTCACCGGAGGGGAGACGGTTTGGAAAGAGGGGGAGGCGATGTTGAAGTTTGACGGCAAGACGAAGATTGAGACGCCGCTTACTTCCCTAAGCTATCCCTATACGGTGAGCTTTGACGTCTACCTCGACGGCACAGAGGAGAATGACAGAAATTCCGCGATCTTCGGCGGGTATGACGGCAGGCTCTTTGCCGCGGGGCATGACGGGAATCTGGGGCTAAGCCGCGATTACTTCACGCAGTCGTTTGGCTCTCCGCTTGCCCGCGCGAAAAAGCAGCGCGTCACAATTGTGGGGACCTACCAGGCGACGAAGCTGTATGTGGACGGCAAGTTTGAGAAGATTCTCTATGCGGCCGCGAGCGACCCGGATCATGGCGGGAATGTGGGCGTTGACACAAAAGTGACGACGGACGCAGATAATAACTTCCGCTCCACGTTTGTATTTCCGCTAAGTGAGATTGGGGAGCGGTTTCAAGGGTATTTGGGAAGGATCAAGGCATATAAGAAAGCCCTGTCGGAAGAAGAGCTGGCGACGGAGGGCGAGGCAGGCGTTTTGGAAACGGACGTGGCGAGGAACTGCCATGCCTATTCCGACAACAAGAATTCCGCTTATGACACGGATATGCTGCGCCTGTTCCCGGCTTGGAAGGCGACGGACGGAGACGGCCATGTGACGGGCGTTTCCGGGGCTTCCGCGTCGTATGAGTCCAAATGGCATTCTTCCAATCACAGCGGGGATTATTTGATGGTGGACTTAGGGCAGGCAAGAGACATCTCAAAGGTAACGATTGACTGGGATGAAAGCCGATATGCCGCGGCATATGACATAGAGGCCTCCATGGACGGCATATTGTGGACGACTGTGGCCTCGGCGACAGGAAACACGTCGGCCAGGACGACGGATGCATTTGAGAAAAAAGAGGCGCGTTATGTCCGAATGAAAGGAAAGCAGTTCCGTCAGGGGGCCGGGGAATATGCGATATATGAAATGAAGGCGTTTGAAACCGTGGATAAAGCGGCGCTTGCCGCAGAATGCCAGTCGGCGCGGGCCATCCTATCGGAGAATGGGATCGGATGGGAAAGCGCGGGCATCCACGGCGCGCTGCATCAAAGCTATTTGGAGGCAAGCGCCGTGCTGACTGACGTGATGGCAGGTCAAAGTGAGGCCGACGCGGCGGCGCATACGCTCTCTAAGGCGGCGGCGCAGTGGAAGGAAGGCGCGCCAGCCATTCAGAAGGGCGAGGCGCTCTTGTCAAAGCAGGCGGAATATACGAAAGAAAGCTGGTCGGCGTTTGTGGGCGCCTATCAGGCTTTGGCCGAGACAGACGCAGAGCTTTCATCAGAAGAATACGCCGCGCTTGTTTTGGCGCTCAAGGAGGCCATCCATGGCTTAAAGCCGGCCCAAACGAAAACACAGCTGGAGGCGCCGGCCATTTTGTCCGTAAAGAGCCAGAAAACAGGCGTTAAGGTGACGGTTCAGCCGGTTCCACATGCAGCCTCCTACCAGCTTTACCGTAAGGTGGGCAAGAAGGCTGTGAAGGTTGGGGGCGCCGTCACAGGCACAGTGGCGTATGACAAGGCTCCGGTCGGCGGAAAAACGGTTTCCTACTATGCAGTGGCTTTGGCGGGAGCGGATCCCAGCTACGCAGACAGCAAGGAAGGCAGCGCAAAGAGCGTCAAGCTGCCAAGCGCGCCGAATAAGGTGACGGCGGCGCAGGTAAAGGGCAAGAAGGCCGTCTCCGTCAAATGGAGCAAGGTAAAAGGCGCGTCTTCTTATCTATTGTTCCGGGCGACAGGAAAAAACGGCGCATATAAGCAGATTGCGTCCGTTAAAAAGAAAGTTTCCTGCCGCGACGGCAAGAATCTGAAAAAAGGCAAGACGTATTATTATAAAGTCGTCGCCGTGTCCGGCAAAAAGTACAGCCCGATGAAAGCGGCGAAGAAATCAGTGAAGATTAAGTTGTAAGCATAGAAGGGCATTCCTGCATTTTATGAAAGTGCAGGAATGCAGCGTTTTTCGTCAAATGTAAGAGGAGATTGGCAGAATGCAGATGTATCAGGTAATCAGGCAAAATATTCTGGACTTTTTTTATATGTATGCAAAAGAGGGAATCCGAATTGCGGCCTATGTGTTTTTTCCGGCTCTTTTGATCGGGGGCCTTCGTGAAAAGTTAAAAAGGGGAGCGTCTTTTTTCCATCTAAGGGCGTGGCTGTTTGCCGTGCTGGCGTCTGCGCTTGGGATGTACGTCTATATTGTGATTGGGATCACGATGCTCTCGCGGACAGAGGAATATTCGGCCAGGCTGAACCTCCGCCTGTTCAGTACGTTCAGCAGCTCCTTTACAGACCGGATGTATCTCTATGAGAATATTTTGCTGTTTGTGCCGCTTGGCTTTCTTTTGTTCCTGTTGGCAAAGCCGTTCCGGCATACCTGGCTGTCCCTTTTGATCGGAATGCTTGCCAGCCTTTCGATAGAGACGGCGCAGCTTGTGACGCATTTGGGAAGGTTTGAGCTGGACGATATCTTGACAAACACGGCGGGAATGCTGATTGGGCATTTGGCCTGTAAGATTCCGGCGGCCTTTTATCATCTCATAGCGCCGGATGAAAGCAGGGATTCTATGCATTGAGCTATTGCCAAATCATGTGGATAGGGATATACTGAAAGAAATAAGAGGGATGGGAGGTGCATGAGATGGATATTGCTGGAGTGTCAATGGCATTGGCGTACACAAAAACGCAGAACGACGTCAGCGTGGCAATGCTAAGCAAGGCGTTGGATCTGGGCGAGACGCTTGGAAACGGCATGGTGGAGATGCTGGACAGCGCTGCGATGGAGCGTTCCGTAACGCCGTATCTTGGTGGGAATATTGACCTGACGGTATAAACATGACATAGAAAAATTTAGCTTTGGGGCGCCTTCTCTATGGACGGCGCCCCAAAGCCTTTTCATTCTATCAACGCGCGATTCAACGGCGAAGGTTTTTTTGCGCCGTAGACAGCATCAGCTTAATCCGGTTGAGCTGGTTGACCTCGCTGGCCCCGGGATCATAGTCCACCGCCACGATGTTTGACAGCGGGTGCTGCTTGCGGATCTCCTTAATGACCCCTTTGCCGACGACATGGTTTGGCAGGCAGCCAAACGGCTGCGCGCAGACGATGTTATTTGTTCCGGTATGTATCAATTCTAACATCTCTCCGGTCAAAAACCAGCCTTCCCCGGTTTGATTCCCCAAGGAGACGATATCTTTTGCGTATCCCGCCAAATCCTCAATCCTTGCAGGCGCCACAAAGCGGCTGCTTTTTTCAAATTCGTCCCGCGCGGCGGATCGAAGCCATTCAAAGAAGCGAATGCCAAGCCCGGCGATTGCGGCCGCCCGTTTTTTCTTTCCCAAATGCGCGACCTGAAACTTCTGATTATAAAACGTATAGAGAAGAAAGTCCGTCAAATCCGGCACGACGGCCTCGGCGCCCTCCGATTCCAGCAGGCGCACCAGGTCGTTATTCGCCGCGGGATGGAACTTCACCAGGATTTCCCCGACGACGCCGACTTTTGGCTTTACGGCATCCGTCAGGGGGAGGCTGTCGAAGTCCCGGATGATTGCGCGGCAAATCGCCTTGTATTTTCGGTGGGAGAGGATTTTATTCTGTGAGACAAAGGCAATGACCCTCTTTTTCCACTTCTCATGCAGCGCGTCGGCGGAGCCTGGGACGGCTTCGTATGGCCGGGTACGGTAGAGGCAGCGCATGAAGATGTCCCCGAAAACCAGCGCGTAAAGCCCATGCTGCAAAAGCGGCGCGGAAAGCTGAAAGCCAGGGTTTTTCTCAAGGCCGCTTAAATTGATGGAGATGACAGGCACGTCGGAATAGCCTGCCTTTTCTAACGCGCGCCGGATAAAGCCAATGTAATTGGAGGCGCGGCAGCCGCCTCCCGTCTGTGAAATCAGGATCGCTGTCCGCTTCATGTCATATTTGCCGCTCATTACGGCGTCCATGATTTGGCCCACGACGATCAGGGACGGGTAGCACGCGTCATTGTTGACGTATTTCAGCCCCATGTCCACGGCGGCGCGGCTGTCAGAGCCAAGCACCGCCATTTGATACCCTGCGGCGCGAAACGCCGGCTCTAATAGCTCAAAATGAATGGGCGACATCTGCGGGCAGAGGATCGTGTGCGTTTTTCGCATTTCTTCTGTGAAGACGACGCGGCGGTAACTGGACGTCGCAATCGCGCGCTGTTGATCGGCCTGGTTTTTCTCCCGCACGCGAATCGCCGCCAGCAGAGAGCGGATGCGGATGCGCGCCGCGCCCAGGTTATTTACCTCATCAATTTTCAGGCAGGTGTAAATTTTGCCGGATTTGCTTAAAATGTCGCCAACGCAGTCCGTCGTGACGGCGTCCAGCCCGCACCCAAAGGAATTGAGCTGAATCAAGTCCAGGCGGTCCTGCGTTTTGACAAATTCCGCGGCTGCGTAGAGCCGGGAGTGGTACATCCACTGATCCATGACGATAAGCGGGCGTTCCGGCTCCTTTAAGTGAGAGATGGAATCCTCCGTCAGGACGGCCAGGCCATAGGACGTGATGAGCTTTGGGATGCCGTGGTTGATCTCAGGATCCACATGATAGGGCCTTCCCGCGAGCACAATGCCCCGCCTGCCGGTCTGCTTAAGAGACGCCAAAACCTCTTCGCCCTTGTTTTGAATGTCCTTCCTTGCGGCGGCCAGCTCCGCCCACCCCGCTTTGGCCGCGGCGCGGGTCTCTGCCTCTGAAATCTGAAATTCCCGGGCAAATGTCTTTGCCAGCTCCGCCTCCAGGGCGGCGTAATTCCCAAAATTTAAAAAGGGGCTTAAAAACCGCATCTTCCCGGATGTGATGTCATCGACGTTGTTTTTGATGTTTTCCGAATAGGACGTGACGATAGGGCAGTTGTAGTGGTTGTTCGAATCCGGGAATTCATCCCTCTCAAAGGGGATGCCCGGGTAAAAAATAAAGTCGGGGCGCCGTTCGATCAGCCAGGAAATATGGCCGTGCGCCAATTTGGCCGGATAGCATTCGGACTCGCTTGGGATGGAGTCGATGCCCAGCTCGTAAATTTGACGCGAGGACTGCGGGGAAAGCAGCACGCGAAACCCAAGCGTTCGGAAAAAGACAGCCCAAAACGGATAGTTTTCGTACATATTCAAGACGCGGGCCAGGCCGACCGTGCCGCGCGCCGCTTCCTCCTTTGGCAGTGGGGGATAATCGAAGATCCGTTTGTTTTTATAGGCAAAGAGATCCGGAATATCCTCTTTTTTCACTTCTTCCCCAAGGCCGCGCTCACAGCGGTTTCCGGTGATATAGCTTCTGTCTCCGGAAAAGCGGTTGACCGTCAAAAGGCAGTGGTTCGTGCATTTGGGGCAGCGCGTCAGCTCCGTCTCAAAGGTCAGGGCGTCTAATTCTTCAGGGGAGAGCATCGTCGTCTGCCGCCCGGCTTCGTGACGTTCTTTTGCGATCAGGGCCGCGCCGAACGCGCCCATGATGCCCGCAATGTCCGGCCGGACGACGTCCCTGCCGGAAATCTGCTCAAAGCTCCTTAGCACCGCGTCATTATAAAAGGTGCCTCCCTGAACGACGATCTGCCTGCCAAGCTCTGAGGCGTCTGACAATTTGATGACTTTAAACAGGGCGTTTTTGATGACGGAATAGGCAAGGCCCGCGGAAATGTCGGCAACGGACGCGCCCTCTTTCTGCGCCTGCTTGACTTTGGAGTTCATGAACACGGTGCAGCGCGTGCCAAGGTCGATCGGATGCTTGGCGAACAGGGCCTCTTTGGCAAAGTCCTGCACGGAATAATTTAAGGATTTGGCGAACGTCTCAATGAAGGAGCCGCAGCCGGAGGAGCAGGCCTCGTTGAGCTGCACGCTGTCAATCGTCTGATCCTTGATTTTGATGCATTTCATGTCCTGGCCGCCAATGTCTAAAATGCAGTCTACGTCAGGCAGGAAAAACGCCGCCGCATAGTAGTGGGCGACCGTCTCCACTTCGCCTTCATCCAAAAGCAGCGCGGATTTTAACAGGGCCTCGCCGTATCCGGTGGAGCAGGAGTATGCGATCCTAGCCTCTTTTGGCAGGCGGGAATAAATCTCTTTGATGGAGCGTAAGGCGGTCGCCAGAGGGCTGCCGTTGTTGTTTTCGTAAAAAGAGTACAGCAGGGATCCGTCCTCGCCGATCAGGGCGATTTTGGTCGTAGTGGAGCCTGCGTCAATGCCAAGGTAGCAGTCCCCCGCATAGGCGGACAGATCCGCTTTTTTGACATGGCGCCCGTTATGCCTGTCGGAAAACTCCCGGTAGCTTGCTTCGTCTGAAAAAAGCGGAGTCAGCCTTGCGACTTCAAATTCCATGTGCAGCTCTTGAGAGAGCCTCTGCTTTAACGCGCCAAGGGAGCTTACGGTATCTTCCTTCGCATTCAGCGCGGATCCGATGGCCGCGAAGAGATGCGAATGCTCAGGCTCAATCGTATGCCCGTCATCCAGCCGCAGCGTGCGGATAAACGCCGCCTTAAGCTCCGACAAAAAGTGGAGCGGCCCCCCCAAAAAAGCGACATGGCCGCGGATCGGCTTGCCACAGGCCAGGCCGCTGATGGTCTGATTGACCACAGCCTGAAAAATGGAGGCGGAAAGGTCTTCCCTGGTCGCCCCCTCGTTGATAAGCGGCTGAATGTCCGTCTTGGCGAACACGCCGCAGCGAGCGGCGATCGGATAGATTTCCTGATAGTTTTTGGCATATTCATTTAAGCCCATAGCGTCCGTTTGGATTAAGGAGGCCATCTGGTCGATGAAAGAGCCCGTCCCTCCGGCGCAGATGCCGTTCATGCGCTGCTCGACGTTCCCATTCTCAAAATAAATGATTTTGGCGTCCTCCCCGCCAAGCTCAATCGCCACGTCTGTCTGAGGCGCAGCGTGCGAGAGGGCCGTGGAGACGGCGATCACCTCCTGCACGAACGGGACGAGAAGATGCTTTGCCAGGGTTAAGCCGCCGGAGCCGGTAATGACCGGATGGACGGAGACGTCCCCAAGCGCGTCATATGCCTTTAAAATTAAGTCAGAGAGCGTTTCCCTGATATTTGCGAAATGGCGCTTATAGTCAGAGAATAAAAGCGTGCCTTTCGGATCCAAAATAGCGACCTTGACTGTGGTGGAGCCAATGTCGATGCCTAATTTATAACGAACGTTTTCTTCCATGATATCACCTGTTATTTCTTATTTAATGCTTGCACGGATTTGCAAACAAACTGATTATACGACAGTATTTTACAAAAGACAAATAAATTTTTTCGAAAATTTGCCTTAAAAATTTTCCAGTCAGCTGTAAGTTATGCAGAAATAGATTCTGCGTGCAAGGATGGAGCCGGAAAATGGAACGAAGGGAACGAGGCGGCATATACTAAAGCAAACAGGTCATGATGGAGTTTATGATGGAATGCAGAGGGATTATTCATGTAGTTAGAGATGGGGACACGTTATATACGCTAAGCAGGAAGTACCATGTGCCGTTGCTGCAGATTATGTATTCAAACCCATTTGTGGACATCTATAACCTACAGGTCGGGGATGAGCTGTGCATACCGGTTTCGTTGCGGGAAAATGTGAGATAGGAAAAAATGGATGCGCGCTTTCGCGCGGCTTCGTTTCTGTCCCGCGCCAAAAGGAAGGGGCTGTCGCTTGATGCTGACAGGCCCTTCCTTTTTGGCGCACGCTGCAGGACAGCGCTTTTTTCGTTAGGAGAGATCCAGCTTGGGCGGAATGTCTAACTCGTCTGAGACATATTTTCCGTTTTTTTTGCGCTGACGCACGCATTCTGTCAAAAGATACTCGATTTGTCCGTTTACGGAGCGGAAATCGTCTTCCGCCCAAGAGGCGATCGCTTCGTATAATTTTGTGGAAAGCCTAAGTGGGATTTGTTTTTTCTTTGTATCCGCCATAGCTCTTAATATAAGCTTCCTGAATTGACGATTGGCTGCGCGTCGTGGCTTCCGCAAAGGACCACCAGAAGGTTTGAGACCATAGCTGCTTTCCGCTCCTCGTCCAGGCTTACGACCTGATTCTCATTTAAGCGCTCCAACGCCATCTCCACCATGCCCACGGCCCCGTCCACAATCATTTTCCTTGCGTCGATGATCGCGGACGCCTGCTGCCTTTGGAGCATGGCCGCGGCGATTTCCGGCGCATAGGCGAGGTATGTGATGCGCGCCTCAATTACCTCAATTCCTGCTTCGTCTACTTTTCCCTGAATCTCGTCTTTGATCCGTCTTGCCACGATTTCGCTGGAGCCTCGAAGGCTGCCGTCGTCCGCGAGGCCGTCCCCCGTCGTGTCCACATTTGGAGCAATGTCATATGGATAGAGGCGCACGATGTTCCGAAGCGCGCTGTCGCATTGCAGCGAGAGAAATTCCTTGTAATTGTCCACGTGAAAGACGGCCTTGGCCGTGTTTACGATGCGCCAGGTGACGGCAATCCCAATCTCCACCGGGTTGCCCAGGCAGTCGTTGATTTTCTGACGGTTATTGTTTAAGGTCATGATCTTTAAGGAGATTTTTTTCGAGGCCATTTCCATGTCCATGCCTTCCGCCGATTTCTTTGTCTTTACGTCGCTGCTCTGGCCTAGCTTTGTTTTCGCTGCCGGGTTCACCGCGGAGCAGAACGGGTTGACGAAGTAAAAGCCAGGATCCTTGATGGTGCCGATGTACTGTCCAAACAGCGTCAAAACAAGGGCCTCCTGTGGCTTTATCACCTTAAGGCCAAGCCAGAGGATCCAGGCGGAGCTAAGGATGAGGATGCTGATGATTAAAAGCGCGGGGCTTTTTTTCTGCTCTACCATAAGGGAGCCAAAGACCGTCCCGGCGATTGCCGCCGCATAAATGAAGAGCGAGAGCAGCAGGACGAAAAAGCCATTTTTCTTGTTCTTTAAGATGTGTTCTTTCATATTCTGTTTCCACCTTTCAATTTGATATTATAATGATATCACTTTAATTTCTTAAACGCAAGCGATTTTTAAAAAAGGAGAAGAGATGCGGAAGGGGAGGCCGCTTTTATAGGCGGGGAATGCGCTCTGGCCGCGCGTTTCATGAGAATATGGCGCGGCAGGGTGGCTTTTGCCCGCAGTCTGTGCTAAGATAAGAAGGCATTCAGAAAGCCTTCGAAAAAGCAGACGCAAAAAAGAGGAGCATGACGATTGACATAGAATAGGACAAGAGGAAGAAAACGTGAAAAAATTAGCATTAAGTGACGAGCTGTTATTGTCAGTGGAAAAGCCTGCCCGCTATATCGGCAGTGAAATTAACTCGGTGCAAAAAGACCCGGAGGCGGTGGGCATCCGCTTTGCCATCTGTTTCCCGGACGTATATGAAATCGGGATGTCGCACCTTGGGATTCAGATTTTGTACGAAATGTTCAACCGGAGGGAGGACGTATGGTGCGAGCGCGTCTATTCCCCATGGATGGATCTGCACCGGCTCCTAAAGGAGCAAGGGATCCCGCTGTTTGCCTTAGAGTCGCAGGATCCCATCCGGTCGTTTGATTTTCTGGGCGTCACGATCCAGTACGAGATGTGCTATACGAACATTTTGCAGATCCTGGACTTATCTCAGATCCCCATGCTGGCGCAAGAGAGGGGGGACGGCGACCCCTTCGTGATCGGGGGCGGCCCCTGCGCATATAACCCGGAGCCGCTTGCGGACTTTTTTGACCTGTTTTATATCGGGGAGGGGGAGACAAGCTATGACGCGCTGTTTGACCTGTATAACAGCTGGAAGCGTTCGGGGGAGGGCCGTGCGGCGTTTTTGCGCCAGGCGGCGAGGATACCGGGGATTTACGTGCCGTCCCTCTACCGTGTGGAGTACCGTGAGGACGGAGCCTTAAAGCGCTTTGAGCCGGCAGAGGAAGGCGTCCCAAAGAAAGTGGAGAAGCAGGCCGTCCTTGACTTGACGGGCGCGGCTTACCCGACGAAGCCCTTAGTTCCGTTCGTTAAGGCGACGCAGGACCGCGTTGTGCTGGAGATTCAGCGCGGCTGCATCCGGGGCTGCAGATTTTGCCAGGCGGGCATGATTTACAGGCCCACCAGGGAAAAGGACGTGGAGACGCTAAAGCAATATGCGTCCTTGATGCTGCAAAATTCAGGGCATGAGGAAATCTCCTTAAGCTCGCTTAGCTCCTCCGACTATACGGATTTAAAGGAATTGGTGAATTATCTGATTGAGGAATTTCATGGGAAGGGCGTGAACATTTCGCTCCCCTCGCTTCGAATCGACGCGTTTTCCCTGGATGTGATGGGAAAAGTGCAGGACGTGAAGAAAAGCAGCTTAACGTTTGCGCCGGAGGCCGGCTCTCAGAGGCTTCGGGACGTCATCAACAAGGGCCTGACCGAGGAGGTCATATTAGAAGGGGCCAGAAAGGCGTTCTTAGGAGGCTGGCAGAAGGTGAAGCTTTACTTTATGCTCGGCCTTCCCACGGAGACGGCAAAGGATCAGGAGGCGATTGCAGAGCTTGCGAATTTAATCGCCGCCCGTTATTATGAAATCCCCAAGGAGCAGCGGAACGGCAAATGCCAAATCACCATCAGCACATCCTTTTTCGTGCCGAAGCCCTTCACGCCGTTTCAATGGGCCGGGATGCACCCGAAGGAGCATTACTTAACGTCAGCCAGGACGGTGAATGAGGCGGTGAAGCGTCAGTTAAACCGCAAGAGCATACGGTATAACTGGCATGAAGCTGACGTTACCGTGCTGGAAGGGGTGTTCGCCCGCGGCGACCGGAGGCTTGGCGCGGCAATTCTGCGCGCCTATGAGAAGGGCTGCCTGTTTGACGCTTGGAGCGACTATTTTCACTATGACGCATGGACGGAGGCGTTTTTTGAGACGGGGATTGACCCTGCCTTCTATGCCTTAAGGGAGAGGCCCTTAGAGGAGCTTTTGCCATGGGATTTTATTGACGCGGGAGTGTCGAAGGAATTTTTAAAGAGGGAGTATGAAAATGCGCTGGCGGAAAAGACGACGAAAAACTGCCGTGAGCGCTGCAGCGGCTGCGGGGCCGGGAAGTATCAGGGAGGTGTCTGCGTTGAACATACGGGTGAAGTTTAAAAAATATGGCGTCATGAAGTTTGTGGGGCATTTGGATTTGATGCGGTATTTTCAAAAAAGCATACGCAGGGCAGGGATCGACATCGCCTATTCGGGAGGGTTCAGCCCGCATCAGGTCATGTCGTTCGCGGCCCCGCTCAGCCTGGGCGCGACCAGCGACGGGGAGTATTTTGACATGGAGGTGAACGCAACGTTACGCTCCAGCGAGGCGGTTTTGCGGTTAAATGAAACGATGGCGGAGGGGATTGAGGTCGTGTCCTACCGAAGGCTTTCCGATTCCGACAAAAACGCGATGTCCATCGTCGCGGCCGCAGACTATCGGCTTGGGATCCGGGATGGGCAGGAGGCATGGGACGCAAAAGAGGCCCTCAACCGATTTTACCGTCAGCCAAAAGAGATTTTGGTGACAAAAAAGACGAAAAAAGGCGAAAAGACCATAGATATCAAGCCATTGATCTATGCGTTTCAGGCGGATTCCACAGAAGGGCGGCCTTCTTATTATCTAAAGGTCTGCACGGGCAGCAGCGATAACTTAAAGCCGGAGCTTGCGCTTATGGCGTTCTATGAGTTTTTGGGAGAGAAGCTTGCGCCAAGCTCAATCCTGCTTCACCGCTTGGATATCTACGGGAAAACAAAAGACGCGCTGGTGTCGTTAGGCGAGATGGGAGAAGACATTGAGTAACCGTGCAGTCATTACAAAAGAATGGGTCAAAAATAGGGAATATCTCGTCACGGCGCTGTTTGAGGGCCATCGCCTGCTGGAAGCCTCCTGTGAAGAGGCGCAGTCGCCCTCCCTCCTTGGAAACGTCTATATCGGAAAGGTGAAGCGCATCTTAGGCTCGATTGGGGCCGCGTTTGTGGAGATCGCGCCGGGCGAGATGACTTATTTAGAGCTTCCAAAATCCATGAAAGCCTCGATGGGCCTTCCTCCGGACAAGGAGAGGCTTTTTGACGGCATTCTGATGGCGAAGCAAAGCCGGCCCGGCAAGTTGACGGAGGAGGATGAAATTGTCGTTCAGGTCACGAAGGAAGGCGCAAAGGAAAAGTATCCCTGGTCCTCCACAAACATCAGCTTAAAGGGAAGCGTCTTAATCTTAACGACAAGGAATAAAAAGCTCGGCATTTCCGGAAAACTGGGGAAAGCGCAGCGGAAGCGGCTCCATTCGCTCTTTGCCAAGAAAAAGGGGGAGGAGTTTGGCCTGATCGTGCGGACAAACGCGCAGAACGCCAGCGAGAGCCAGCTGTTCGCAGAATATGACAGCCTTTCGGCGACGTATCGGGAAATCCTTACGCATTATAAAAGCCGCACCTGCCATAGCTGCCTGTACCGCGCGCCCTTAAGCTTTGTTGAGAGCGTTAAGGATTACCTTCCGTTTCAGTTGGAGAAAATCGTGACGGATGTGCCTTGGGTGCAGGAAGAGCTGGCTTCGGCATTTTCAAAAGAGGCGTCCGCCGTCCGTGAGCGGATTGCGCTTTATGAAGATCCCAAGGTTTCCCTTTCTGTCCTTTACGGCTTAAGGCATAAGTTAGAAGACGCCTTAAAGGAGCGCGTGAGGCTAAAGTCCGGCGCGTTCCTTGTGATTCAGCCTACAGAGGCGCTGACGGTCATTGACGTAAACAGCGGGAAATGCTTAAAAGGAGGGCAGGAGGATTTTTACTTAAACGTCAACTTAGAGGCGGCGGAGGAAATCGCCAGGCAGCTTCGCCTCCGCAACATTTCAGGCATCTGCATCGTTGACTTCATCAATATGGACACGCCGGGGGCGGAGCGTGAGCTTGCGGCCAGGGTGAGGCAGCTGCTGGCGAAGGACGCGGTTCCCGCGGAGTTGGTGGGCTTTACGAAGCTGGGGCTTGCGGAGATTACCAGAAAGAAGGTGAAGCGTCCGCTGTGGGAGCAGGTGGCGGGGCAGGATGGGACGGTGAAGCGGCATAGGCCTTAAGCGAAGGGCGGCTGCGAGGTGTGGATAAGCTTTTTGAATGCTGCCCCAAAGAGGCTGCTTTAAGCTTTGCCTGTTTGTGGCCAATAAAGGCTTTGCATTGAAGCCGCGCGTCTGGTATAATCAGATTACCATATAGACAGATCATATTAGAAGGTAGGTGATTTTATGTCGGATAAAGAAATGATGCAAAAGAACGTTGAGGAATTTGCAAGGCTGCAAAGTTATATGTTAGCATCTGAAAAAGATTCACCGGCGTATCAGTTGATGAAAGATAGATATATTGAGTTAAAAGTTATTTTGAACGCCTCTGGCGTCAGCTTAACAGAGCTTGACAAAATCAAAGAATGACTCATCAAGCCGAATGCGCGCACGAACCAAAGTTGTAAGGCCTTTATTGACAGACAGGAACGGCAAAGGCAACAAATAGCCTGGCGGACGCTTTGCAGCTATAAAAAGAAGAGAAGAATCCCTCGACGGTACGCCGTTACGGTCGGGGGATTCTTCTTTGCCTGCATGGAATGCTCCACGTTTCTTTGCCTGCCGGCATTCATCTATCCTTATCCGGAATCAATCAATGAATGCGCACATGATATTTTTTCAGCCAGTAGTTTACCTGAAGCATATAAGCGAGCATCTGAGGCCCGGCCATAAGCTGCCCATACCAGGGCCTTCCATAATCCGACGGGCTGTCAAGGAACGCGCGCACTTTCTTTGTGTCGAGCAGCGTGCGGATGGGGGAGGAAGGCGAGCTAAGGACTTCCTTCAACTGCCTGCCAAGCAGCGCTTCATAGGAGGGGTCGTACGTTTTCGGGTAGGGGCTTTTCCTTCGCCAAAGGATCTCGTCTGGAAGGAGGCCGCTTGCCGCATGGCGCAGCAGGCCCTTTACGGCGCCGTCCGGGCATTTCATCTGCCAGGGGACGTTAAAGACATATTCTACGATGCGGTGATCCGCGAACGGAACCCTGGCCTCTAAGCCATTGAACATGCTGGTTCGGTCCATCCGATCCAATAGCGTCGTCATAAACCACCGTAGGTTCAGGTAGGCGATCTCCCGCCGCCGTTTTTCTTCAGGCCCTTCCCCAGGAAGGACGGGGGTTTCCTGAATCGTCTTCTCATAGGCGGCATGGGCGTATTCCTGCATATGGAGATCCTGTATCAGCGCGTCGTCAAGCAGGGACTGCCTTGGCGCCATGTCCTGCGACCAGGGAAATTCATCCGTCTCAAACGCCTCTTTTTTGTGAAACCACGGGTAGCCCCCAAAAATTTCATCGGCGCATTCCCCGGTCAGCGTGACCTTGTTGTGAGAGACGACCTTTGAGCAGAAGTACAGCATGGAGGATTCCACATCGGCCATGCAGGGGAGATCCCTCGCGTCCACCGCGTAATACAGGCACCTAAGCTGCTCCGCATTGCCGCACTCCAGATAACGGTGGCTTGTGCCGCAGTAGGAAACCATCTGATCGACGTAGGGCCGGTCCTGGCTGGGCTGGAATGCGTTAGACTGAAAGAACTTCGCGTTATCCGTAAAGTCAAAGGAGAATGTGTTCAGCTCCTTTCCCTGCTTTTTCAGCTCCCTGGCGCAGACGGACGTGACGAGGCTGCTGTCAACGCCTCCGGAGAGGAACGTGCTGATGGGGATATCGGACAGCATCTGCTTTTGAATGGCGTCCTCTAAAAGCCAGGCCGTCTTCTCAATGGTCTTTTCAAAAGAATCCTCATGCGGGCGGCTTTCTAGCTTCCAGTAAGCGTCATCCTCATAGGAGAAGCGGCTTAATGTAATGCAGTGTCCGGGAAGGACCTCAAACACATCTTTAAACACGCCTTTTCCATAGCTTTTTGCAGGCCCTAAGGCGAAAATTTCGCATAAGCCGTCCCGGTCGATGACGGCGTCCATCCCAGGATAGGCGAACAGGCCCTTAATCTCCGAGGAAAAAAGAAACGTCTCCCCAAGCTTGGTGTAAAACAGGGGCTTTACGCCAAGCCGGTCACGGAACAGAAACAGCTTTTGAGAGGCTGCGTCCCACAGGGCGGCCGCAAAAATGCCGTTTAATTTCTTCACGAACCCAATGCCATGGAGCATATACCCGGCCAGGATGACCTCGGTGTCGCTGCTCGTCTCAAACGTCGCCCCTTCCGCCTTAAGGCTCTCCTTTAATTCCTTCATGTTATAGATTTCCCCGTTAAAGACAATGGCGCATTCCCTCCCGTCCCGGACGCGGACCATGGGCTGCTCCCCGGTCAAAAGGTCAATGATTTTCAGCCGCACGTGGGCGAAGCCGACGTTTGGCCTTACATACGTCCCGCTGCCGTCCGGCCCCCTGTGCTTTTGCGCCTGGTTCATGCGGCTTAAGATGCGCTGCCATTTGCCTTTTTCTCTGGCGTAATCTTCCCTGGCGTTGAAAAATCCGGCAATTCCGCACATTCGACAGACCTCCTTTTAACAGAGCACAGGCTGGTACTGACGCCCCGACAGGGCGGACTCAATGGACGGGATCAAAAGCTCGGTGTCTGCAATCATGGAATTTGGCTTTTTCTGCGGATTGTCCTGTCCAAACGGGATGAAATAGATGTGCTTGGCGTTCAGGAGCATGCCGATGTTCTTCATGTTCATGCCAAGGGCGTCGTTGGTGGAAACGGAAATCAGCAGCGGCTTATTGTTCCTTAAGTGCGCCTTCGCCGCCATTAAAACGGGAGTGTCCGTAATCCCGTTGGCGAGCTTTGCGATCGTGTTCCCGGTGCAGGGGAACAGCACCAGGATGTCAAGCAGGCTTTGCGGGCCGATCGGCTCCGCTTCTGAAATGGTGAGGATGGGCTTTCGGCCGGTAATTTCCTCCGCCTGCTGCAAAAACGCCTTTGGCGACCCGAAACGGCTGTCGATCGTCTGCGCCGAATTGGAAAAGATCGTCTGCACGATGGCGCCTTCTTCCGTCAGTTTCTTAAGCTGCGCAAATACTTTCTCATAGGTGCAAAAAGAGCCGGTGAATGCGACTCCCACATATTTTCCCTTTAACGACATATTAACTCCTTTCAAAAAAATATTCCGCTTTCTTAATGGACTTCACAATCGCCTTCGCGGAAGAGAGCGGCGCGTATCTGCCAGGGAGGGCGGGGCAGAGGAGGGCGGTTTTGGAAAGCTCCTTTGCAGCCTTAAAGTCAACGCCGCCCGGAGCGGAGGCGATATCCAAAATCACGGCATGGCTGCTTACTTGCTGCAGCTGCTCTTTTGGAAGGACAAGGGCGGGGGCCGTGTTGAAGATAAAGTCAAAGCTTCCTATTTTTTGATAAAATTCAGGAAAATCCAGCGCTTCATCCACAGCTACGGAGGCTTTCGCGCGCTCCTCTTCGGATATGGACGCGACCGCGACAGTACAGGAGAGCCCCTTTAAGGCGGATGCAATCGCAAAGCCGCATTTTCCATAGCCCAGGACGGCGCATTTGCTGTGATGCAGATTTTGCGGGCTTGCCTGAATGGCTTCGCAGATGACGCCTTCCGCCGTCGCTATGGTATTGAAATGGGACAGGCCGCCGTCTTTCATGAAGTCATATGGAAGGACGCCTTTTTGGCGCAATTCCTTTAACACGCTGTCGGTAAGGCATCCCGCAAAAAAACGCTGCCCCTTTTTCAGGGGCGAGGTCAGATGGCTTAAGGGAATCGGCTCCTTTACCCAGGATTGGTTTAAAAAGCTCCCGTCCTTGCTAAGCGGGATAGGGCAGATGATGGATGCGGAGCGGCTTAAGACGTTTTCTAAGCTGCTTGTGGCAGACGCTATTTTTAAAGGCGGCTGGCAGAGGGCATAATGGCAGACATAGGGCGTCTCGCTTAACAGCTCCGGGATTAAATACGCCTGGCGCAGATCGCCGCCGATGACCGCGTAATCATAGCGGAACGAACTCATGAAAAAAATACTCTCCAATCAATGCAATTTTTATTAAGGTATGCTAAGGCGCAGAAAATGTTAAGGGCGATGCCCTGCGTCTGCACGGTTTTTCTGCTTTTGCTGGATTTCCTGTTCCGCATATCCGTATGGAATCAGGTGTCAGCCGCCCGCCAAGCCATATCTGCTAAAATACGTCATTTTGCAATACTTCACTTAAGTCGCACCGCAAGAGACGCTTTCCGCCAATATAATAGGCAAGCGCGACAAACCATGCAATCGCGGCCGCAAATATCACAATCGGCAGAATCGGGGCTTCCGACCAGAACGTCATCGGGTCTAAATAGCTTGCCGTTACGGCAAACTGCACAAACAGCGCCGTAAGCGGCAATGTAATCAAAAGTGGCTTCCCCGCTATCACAAGCGCCTCAATGCAGAACATTTTTTGCATTTCCCGCGGGGTCAG
Source organism: uncultured Roseburia sp. (assembly GCA_947652855.1). Taxonomy (GTDB): domain Bacteria; phylum Bacillota; class Clostridia; order Lachnospirales; family Lachnospiraceae; genus Roseburia_B. The sequence goes on along the minus strand of CANTEO010000023.1, from coordinate 2,768 downwards.
GCCAATGGACAGATACCTCGCGAATTCCTGTTTCCTTTGGCGGAGAAACCCTAACGTATTGGAAAAGACATTTGCTATCCCAATCATGGCAAGCAATACGCAAAAAGCGCCAAAAATCATCACCATGCCTTGGATTAAGCGGTCATTAGACAATCGTTCCTGTATTCGGTTTTCACTTTCCATTTCATGCCGCGTTGACACAAGCCGCGCAAGTTCCTGTTCCAGGCCGTTTAAGTCCGCAAGAGTTGCGGCTTTGCTTGAAAAAATACGGATATAGCTGTCGGATTCCGTCTCACATACCTCCCCTAAGGCTTTATTCCACATAGCAAGCGGGATAAAATGCACAAGGGCATAATTGTCATATTCTTCCCTCAGCGCGGGGGCGGCCTGCGTATCAGATAAAATGGGAATCTCTACGGATTTGCCGTTTTTGTATAGTGTTGTTGTCCGGTAATCCGCCCTTACAAAAGGAACATATTCTTTATGGCGGAAATTGCTGTTATTGCTGTCCCAGATCCGATTGCATACGATTGCGCCATCAAGGCTTGGCGTAATCCCAATCTGTGTGCAGAAGCTTAAAAAGCTGGCGTCATCCAAAACGACAATCGGCGCGGACACCTGAAACTTCCCATCCGCCTTCGGCGTTCCCGCAACTGACGCAAGGCCGCCGAGGGATGACAGTTCATCGCTCTGTGATTCTTCTGGCAGGAACGTCATTGCGTTTGCCTTTTGATATGCCGTGGCGTCCCGTATCCCCGAACTATCCTGCAATGCATCTGTTAAGCCAAAATCAGGCAGCTCTGTGTCCTTTAGGGTTATCATGATATCCCATGCGTCCTGATACCGTTCAAAATAAGTATATCGGGTGCTGATATCTACAAGGGCAGTAAAGCAAATCATGATAGAAAAGCCCAGAAAAGACAGCAATAGCGACAATGTGGAGATCCGTAAGCTTTTCTTTTGGGCTTTTAACGCATTCCCTGCAAGCTCCCCTGTCATGCCAAAAAAATAAGATAACATCCGGGAATGCCTCGTTTTCGTTAACGATAAGCCGCTTGTATTTCGGATGGCCTCAAGCGGCGTCATCCTGCTCAATTTTCTTGCGGGAATCCACGCAGAAAAAATTACGGTTAAAAAGGAGATGAAAAGCGTAACCGCAAGGATGGACGGATGATACTGAAAAATAGCTTCATGGCGTCCAGATACATCCGAAGCAAAAAAATTGACGGCTTTTATCGCGCCATAGCTTATGAAAATCCCAATCATGCTGCCAAGCAGCATAGGCAGCATGCTTAAGGCCGCCGCCTCCTGCAGCAGGCAGGCCCTGATTTGCCTTGGCGTCGCCCCAATGCTTGAAAAAATGCCAAATTGATGGATTCTGGCATTCATGGACAGTTCAAAGGAGCCTCGGATCATTAAGATTAACGACACGGCCACAATCATCAGGATCGCCAGATACAGCGCCAAAAGCATCGGCGGCTCGTCATCCTCTGGGTCGTGTATCAAGTAGCGGGAGAGGAGCAATGCGTTATATTGGATGGCATCTTGCTTTAGCCCAAGCTGCGCTGCAATAAGCGGCATGTCACGGTAAGCCGTCCTGGCGTTCTTAAAATAAATGTCCGCCACGGCTCCATCCTTTTGGGATAACTCCTCGTTTGCGACTGCTTTTTCTACATTCGCAAATTGACCTATTATAGCGAAATCATCGGAGCTTAGCGCTTCGCAGACAATGCGTCCCTGCCAATCGCCTTCCTCCAATTTGATTTGTTCCACGTCATACGCCCAAAAATTATAAGCGATGCTGCATAATAGCGACAAAAACATAGTAGCGGCCAGAGCGGCCGACATAATTGACAGGCTGGATGCCCGGTTATTTTTCAAATAGCTTTTCGAGTAGTCCTTCCACATGCCGCTCACCTCCACTTCTCCACAGGGATGCCGATCTGCCTTTCAGTAGGATCCATGAAATAGTCGCTGACAATCCGCCCGTCTTCAATTGTCACGATTCGGTCAGCCTCCAACGCAATTTTTTCATCATGGGTAATAAGGAGTATCGTCTGCTTTAGATTTCGGTTTGACAGCTTCAAAAGGTCGATCAGTTCCTTTGAATTCTTTTGATCCAGGCTTCCTGTCGGCTCATCAGCAAAAAGAATGGCAGGGCGGTAAATCAAAGACCTTGCGATTGCGACCCGCTGCTGCTGCCCTCCAGATAGCTGGCTAGGCAGGCTTTCCAGCTTGTCCTCTATTCCCAATGTCGTTACAATCATTTGAAAGTAATCCAAATCCGGCTTTCTCTTGTCAAGCAGCATCGGTATAAGGATGTTTTTTTCCGCTGTCAGAGTGGGAATCAGATTATAAAACTGATAAATCAGCCCAACCTTTCTCCGTCTGAATATTGCGGCGTCCGCAGCGCTTAGTCCGCCAAGGTCAACGCCGTCTATTGTCACAGAGCCGCGTGTCGGCTTGTCCACGCTGCCCAGAATATGCAAGAGCGTTGACTTTCCAGAGCCGGACGCCCCAACCATCGCGACAAACTCGCCTTTCTCAATAGATAGGCTGACTCCGTTTAAAGCAGTGACCTGATTGCCGCCTTTCCCAAACACCTTTTCAATACCGCTGCATCTTAGTATTTCCTTATTGTTGGCGTGTCCTTCACGCCATAAAGGCATGCTCTTTCGTGTTTCCATGCTGTCAAATCCAAATTCGCTCCAACTTGTTCCCGCACTCATGTTCAGCGATTATTTAGAAAACAAAAAATCTTTCACAAT
>CANTEO010000022.1 GCA_947652855.1 uncultured Roseburia sp. | reverse complement strand
AAGACTTGACAATGAAGTATAATAAAGATAATAAACATTCATGCGTTTGTCCTGGGAAACCATTTGGAAAAACTTTGCAAATGCCGCTTAATATGTTATACTATCTAAAAGTATGCAGTTTATCAGAAAATAAATGTGGGGGAAGCCATGTTAAACCAGGAGCGCGTATGCGAGATGACGAAGCTGGCGATTTTTGACCAAAAGGAGGGTCAGGAATGCAAGCCGATGATTCAGTATTTTCGAAAGGATTATGTCGCGAGGGAACTTTTGAAGAGCCTGATTACAGGCACGGTTGCCTTTGCGGTGCTTTGCGGCGTATTGGGCCTTTACTATGTGGAGCGGCTGACGGATCAGATCTCTGCCTTTGATCTCCGTCAGGCAGCGGGACGGCTTTGTTTGGGATATGCGGCGTTTATGGCGGCGTATCTTCTGGTCACTTATGCCGTGTATCATGTGAAATACACAAAAGGCAGGGCTAAGGTCAGGAAATATTATATGCACCTTAAGAAGGTGAACGGGATATACCGTGAAGAGGAGTGAAGGCTTGGCGTTGCCCCAAAACTCTGATTCAAAAGGCAGGAGGGAAGAGGTTTGACAAGTTTATTGGAGATTAAGGAAAAGATAAAGAGCATATACAGTAAGTACGACATCTTTTTAAACCCATTGTTTAAATTTATATTGGCCTTATGTGTTTTTTCCATCATAAATGGAAATATTGGTTATATGGAGCGGGCAAACACCCTGACAGTGACCCTGGCAGTCTCGCTTGTATGCGCGATCCTTCCGGCGAATGTCATGGTTCTTTTGGCCGCGGCGGCGGTTTTGCTGCATTTATATGCCTTGTCGCTGGAGGTGATGGCAGTCGCATTCGTTTTATTTTTGCTGATGGGGCTTATGTATTTTCGGTTTTCCCCTAAAAACGGCATCTATACCCTTTTGATGCCGGTATGCCTGCATTTTAACTTGGGCCCGGTGATGCCGATCGCCGTGAGCTTAATGGGAAACGTCCCGTCTGCGATTTCGTTTATCTGCGGTGTCGTCGCCTGGTATTTTTTGGACGGCGTAAAGCAGAATGCCCTCGCTTTAAGCGGCCGGGGCGGCAGCGACGGAGCGGTCACGAAGATTACGGCGGCTCTCAATCAATTGATAGGAAACAAAGAGATGTATCTGGTGATCCTGACGTTTTTGGTGGTTTTTGCCGTGGTGCTGCTGATCCGCAGCCTTTCCATAGACTATGCGTGGACAGCGGCGATTATCATTGGGGGCCTTGTGAATTTCATCGTGCTGTTCGCAGGATATGTCATGCTTGGGATTTCCGAGAAGGTCGTTGGCCTTGTGATTGGCTCCCTGATGTCTTTGGCGGTCGCCTTTGTGCTGGAGTTTTTCTTTTTTCATCTGGACTACACGAGGACGGAGCGCGTGCAGTTTGAAGATGATGAATACTATTACTATGTCAAGGCCGTCCCCAAGATGTATGTCGCGGAGAAGGAAAAGCAGGTGAAGACATTTCCCGCCAGGGGCGGGGGCCGTTCAAAGAGGAGTCAGGCGTCAAGAGGCAGGAGGGCGAGGGACGACTGACCGGCATGAACAGGGGCGTATCTGAACAAGGATTCCGTTTCAGGGAAGACGAAGGCTAAGCGGCAGCCGTTATCGGATATGCGTTGGGCGCAGCATCGTGGAAAGGGAGTGGATCGTATGGAGCATATCCTGTCGATGATCACTATATTTAAAGACAAATATCTGACATGGGTGGATTTGCCGGTGGTGAATGCCATTGATGTTGTGGAGATTGTAATCATTGCGTTCTTATTCTATACAATCCTGCTTTGGATCAAGAGCACAAGGGCGTGGGCGCTGTTCAAAGGGCTGATGGTAATACTGGTGTTTGTGCTGATTGCCGCGCTGTTTCAGATGAACACGATCCTTTGGCTGGTGGAAAAGACGATTAATGTCGGCGTGATTGCGCTGATCATCATTTTTCAGCCAGAGCTAAGGAGGGCGCTTGAGCAATTGGGCAGGAAGAATTTTCTGCTTGGCATCGCATCCATTGATTTTGGGAAAGAGGAGGCGCAGGCGATCAGTGAAAAGACGGTCAATGAGCTGGTTCGGGCCTGCGTGGAGATGGGAAAAGTCAAGACAGGCGCGTTGATCGTCATTGAGGACGCCATAGAGCTTTCGGAATATGAGCGGACCGGGATTGCCGTAGACGCGATCCTGACGAATCAGCTTTTGATTAATATATTTGAAAAAAACACGCCGCTGCACGATGGGGCAATCATTGTGCGGGGAAACCGCGTTGTTTCCGCCACCTGCTATTTGCCGCTGTCCGACAATATGCAGCTAAGCAAAGAGCTTGGCACCAGGCATCGCGCGGCGGTGGGCATCAGCGAGGTCACAGATTCCCTTACGATTATTGTCTCGGAGGAGACGGGAGGGATATCCATTGCGCGTGAAGGCAGGCTGACCCGCGGTCTGGATCAGGAAGGGTTAAGAAAGCAGCTTATGACGCTGCAGAAGCTGGAGCCGGACACCAGGCGGATAGGCTTACTGAAAAGGAGGCTGAAAAATGTTAAGACAGATCGTAAAGCGGATCACAAATAACTTCGGCCTGAAAATTCTTGCGGTGGTGTTCGCCAGCGTCCTGTGGCTTGCGGTGGTCAATATTGACGACCCGACGACGACGAAGTCTTTTACGGTGACGGTAGGCGTGGAAAACAGCGATTATTTGACGGGCATTGGAAAGTATTATGAAATCATCAATAACAGCAGCACAATTACGTTTAAGGTCAGCGGAAAGCGCTCTTATCTGGAGCGCATGAGCAATTCCGACTTTAAGGCGACTGCGGATCTGGAGCTGATTGAGAACCTGGAGCGGGTTCCGGTTGAGATTACGCCGCAGCGTTATGGGGGATATGTGACGGTATCCAGCAAGATTTATTATTTAGAGCTTAAAGTGGAGGATTTGGTCTCCAAGCCATTTGTCATCTCGGTGGAGACGGAGGGGAAGGTCGCAGATCAGCATGATTTGGGAGAGACGAGCGTATCTCCAACCCTGCTCCGCGTCATGGGGCCGGCGTCTGTAATTGAAAGGATTGAGAAAGTCGCCGCGACAGTCAATGTGGAAGGGATGTCGCAGGACATTACGGACAGCGTGATCCCTGTTTTGTATGACAAGGACGGAAATGAAGTGGATACAAAAGATTTGACATACAATATACAAAATGTCATGGTTTCCGTGAAGGTGCTGGACACGAAGGAAGTGGCCTTGAATTTCCAGACGACAGGGACGCTTGGAGACGGGTATGAATATGTCGGCATAGAATATCATCCACAGACGGTGCTTGTAAAAGGGATGTCCGCCGTGCTTAATACGGTGAATGACATTACGGTTCCGAAGGAAGTTTTGGATTTGACGAATGCCACGGATAATATTGAGAAAGAGGTTGACATCTCCTCCTATCTGCCAAGCGGGGTCTCTTTGGTTGACAGCAGCCAGGCGAAAGTGTCTGTCGTGGTGAAGATTGAGCGGCATGAGCAGAGGCAGTTTAAGATGCCGACGGCAAATATCACGGTTAAGAATTTAGGGTTCAAATACCATGCGAAGTTTTTGGCGAATGAGGTGAAGGTGGAATTGGAGGGCCTTCCGTCAGATTTGGAGAAGCTTGACGCAGAGACGCTGACAGGGAGCATAGACGTCGCGGGAATGACGGAAGGGGAGCATACGGTAAGCTTGGAGCTGAATTTAGACAGTAAATTCAACCAGGTCAGGAATGCGACGGTCACAGTGAATATTGTGTTGGCGGATGAGGATCAGGAAGAGGATTCCGGCGGCAGCGAAGAGCCGGATGAGGGAGAAAGCGGTTCGGGGACGTCCGGCGGGTCAGGAAACGGGGGCAGCCAAAGCGGAGCTGGTGATACAGATTCGGCGGGCGGCTTAAGCGGCACAGGGGTTTCGGGGCCTATAGGCGGGGCCTGGTCGAATTTGGTGACAGAAAAGCCGGAGGACAGACGGCTGCTTGGAATCGAATAAGAATGGAGGAGATTGCGATGGGAAGAATGTTTGGCACAGACGGCGTGCGCGGCGTGGCGGGGACAGAGCTTACAATTGAGCTGGCGATGAAATTGGGTCAGGCGGGAGCCTATGTGCTTACGAAGGAGCAGGCGCATCAGCCTACGATTATTGTAGGCTGCGATACAAGGATTTCAGGGGGGATGCTGGCGAACGCGCTGATGGCCGGGATTTGCTCGGTTGGCGCGAACGCGATTTTCGCGGGAGTCGTCCCGACGCCGGCGATCGCTTACCTTACCAGAAAGCATAAGGTGGACGCGGGCGTCGTGATTTCAGCGTCGCATAACCCGATGGAGTTTAACGGGATTAAGTTTTTCAATGGGGAGGGCTATAAGCTTTCTGACCAATTGGAGGACGAGATTGAGGAATTGATTAAAACGGACATGAAGGACGTGCCGATTTTGACAGGCTCTGCCGTGGGCAGGATTGAGTATCGGCTGGACATCAAAGAAGAATACATTTCTTTCATCAAGAAAAAAGCCGCGGTTGACCTCTCGACTCTAAAAATTGTCGTTGACTGCGCAGAAGGGGCCTCTCATTACACTTCTGTGAAGGCGCTAAAGGATTTGGGGGCGAGCCTTGTGGCGATCCATGTGCGGCCGGACGGGACGAACATCAATGCGAACTGCGGATCGACGCATATGGAAGAGCTTAAGGCCCGCGTCGTTTATGAGAAGGCGGATATTGGGATTGCCTTTGACGGGGACGCGGATCGGATGCTGGCTGTGGATGAGATGGGCAATATGGTGGACGGCGACCAGATTATGGCGATTATCGGAAACCATATGAAGTCGAAGGGGATGCTGAAGAAGGATACGGTTGTCGTCACAGTCATGAGCAACCTTGGGTTTACGCTGATGGGAGAGCGCGAAGGCATTCATTTGGAAAAGACGAAGGTGGGCGACCGGTATGTCCTGGAGCATATGCGGGAGCATGGATACAATCTGGGCGGCGAGCAGTCGGGGCATATTATCTTTTTGGACGACATTACCACCGGGGATGGGCTTTTGAGCGCGCTGCATCTGCTGTCCGTCATGGTTGACACTGGAAAGAGGCTGTCAGAGCTTTCGGGCATTATGGAAGTGCTGCCGCAGGCTCTGGTAAATGCCAAGGTTCCCAATCACAAAAAAGAGCATTATATGGATTATGCGGAAATTGCGGACGCGGTGAAGGAGCTGGAAGGGAAATTCAACGGAGAGGGCAGGGTGTTGATCCGGCCGTCCGGCACAGAGCCGATGGTGCGTGTGATGATTGAGGGGAAGGATCAGGATGTGATTGAGAGAGAGGCGCAGAAGCTGGCGAAATTGATTACGGACATCATGCTTTAGGCAGGGAGGAATCATCTATGGTAAAAAGGAAAGTCACGATAAAGAACCCGACGGGCCTGCATTTGCGCCCGGCGGGGATCCTCTGCAAAGAGGCGATGAACTATAAATCTCTGATTACGTTTAATTACAGGGGGAACACGGCAAACGCCAAAAGCGTGCTAAGCGTCCTTGGCGCCTGCATCAAGTCAGGGGACGAGATTGAGCTGGTGTGCAGCGGGGAGGATGAGGAAGAGGCGCTTGCCACATTGGTGAAAATGATTGAAGAAGGCTTTGGCGAGTAGGGGGATTTCTGTGTTTATGCGGAAACTAAGCAGGAAAAACCAGGTGGAAATTGCGGTTTTGACGGTATTGTACATGATAGCCGCTTTCCTTGCATATAAGACGACGATTGTGACGCGCATGGTCCTTCCGCGCGCCCACACGCAAGTGGAGGCCGAAAAAGGGCTAAGCTATGCGCTTATGGAAGGAGATCATATTGAGCAGTCATTTTTATATCCACAGGATGAGCTGCTTAGCGTAGGCATGGAAGTCTCCTTGAATGAAGATTTGCGGAAGGAATATGTGGAAGACAAGGATCTTGACCTTGGCGTGCTTCATTTGGACATATTGGACGGGGACGGCGTCTCCCTGATGCGCGCGGATTACCCGGTCTATGCCATGGATGACGGCCAAAACCTAGTGGCGTCTTTTCCAGGAACGCAGACGGGATGGGCTGGAAAGAAGCTTACGATTGTGCTGGATGCAGAGCAGATCCGCGCGGAGCTTGGGCTTTCCATTGGCTATACGAAGGAGCGCGCAGAAGGGACGGCCCTTACCGTCAATGGAAAGGAGCATGACGGGACGTTCAATATTCAGACGGCAGACAGGCAGTTCCTTTATTGGAAGGCTTGGGGCGTGTTTGGGGCTTTGCTCATTTATGTCCTTTTGCTTGGATCTTACCTGGCGATTGCGGTCTTTCGCGCAAAGGCGGAATCGGTCTTTTTATTTGGCGGCTCGTTGATTGCCGTGCTTTACCTGCTTTTGCTCCCGCCTCTGGCGGCGCCGGACGAAGAGGCGCATTTTAAGCAGGCATATCATTATTCCAATATTCTGATGGGAAAAGGAGGGGCGGGGGAGGACACGCTTTGCATGGATCAGGAGGATTTTCACGCCATGCAGAAGTTTCAGACGACGCCCTCGCTTTTGGAATATGATACGATAAAAGAAACCATATTAAAAAGAGGCAGGGAGGACGGCGTTGCGGAAATTCATTTTTCCAACACAAGGGCCCCGGCGGCCACCTATCTGCCAGGCATCGTGGGGATTGCGCTTGGGCGCCTGCTTGGCCTGAATGGGCTGCTGGTCATCTATTTGGGCAGAATTTTTGCGATCGGCGTTTATCTGCTTACGATGTACTGGTTTATCCGCCTGATGCCTGTATATAAGACGGCTGCGTTTTTGATGGCCCTTCTGCCAATGACGGTGCAGCAGTGCTGCTCCTATTCCTATGACGCCACTGTCATTGAATTGGCATTTTTGTATTTCGCCGTTTTGTTCGGGCTCTTTGCGCAGGAAGGGAAAATCAAAAAATGGCAGGCGGTGCTGTATGCCTGCTGCATAGCCGTGCTTTCTATCAGCAAGGGCGGCACATACCTTCCGCTGTGCCTGCTGACGCTGTTTCTTCCTGTGGGGCGGTTTTCCTCATCCAAAAAGAAATGGGCGTTTGTGGGGGCGATGGCGGCGGTCTCTATTGCGGCGTTTCTGTCCGTCACATTAAGCAATATCTTGTTTGTGGCGGCCCCTACGGCGGAGCAGACGGCGAAATCCTACCTGGCGGGGGAGTCCTACGGCCTTTCCGGGTTTTTGTCTAATCCAATGGAATTTGTGCTCCTGTCTGTCCGAACCGTGTTTTTGAATGGAGATGAGATGCTTGAGACGATGCTTGGGACGAAGCTTGGATGGCTGGATGTGTATGTCTCAAGGCTTGCGGTCTATGGGATGCTGCTTCTGATGGCGCTTTCTGCGCTGCGTCGTAAGGATGGGGCGTGCCGTCCGGCCTTTGCGGAGGGCAGGGCGTTCCGGCTTTGCTCCCTGGCGGCCGCCCTGCTGTCTGTGGGGATGGTGTTCGTCTCAATGTTCATCAGTTGGACGCCCAGGGAGTCAACGGTGATTTCCGGCATTCAGGGCAGATATTTTTTGCCTCTCCTGCCGTTATGCCTGACGCTGCCTGGAACGTTTCCTGTCACGGCGAAAAAGGATTTTAGCAGAATTTCTATGTTTGGCGCAATTTGCCTGCAATGCGTGGCCATATATGGAATTTTGATGTCATTGGAAAGGGTGCTATGAAGAAACTAGTCATTATCCCTGCTTATAACGAGCAGGGAGGGATAGAGAAAACGGTGCGCGACGTACAGCGCAACGCGCCGGATTTTGATTACATCGTGATTAACGACTGCTCGACGGACGATACGCTTCGGGTGTGTGAGGAAAACCGCTTTCGGGTTGTAAGCCTTCCGGTGAACCTCGGGATTGGCGGCGGGGTGCAGACCGGATATGTCTATGCCTGGCGAAACGGGTATGACATTGCCGTGCAGTTTGACGGGGATGGGCAGCACAACGCAAAGTACTTAGGCGCCATGGCGGACAAGCTGATTCGTGAGGATCTGGATATGGTGATCGGGTCGAGGTATATCAAAAAAGAAGGGTTTCAGTCCTCAGGAATTCGAAGGGTAGGCATCCGTTATTTCACGGGCCTGATCCGGCTTGTCACAGGGAAGAAAATCACGGATCCGACTTCTGGGATGCGCCTGGCGGGACGGGACGTGATTGAGATTTACGCAAAGAATTATCCGAAAGACTACCCGGAGCCGGAGAGCGTGGTCGCGATTTTGAAAAAGGGCAAGCGGGTGGACGAGATCCCGGTGCAGATGAACGCGAGGGAAGAAGGCGTTTCCTCCATCTCGCCAAGGAAGTCCGTGTATTATATGATTAAGGTGTCGCTTGCGATTTTAATAGCGGCAATGCGGAGGTAGGGCCTATGAGTTTGAAAATTCAAGTGATTGTGGCGGCCGTCATTGTGCTGGCGCTGCTTTGGATCGGCAATATGGTGCGCAGGGAGGCTTTGGACATTAAGTTCGCGCTTTCCTGGCTGACGGTCGGCGCGGCGGTGCTGCTGATGGATTTGTTTCCCGGGATCATGAACCGCCTGGTGCATTTGCTTGGCATAGAGCTTCCGGTCAATATGATGTTCTTCTTTGGATTTTGCTTTACCCTGCTTTTGCTGTTTACGCTGACAGTCAAGGTTTCCAGGCAGGCGGAGCAGATTAAGCGGCTGGCGCAGGAAGTGGCGCTGTTGGAGGAGAAAACGGCCAAGGACACGAAAAGCGCGTAAGGAAGATGAATGAAAATGGAAGAAAAGGAGAAGATGTTAAAAAGAAAATGAATAGTGATGGATGTGGCGAATCGCAGAAGAATGCAACAGAGGAATCCCAAAAGGCTGCGGACGACGTGCCGAGGGAGCCGGCAAATAAGGTGCAGATTTTGATGTCAACCTATAATGGGGAAGAGTATATCAGAGAGCAGATTGACTCCATTTTGGCGCAGAGCTATCCAGACGTGGATATTTTAATCCGCGACGACGGCTCAAGCGACGATACGTTTGTCATTTTAAAGGAATATGAGGAAATTCATCCGAATATCCGGGCTTATCAGGGGAAAAATATAGGAGTGAACAGAAGTTTTTTTGAGCTGCTGAAAAAAAGCGACAGGGAGGCTTCTTACATAGGGTTTAGCGATCAGGACGACTATTGGCTTCCAGAGAAGATTGAAAAGGCAGTGGAGCGGCTAAGGAGCGTTTTGGGGCCGGCCCTCTATTGCAGCGCGAAGACGCTTGTGGATGAAAATCTGGAGGTGATGGAGCGTCAGCAAAACCCTCATGTGAGCCCCGGATTCGGGAATGCCGTCATTGAGAGCGTATGCTCCGGCTGCACGGCGCTGATGAACCGTGCCTTTGTGGACATTTTAGTGGAGCGGCTGCCTGAGGATGTTGTTCACCATGACTGGTGGTGCTATCTGGCGGCGTCTTACCTTGGCACGGTGCAGTATGACGAGCATTCCTATATCTATTACCGTCAGCATGGCAAAAATGAAGTGGGGGCCAGCGGCTCGGCCTTTGAGACGGTACGCGCCAAGGCGAGGGAGCTTAAGAAACGGCATGGCGGCTTAAAAAAGCAGCTTTTAGACTTTCGGCATTATTATCATTCGGATCCAAAGAAGGATGCGTTGGTGGACGCGATATTGGGAGCGGAGACATTTCCGGGGCGGCTTACCATTCTGTTCGACCGCCGCTGGTACCGTCAGGGCGGGCTTGACAACTGGGCAGTCAGGGCTTTATTTCTGTTGAACCATATGCTATGAAAGAAAGGAAAATGACATGAAGAAAATACTAATCACTGGCTGCAACGGGCAGTTAGGAAGGGCGCTTAGGAAAGAATACGGGACGGATGAGGCGGCGTTTGTCTGCACGGACGTAGCGGAGGGAGAGGGCATTGTCCCGTTAGACATCACGGACGTGGATGAGGCCGTTGCCCTGACGCGTTTAGAGAGGCCGGACGTCATTATCAATTGCGCCGCCCATACCAATGTGGACGCTTGTGAGAGCCAGTGGGACTTAGCGTATCAGATCAATGCGATTGGAGCCAGGAATTTAAGCATCGCGGCGTCGATGACAGGCGCAAAGCTGATTCATGTCTCTACGGATTATGTGTTTCCGGGGACTTCTCCAAAGCCGTTGACGGAATTTGACGAGGTTGGCCCAATCAGCGCGTATGGGAAGACAAAATGGGAAGGCGAACGGTTTGTGAAGGAATTTTCGTCGAAGCATTTTATCCTGCGCACGGCCTGGCTCTATGGCGACGGGAAGAATTTCGTGAAGACGATGCTGCGGCTTTCCGAAGAACATGACACGGTTTCGGTCGTGGACGACCAGTTCGGCTCGCCGACCAGCGCGGCGGAGCTTGCGAAGATGATCCATTTTCTGGAGCCGACAGACAATTACGGCACTTACCATGCGACGTGCGAGGGGCAGTGCAGCTGGGCGGATTTTGCGGAAGAGATTTTTCGGATGGCGGGCAAGGAGACCGTGGTGAAGCGCGTCACCACGGAGGAGTACAATTCTCCTGCGAAGCGCCCGGCGTATTCTGTGCTGGATAATTATATGCTGCGCCTTGTGGCGGGCGATTCGTTCCGAATGGCGGATTGGAAGGACGCGCTTGGCGCATATATGAAGGAAGCTTTCGGAAACGCATAAGGGGAGAGGACATGAAGCCACTGGTAAGCGTATGCATCCCGGCGTATAACAACGCCGCGTACATCAAGGAAACGATTGATTCCATCTTAAGCCAGACCTACGAGAACCTGGAGCTCGTGATTTGCGACGACAACTCAAAAGACAATACGGCCAAGGTGATTGAAGGCATCAAAGATGAGAGGATTAAATTCTATAAAAATGAGAAGAATCTGGGTATGTCAGGAAATTGGAATCACTGCCTGTCCAAATGCAGCGGAGAATTTATCAAATTAATCTGCGCGGACGATATGCTTTCTAAAAGCTGCTTGGAGCAGGAAGTGAAGGCACTTTTGGAGCATCCCTCCGCTGTGCTTGCGGAAAGCGACACGAGGCTGTTTGACTTAAATGGGAAGCCGAAGGGATTTTATAAGAGGTATAAGGCAAGCGGCCTGACGGATGGCAGGAAAATTGCGCGGGCGGGCCTGTTTGTGAAAAATTACTTTGGCGCGCCGCTTGCAAATACGTTCCGTAAAAGCGCCCTTAAGGACGCGGGCGGGTTTGACCCCTGGTACACTTACATCCTGGACTATGATTTTTGGGTAAAGCTGGCCTGCATGGGGGACGTCTATATTATTCATGAGCCGCTCAATTACTTTCGGGTGCGGAACGACTCCAATACGGGCGAAGTGATGGCGGGGGATAAGACGGACGACTATGTGAAAGAGCATATCCATCTGCTGAAAAAATACCGAAACGAGCTTTCGCTTTCTGACGCGGATATCCGAAGGAGCGTGCGCATCCGTAAGCTTCGGAACTTTGCCGCGGGCGTCTATTTAAAGCTTTTTGTAAAGGGATGATGACAGCGAAAGGCAGCGCCTTTTATAAAAATCCATAGGGCGCCTGGGCAGCAGGCTGCTTGCTGACGATATGGTGTTTGCCCTGGGCTTAAGGGGCCTTAAAGCCGTTATGCGGCAATATAATTCCATATCTTGTATTTTTTGACATAAAATGCTATACTTTGTGAAATGCCGAATGGCATCGTGGGATGCCCGGAGGGGCATACTTTGTGAAATGCCAGATGGCATCATGGGATGTTTTTAGGCAGAGGAAAGGAGAACGCTTGTCTATGAGGACATATTTGGTGACCGGAGGGGCCGGCTTTATCGGTTCTAACTATATTCATTATATGTTCCGCAAATATGGCGGGGAGATTCGCATCATTAATGTGGACGCCTTGACCTATGCGGGCAATCTGGAAAACTTAAAGGAAGTGGAAGGCAGGGAGAACTATACGTTTGTAAAGGCGGACATTACAGATAAAGAGGCCATTCAAAAGATTTTTTGCGAGAATGACATTGACCGGGTAGTGCATTTTGCGGCGGAGAGCCATGTGGACAGAAGCATCCGCTCGCCGGAGGTGTTTATCAAGACGAACGTGCTTGGCACAGCGGTGATGCTCAATTGCGCAAGGGAGGCATGGGAGCTGCCGGACGGCTCTTATCGCGAGGGGAAGAAATTTTTGCACGTGTCTACCGATGAAGTGTACGGCTCCCTGGAGGAGGACGGCGGCTATTTTTACGAGACGACGCCGTATGACCCGCACAGCCCTTATTCTGCGAGCAAGGCTTCGTCTGATTTTTTGGTGAAGGCGTATATTGACACATACCATTTTCCGGCGAACATTACGAATTGCTCCAACAATTATGGGCCGTATCAGTTCCCGGAAAAGCTGATTCCGCTGATTATCAATAACGCCCTCCATGGCAAGAAGCTGCCAGTGTACGGCGATGGGAAGAACGTCAGGGACTGGCTGTATGTGGACGACCATGCGAAGGGAATTGACATGGTGCAGGAAAAGGGCAGGTTAGGGGAGACTTACAACATTGGCGGACATAATGAGAAGCAGAATATAGAAATTATCAACATTATTTTGGAGACGCTTCTGGAAATGCTGCCGGAAGGCGATGAGAGAAGAAAGCTTGTCAGTAAGGACTTAATCACGTATGTGGAGGATCGCAAAGGGCATGACAGAAGGTATGCCATTGCGCCGGATAAAATTAAGGCAGAAATCGGTTGGGAGCCGGAGACGATGTTCAAAGAGGGCATCAAAAAGACGATTGCCTGGTTTTTTGAGCATGAGGAATGGATGGAGCGCGTGACAAGCGGAGATTACCAGAAGTACTACGACGAGATGTATCATCATTAAAAATGCGCGGGACGGAGGGTTGCCTTCACGGTGAGGAGTTTTCGTGAAGGCAAGCCTTCGTTCTTGCGGCATGGAAGAAACGGAAGGAGCAGCGATGAAGGGGATTATTTTAGCGGGCGGCGCGGGGACGCGGCTGTATCCGCTGACGAAGGCCATCAGCAAGCAGATTATGCCAATATATGACAAGCCGATGATTTATTACCCGCTGTCCACGCTGATGCTGGCGGGGATCCGGGAAGTGCTGATTATCTCAACGCCCAGGGACTTGCCGGTGTTTGAGGAGCTTTTGGGCTCAGGTGAGCAGCTTGGGATGAGCTTCTCCTATGCCATTCAGACGGAGCCGAGGGGGCTTGCGGACGCGTTTCTTATCGGGGCCGACTTTATTGGCAGGGACGCGGTGGCCTTGGTGCTTGGCGACAATATTTTTTATGGGCAGAGCTTTTCCAACGTCCTGCGCCGCGTCGCGAAGCGCACAGGCACAGAGCCGGGGGCGACAATTTTTGGGTATTACGTTAGGGATCCCCGGGAATATGGCGTTGTGGAATTTGACGAAGGCGGGAGGGCGCTGTCCATAGAGGAGAAGCCCGAGCGCCCAAAATCCAATTATGCGGTGCCTGGCCTTTATTTCTATGACAATGACGTCGTGCGGATTGCCGAGAGCGTGAAGCCTTCCGCAAGGGGTGAAATTGAGATTACGAGCGTCAATAACGAATACTTAAGGCGCGGGACGCTGTCGGTGGAGACGCTTGGGCGCGGATTCGCCTGGCTGGACACGGGAAATCACGATATGCTGCTTGCGGCGGCTGATTTTGTGTCTGCGTTTCAGAAGCGGCAGGGGCTTTATATTTCCTGCATTGAGGAAATTGCCTATAAACGCGGCTTTATCGGAAAGGAACAGTTGGAGAGGCTGGCGCAGCCGCTGCTAAAGACAGAATATGGGCAGTACCTGATGGAGGTTGCGCAGGGCCTGTAATGGGAGGATACGTATGGGAAAGATAAAAGTGACGTCGGACTGCAATGGGATTGCAGGGTTAAAAGTGATAGAGCCAGCCGTCTTTGGGGACGAGCGCGGCTATTTTATGGAGACTTACAATTACAACGACTTTAAGGAGGCGGGCATTGACTGCACGTTCGTGCAGGACAACCAATCGTCCTCCAAAAAAGGCGTGCTGCGCGGCCTGCATTTTCAAATCAACTATCCGCAGGACAAGCTGGTGCGTGTAATTTCCGGCGAGGTATTTGACGTGGCGGTGGATTTGCGGGAAGGCTCTGAGACGTTTGGGAAGTGGTTTGGCGTGACGCTTTCCGCGGAAAACAAAAAGCAGTTTTTCATCCCGAAGGGATTCGCCCATGGATTTGTTGTCTTAAGCGAGGACGCTCAGTTTTGCTATAAGGTGACGGATTTTTACCACCCAAATGACGAGGGCGGGCTGTTATGGAAGGATCCTAAGATTGGCGTGGAATGGCCGATGCCGGAAGGCATGGATGAGCATGATTTGATTTTGTCAGATAAGGACAAATTGTGGGGCGGCATTCAGGAATATTGCAATAACCGTCCATCCAAAGCGTAAGCTGCCTTGGATGGGAAACGAGGAAATATTAAGAGGAAAGCGTATGGAAAGGGAAAAGAAAAGGGAGCGGGGCCTGTCGCTGATCAACGTTTTGGCAGACAGGAAGCTGATTGGACGGCTTTCCGTCAATGACTTTAAGACGAAGTTCGCAGGCTCTTACCTGGGGATTTTCTGGGCCTTCGTGCAGCCAATCGTCACGATTTTGGTTTACTGGTTTGTATTTGAGAAGGGCTTTAAGCCGGACACAGGCGTTTCCGCGTCGGGCGAGGAGGCGCCGTTCGTGCTTTATTTAATCGCCGGGATGGTGCCATGGTTTTTTTTCAACGACGCGCTTAGCGGCGGCACAAGGGCGCTCCTTGACTATTCCTATTTGGTGAAGAAGGTCGTGTTTCAGATTGAAGACCTGCCGATTGTGAAAGTGGCCTCCGCGGTTTTCGTGCATCTGTTCTTCGTGGCGTTTACGGTGTTTTTGTTTGCGATTTACGGCTATTTCCCGGATGGCTTCACATTGCAGATTTTGTATTATTCCGCCTGCCTGTTCCTGTTTGTGACGGGCCTTACGTACCTGACAAGCGCGCTTGTCGTTTTTTTCCGTGACTTAAACCAGGTCATTGGCATTGCGCTGCAGGTGGGCGTATGGGTGACGCCGATTATGTGGAATATTGACACAATGAACATTGGACCGATGTTTAAGCGGATCTTAAAGCTGAACCCATTGTATTATATCGTCCAGGGCTACCGGGATTCGCTGATTCAAAAGACAGCCATTTGGGATCGGCCTTTCCTGACGGCGTATTTTTGGGCAGTCACGGCGCTTTGCCTGTGGTTTGGAAACTATGTATTTCGGAAGCTAAGGACGCATTTCGCGGATGTGCTTTAAGAGGGGGCGCTCAAAATGGATGAGATTGCAATTCAAGTGGATCATGTCAGTAAAGTTTACCGCCTGTACAGCCGCCAGCGGGATCGGCTCAAGGATGCGCTTGGCCTGACAAAGAAGCAGCGTTATAGGGAGCATTTTGCGCTGGAGGGCCTGGATTTTCAAATCAAAAAGGGTGAAACCGTTGGAATTATCGGGACAAACGGCTCAGGAAAGTCCACTATTTTAAAAATTATAACCGGAGTGTTAAGCCCAAGCAGCGGCGCCGTCAAAGTGGATGGGCGGATTTCCGCGCTTTTGGAGCTTGGGGCCGGATTCAACATGGAATATACCGGAATCGAAAACGTCTATTTGAACGGCACGATGATTGGCTTTACGAAAGAGGAGATTGACAGGAGGCTTTCGGATATTTTAGAGTTTGCCGACATCGGTGATTTCGTAAACCAGCCAGTCAAGACGTATTCTTCCGGTATGTTTGTCCGTCTGGCCTTTGCCGTCGCCATCAATATTGACCCGGAGATTTTAATTGTCGATGAGGCGCTTTCCGTAGGCGACGTGTTTTTCCAGTCCAAATGCTACCATAAATTTGAGGACTTTAAAAAAATGGGCAAGACGATCCTGTTCGTCAGCCATGACTTGGGGAGCATCACAAAATACTGCGACAGGGCCATCCTGTTAAATAAAGGTCATAAGCTGTTTGAGGGGACGCCAAAAGAGGCGGTGGATCTGTATAAGCGCGTTTTGGTGAACCAATTGGAAGACAATGAGGGCAAAGCCCTTTGGGAGCAAAAAGGCGGTGAGGCGTTGTGGCGCAGCGCGCTTACGGTCAATCCGGAGGTCTTGGAGTACGGAAGCAAAAAAGCGGAAATCATTGACTTCGTGTTTGTGGACGATAAGGGCAATTATACGAACGTCGTTGAAAAAGGCAGCAAAATGACCGTGAAGATGAAGGTGCGGTTCCATGAGGACATCGCAGAGCCGATTTTTGCCTTTTCCTTTAAGAATCTGCTTGGCATTGAGCTTTGCGGGACGAACACGATGTTTGAGAAGGTGGAGGTTGCGCCGAAGAAAGCCGGGGACACGCAGGTGATCTCCTTTCAGCAGGATATGGATCTTCAGGGCGGGGAATATCTGCTGTCTTTGGGCTGCACGGGCTATCCCCATGGAGAATTTACCGTATATCACAGGCTGTATGACGTATGCAGCCTAACGGTCGTGTCCACCAAAAACACGGTGGGATATTACGATATGAATACGGCGATTACCGTAGAATAAAGAGGGCGTTTGCATGGATATTTTTCAAACTTCTCACTTAAGGGCCAATATTGTCGCATGGATCCCAATGCAAAAGACGGATCGGGTTTGCTATCTGGGAGAAGAGGGCGACGTGATCGCGAGGAAGCTTCGGGAGATGGCGGGCGAGGCTGTCTGCGTGAGAGCGGCGGGTGAGATCCCTCCGGGGGCGGGATATGATTATGTCATAAGCCTTGGGAACCTTACCTGGCAGGAGGCCAGGCAGTGTTTTGACGGCTTAAAGGAGACGGGAAAGCTGATCCTGGCCGCAGAGAACGCGTATGGGCTAAAGTACCTGGCCGGGTCGAAGGGAATCGGCCAGGGCGGCTATTTTGGCTCCGTGGAGGCTTTGGGCGGCTCTGCGGGACGCACAAAAGAAGAATTGTCCTCTGCCCTTGCGGCGGCCGGCTTTGCATGGCAGAAATTTTATTATCCGTTCCCGGACATTTATTTTGCCATGAGCATTTATTCCGATGACACTTTGCCCAAGCAAGGGGAATTGATCGACGCAATTGGAAATTTTGATTCTGAGCGCCTGGTTTTGTTTGACGAGGCAAAGGCGTTTGACGCCGCGCTTTCCCGGGGAAAGTTTCAAGAGCTTTCGAATGGGTATCTGATTGTGGCAGGCAGGGATCGGAGAGCTTCGTTTTTGAATGAGCGCGGGGAGACGGTTTCTTATGTGAAATTTTCCAACGACAGGGGAAAGGCGCATAACATTAGGACGTATGTAACAACGTCGGAGGACGGAGGGCGCCATTTGATTAAGGCGGCGGACAGTCAGGCGTCGCAGCCGCAGATTTTCAACTTGAAAAAGATAGCGGAGCGTCTTGCGGCCTTGTATGCGGACAGCCGTTTTTCCGTCAATGCCTGCATGGATTGGGGAGACGCGGCGGAATTTGCGTTTTTAAGCGGCCATACGATGGAGGAGGAGCTGGATCGGCTGATAGGATGCGGGGAGCATGGGAAGGCCGTGGAGAGGATGCTTGAGGCATGGGAAGAAATCCGCTCATGCAAGGGCCTGCGGGCATTTGAGCGGACGGCGGAGTTTGAGGCGGTGTTTGGCGCCCCCAAGCTGCCGGATGGCCTTACAGCCGTCCCGGAAGGGGACATCGACATGATTTTTTCCAATATCATGATTGGGGAAAAGGGGGAATGGACGTTAATTGACTATGAGTGGTCCTTCTTTTTCCCAATCCCGCTCAATTTCATCCTGTACCGCACAATCCGCTATTATGCGGAGACGACGGAAGCGCGCAGGGCCTTAAATCCGGCGGGCCTGTACCAAAAGGCCGGGATTTGTGAGGAGGAGCTGGCCGCCTATGAGGAAATGGAGCGTTCCTTTCAGGCATATGTGCTGGACGGGCATACGCCGATCCGCTCGCTTTACCAGGCATACGGAAAGCCGGCCTATCATGTCAGCAGTATGCTCCACGTCATCGACGGCGTGTGGCGCAGGCAGGCGCTGCAGGTGTATTTTGACCGGGGGGACGGGTTTTGTGAGTCAGATGTGGCGACATACCGCAGCAAGGCCCTTGACGGCACATTTCAGCTTGAAATTCCTGTCGCGCCTGACGTAAGGCGGCTGCGCATCGACCCTGGCAGCGAGGCGTGCACGGTAAAGATTGAGGCGCTTTCCTTTGCGGAAGGCCAAGGTCAGGGCAAGCTCCTTCCTTTTGTCAGCAACGGGCATAGGATGGAAAAGGATATGTACTTGTTTGACACGGATGACCCCAATATATTATTGGAGCAGATGCCGGAAGGGGAAAAAACGCTGCAGTTGTCTGTCCGCGTGGACTCCATGAGCCTTGCGGCGGCAAAGTGGCTTGCGCCCAGGATTGACCTGAAATACAGGCTGAAACGCATTTTGAATAAATAGAGGGATGTGTATGAAAATATCGTCGTCTTTAAAAACCAAGCGCATGATTATGTTTTGGTCAAAGCTGTTGATCGTCCTGATTCAGACAGGGTTTTATGCGTGGTTATGGTACAACCATTATAAGGGCCTGATGCCGGTGGAATACTGGAGGAGGGGGAACTGGGCTATTGTCGCGCTGTATGCGGCGTTCATCCTGGTGTTTTCCAGGGCGTTCGGCGCGTTGAAGGTGGGATATTTGAAAACATGGGACATTATGTACTCCCAGGTTTTGACGATTTTTTGCGTCAATGCCGTGACGTATTTTCAGCTTTCCTTAATCAATGGGGATTGGAAGTTTTTAGAGAACAGCCGGCCTTTGTTTCTTTTGAGCGGGCTGGATTTTACGGTCGTGCTGGCCTGGGCAGTGTTTATGCGATGGATTTATGCCATCATCTATCCGCCGCATGAGATGCTGTTGGTGTATGGCGACGTCAGCCCGAATGGGATTTTGCGCAAGCTAAAATCCAGGAGCGACAAATTCCAGGTGAAGGAGAAGATGCCGCTTAGCGCCGGCATGGACGCGATTTGGGAGCGCATTCTGCAGTTTGACGCAGTATTGGTTGGGGATATCCCTGCAAAGGAGAGGAACCTCTTAATAAAATACTGCTTTGAAAAAGATATCCGCTGCTACTGCATTCCCAAAATAGCGGATATCATGGTCATTCATTCGGAACAGATTGACCTGTTTGACACGCCGCTTTTGCTGTTGCGCAATAATGGCTTAACGTACCGTCAAATGTTTGTGAAGCGGGTCATGGACATCGTGTTCGCGTTTGTTGGCATTT
Source organism: uncultured Roseburia sp. (assembly GCA_947652855.1). Classification (GTDB taxonomy): domain Bacteria; phylum Bacillota; class Clostridia; order Lachnospirales; family Lachnospiraceae; genus Roseburia_B. Next base: position 19,375 of record CANTEO010000022.1, on the reverse strand, counting down.
TGCTTGCCTCGCCTGTCATGCTATTGATTGCTGCGGCGATTAAGGCATATGACAGCGGGCCGGTATTTTATTCCCAGAGCCGTCAGACGATGGGAGGAAGGGAATTTCAGATTTTAAAATTCCGCAGCATGGTAGTGGATTCTGAAAAGCATGGCGCAAGGCTTGCCAAGCGGCATGACAGCCGCATCACTCCGGTTGGGAGGCTGATCCGCAGGCTTCATTTTGACGAGCTGCCTCAGCTGTTCAATATCTTAAAGGGAGAGATGTCTTTGGTGGGGCCAAGGCCGGAGCGGGCGGAGATTACAAATGAGTACGCGAAGGCAATCCCGGAATTCCCGTACCGGCTCAAGGTGAAGGCTGGCTTAACGGGCTATGCTCAGGTGTACGGGCAGTACAATACGGCTCCTTACGATAAGCTTAAGCTGGATTTGAGCTATATTTCAAATTATTCTATTTGGCTGGATATAAAGCTGATTGTGCTGACGGTAAAGATATTGTTCCAAAAAGAGAAGTCAGAGGGAGTGGAGGGCTCGCAGAAGACGGCTTTGCAGAAATAGGAGAGAAGACGATGATTTCGGTAATTATGCCCGCATACAATTGCAAAGCATATATTGCGCAAGCAGTGCGCTCGGCGTTGCGTCAGGACGTCCATGAGGATTTGGAGGTAATTGTCATTGACGACGCCTCAGGCGACGGAACGGGGGAGGCAGTGGAGGCGTTTTTGGCGCGTCAGGCAGAATGCGGTGAGGCGCGCAGCGTCATATGCCATAGGAATCCGGTGAACCTGGGCGCGGCGGAGTCCAGGAATGTGGGCCTTCATATGGCGCATGGGGAATATGTCGCCTTTTTGGACGCAGACGACTGGTGGGAGGAGGGCAAGCTTACAAAGCAGCTTCATTTGATGCGGGAGAAGGACGCGCTGCTTGTATATTCCGGGCGTGAGCTGATGCGGGAGGACGGAAGCCCTTTGGGGAAGGTGATCTCTGTTCCGGGCCATACGACGTATCAGAAGCTCCTTCGCACGAACTGCATCCCCTGCTCTTCTGTCCTTATGAAGACGGATATCGCAAGGGAGTTTTGCTTTCGCCATGACGAGCTGCATGAAGACTATATTCTTTGGCTTGAGTTTTTGAAGAAATATAAGATAGCGTATGGAGTCAACGAGCCGCTGCTTAAGTCCAGGATGGCGGCGGGCGGGAAATCCAGAAATAAAGCAAAGTCGGCTAAAATGCAGTATGGGGTGTACCGGCATATGGGAATCCCGGCATGGCGGGCGGCATATCTGTTTCTATGCTATGCGGTGAATGGGGTGAAGAAATATTGGTAGAGGCGGCCTCATGCGTCAGGCCTTTTTGGCCGCCCCATATTTGTAAGCGTGCGTTTCAAAGAAGCATAGCATAACGTCAAAAATAGGAAGTAAACAATAAAAGGAAGAAAGAAGAAAAGATGTCTGAATTAGTAAACAATAAAATGTTATGGATCAGCAGATTTTTTTTGGTCTGTTATGACATATGCGCTGTAGTGGCGTCCAGCTTTCTTGCGCTGGCAGTGCGCTTTGACTTTCAAATATCCAATATACCAGATAACTACTATGAAATGGCCTGGGAAATCCTTCTTATGGAGATTATAGTCACGTTGGTGTTTTTTTGGCTGTTCCGTCTGTATTCGAGCCTTTGGGTGTATGCGGGCGCGATGGAGTTAATGTACCTTGTCGCCGGGTGCGTCTCAGACGCTGTCGTGACGGCCTGCCTGGTCTATCTGACGCACGGGGGAATGAAGGCCCCAATGCCGCGCAGCTATTATGTCCTGTACGGAATATTTTTGCTAAGCATTGTATTTGTCAGCCGGTATGGATACCGCGCGGCCCGTTCCCTGATTAATATAAACGCAGACTTATGGAGCCGGAAGAAGGTTATGATTGTTGGGGCGGGCGACGCGGGAAACGCCTTGATAAAGGAGATTAACAACAGCCGGTTTGTGAATCTTCGCGTGGTGTGCGTGATTGACGATTCCAAGAAGAAGATAGGAAATTACATTCATGGGATCCGCATTGTTGGGGACAGGGAAGACATTATCCGGGTGGCGAAGGAAAAATGTATTGACGAGATTATTGTCGCGATGCCGTCGGCGAGCGCGTTGGAGATCAAGTCGGTTCTGGACATCTGTAAGGAGACCGGATGTGAGCTAAAGCGCGTGCCGGGAATCTATCAGTTCATCAACGGAGAGGTCAGCGTCAGCAATTTGAAAGACATTGACGTCAATGACTTGCTTGGCCGGGATCCCGTGAAGGTGGATTTGGATTCGATTATGGAATATGTATCTGGAAAGACGGCGCTTGTGACGGGGGGAGGAGGCTCCATCGGGAGCGAGCTGTGCCGTCAGATCGCGGCGCATCGGCCAAGGCGGCTGGTGGTAGTGGACATTTATGAAAATAACCTATATGACATTCAACAGGAGCTATTGCGAAAGTTTCCGGATCTGAATCTGGTGGCCCTGGTGGCGTCTGTCCGAAACACACGCCGCATTGACTTGATCTTTCAGCAGTATCAGCCGGACATCGTCTACCATGCGGCGGCGCACAAGCATGTCCCATTGATGGAGGAAAGCCCAAACGAGGCTGTGAAAAACAACGTGCTTGGCACATGGAAGGTCGTGAAGGCGGCGGATCAGTGGAATGTGAAGCGGTTTGTGATGATTTCCACGGATAAGGCGGTGAACCCGACGAATATTATGGGGGCGACGAAGCGGATTTGTGAAATGATCATTCAGACATATAACAAGCGTTCCAAAACGGAATTTGTGGCGGTGCGGTTTGGGAATGTGCTTGGCAGCAACGGCAGCGTCATTCCTCTCTTTAAGCGTCAGATTGCCCAGGGAGGGCCTGTGACGGTGACGCACCCAGATATCATCCGTTATTTTATGACGATTCCGGAGGCCGTGTCTTTGGTGCTTCAGGCGGGCGCATATGCAAAGGGAGGAGAGATTTTCATCCTCGATATGGGAGAGCCGGTCAAGATTGTGGATTTGGCGAAAAACCTGATCCTTTTGTCAGGGCATAAGCCAAACGAGGACATTATGATTACATTTACAGGGCTGCGCCCCGGTGAAAAGCTGTATGAGGAGATGCTGATGGAAGAAGAGGGGCTGCAGGATACTGAGAACCGGTTAATTCATATTGGCAAGCCAATTGAGATGGATGAGGAGCAGTTTCTAAAGCAGCTTGAGGAGCTGAAGGAATATGTGGTGAGCGAGCCGAAGGACATTCAGGCCTGGGTCAAGAAAATGGTCCCTACCTATGCGCCAAAATAGTTTTTTGGGCGGCTGCATTGAAAAAAGTGGAAAAATGGTAAAATATGTGATATACTTTTAATCTAGGCTTCATGTTGTATTGGAGGAAGGGAAATGGTAAGATTTTGGAATGACCTAAAAAAGCATAATGGCTATGCGCTGTATGCTGCGAAAGCAGAGCTTAAGACAGAGGTGGCCAGCTCCTATCTCAATTGGATTTGGTGGATTTTGGAGCCGCTGTGCTTTATGATGATTTATGCCGTCGTTTTTGGCTATATTTTTAATGCAAAAGAAAAATATTTTGCCGTTTTTATCTTTGTCGGCATCACGGTATGGGATTTTTTCAGCAGGAATATACGCAGCAGCGTCCGAATGGTGAAAAAGAATAAGGCAATTGTGTCGAAGGTTTATATACCGAAGTTTATACTGGTATTGTCTAAAATGTATGTAAATGGCTTTAAGATGCTGGTTTCTTCCGGAATTATCGTAATTATGCTGTTTATTTACCGGGTGCCTCTTACCTTAAATATTCTTCTGGTGATTCCGTTATTGGCGATTCTATGGGTTCTGTCGTTTGGATTAATGTGCATATTGCTTCATTTTGGCGTATTTATTGATGACTTATCCAACATCATCAATTTGCTCCTCAAATTTGTTTTTTATCTGACAGGCATCTTTTATAATATAGAAAAGCGCATCGGAAAGAAAAACCCGATGATTGGCTCGTTGGTGGGGGAATGGAATCCGATGGCGTACTTAATCATCAGCTTCCGAAAAGTGATTTTATATGGGGATACGCCAAAGCTTATCTTGATTGGCTTTTGGTTCCTTGTTTCCTGCCTCATATCCGTATATGGAGTGCATTTGATCTACAAAAATGAAAATAGTTATGTGAAGGTGATTTGATGAGTGAAAAGAAAAGCGCGATCAGCGTGCGGAATGTCAGCATCACATATAAGTGGGTGAAGGCATATTCCATTAAGAAAAATTTACTGAAGTTTAAGAAAGCGGAGAATCAGACGGTAGAGGCTGTGAAAAACGTCTCGTTTGAAGTTCCGGAAGGCTCTATTTTGGGCATTATTGGGAAAAACGGGAGTGGGAAGTCTACCATGCTGAAAGCGTTGGCGGGCATTTTTTCAGCGGATGAAGGGGAGATTGACCTTCATGGGCATAGCGTTTCCCTGCTTGCGATTGGAGTGGGCTTTCAAAAGGAGCTGACAGGGCGTGAAAATATTATGCTGTGCGGAATGCTGCTTGGATTTGAAGAAAGCTATGTCCGGGAAAAGATGCCGGAAATTATCAAATTTGCACAAATCGGAAGATTTATTGATATGCCTGTCAGGACATATTCAAGTGGTATGTATTCAAAGCTTGCGTTTTCCATTACGGCTATTTTGGAAACGGATATCATGCTGATTGACGAAGTGCTAAGCGTTGGGGATCATAAATTTAAGAAAAAGAGCTTTAAAAAAATGTTAAGCTTGATTAATGAAAGCCATAGGACTGTCGTGATCGTCTCTCATAGCATCGCTTCTTTGCGGAGCTTATGTCAAAACGTGATCTGGATGCACGACGGCGAGATTAGAAGGATCGGGGAGGCCAATGCGGTGCTGGATGAGTATGAAGAGTTCATGTCGTGATTTAGGGCCATCAAAGGCATTGCGCTAAGATGAGCCGCCACATCTGCTTTGACAAAGCGTGCAGAGTGGCGGCTCATTTTATTTCTTTCGTTTTGAAAATTGATATAAATCGTCAAAAATTCTTTTGCAGCTTTCCTGGTCAGAATAGGCAAAGAAATCATCTGCCCGTTTTCGGTAACTGTCTTTCATGACGCAATTCTGCTCCATATATTCACACAGCGTATCGACCAGCGTATCCTCGCAAGCCTCAATTTCTCCAAAGCCCATTGTGTCATAGAAAAAGCCGCCGTCCTCATAATGCGGGGGAAGCTGCGTCGGGTGATAGTATACGATTGGCTTGCGCATATACGCGAAGTCAAACTGCACGCCGGAATAATCCGTCACCATTAGGCTGGATTCCGTCAAAAGCTGCTCATAGCTGATATCCACAGGGGAGAGAACCTCTACGCATTCCCCCGGCGTAAAATCGTGAATCTGAGACGTAATCGTAGGATGCAGCAGATACAGGATCCGGTAGCCGGCGCGCTTTGCTGCGGCAATCAGCGTTTCGTTGGTGATGAGAGATTGAAAGGTCTTATAGTATACCGTGTTTTTAAATGTATCGGAATAAGGGCGCACATTGCCGATGCTGGCCGGCATGGAAATATACGCCCGCCAGGTCGGGGCAATCAGTATCTGGCGTCTGTCATCGCTGACTAGGCCGTCGTATCGGGGCACTCCTGTGAGGCGAAATGCCTCCTCTTGATTCAAATACCCATAAAGCGGCTTTGATAAATTCTCAATCTCATATTTGGAGGCAAAATAATATTTGCGCAGGTTATCATGCTGCGCATTCAGGTTATGCTCCATTTGCTGCACAGAAAGTCCATGCTGAATGCAAGCGACGTCCGCGCGAAATAAATCCCTTAAGAGATTAAAAGCCTGCGGCGTCAGGCCGCTGAATACAGGGATGTTTGCGTGCGTCGTCGCGACGACACGGCTGTTTAAGAAATACAATTGCTGCTTTAACGTCCCGAAATACAGCGGACGGCAGCCTTCTTTGCGAAGCCGCCCGGCGTCAGGGTAATTTTTGTTGATAATGTATTTTGGCGTGATGTTCTTCCTTTTTTGGGCCTTGACATATTTGAAGAAATATTCTCCGTTATCGCCGCCCTTATACATCTTGTCGTAAGTGACCCAAATATTTTTGCGGCAGAAGTATGGCCTGGTCAGCCAATAAGCGGCGCGGACGGCAAGGGTTCGCGGGCTGGTCTTAAACAGGGCGTACGAGTAGCGCAATTCTTTTTTAAAGACGGTCTTGAATTTAGCAGGCTCTATAAACAACGCCTCCCGATGCGAGTCCGTGTAGATGATATGCCTGCCAAACCGCCAGTAAGATCCAACCAGCTTAATGTTGAGCCTTCCGGGGAACCGTTCCGCGAACAGAGGAAGTAAAATGCGCTCTCCCAAAAAATGACAGTAGAAAGCCAGCTTATGTGAGCCGGGCTGCAGCCTGGCGTCTTCAATTGCAATGCGGAACGCGTAATTGTGATGCACTTCTTTTCCAAAAAAGCTGGTATGGCCAAACCGCGTGACCGGCGTAAGCGGAAGCTCTTTTCCGTCCAATTCTGCGGTGATCTTTGCCGGGGCCTGATCCATCAGCATCATATAAGAAGCGTCAATCGTGAGGACGCCGTCTTCATAATTCATGACGTCGAGCATAATCGGCTGCCCTTTGACGCTTGAGATCATGTTGCCTTGATAGCCAATCAAGAAGTTTGTCATGTTCAGATTGCAGGAATACGTCTGCGAGATGCCTTCTCCATGCTTGATGCGAAGCAGCAGGCCGCCCAATGGGGGCGGCATCAGAAAGAACGGAGCGCCCCCAAAATTCAAAAGGACATGGTCGCTTATCAGCTGAAACGCTTCAGAGCAGGCTTGGTAGAATTCATCCAGCTCTTCATCCGTTTGAAAGACGCGTTTATTTTTTATGTTCATATTGTGCATAAAACGCATCAGAATTTGAGAGAATACGCCATATTGAATAATTTTTGGCACATTGCCGTCCTGCTTCTGATTCTTCTTTAAATAAGGCAGATAGGTTTCCCGAATGGTTTTTGTGTACCAGGTTTTGTTGGACGCATCCGGAAATGAATCCAGGTCAAAGCTGGATGGAAGGCAGGCATTCGCTATTTGATCTGTAATTAAGACATAGGTTGGGTGTTTTTTCAAATAGGAAAAAAGAAACAGTTGCTCCGCATCATATGGATGTTCCGTCTCAAACAAAAGCTCCTTCACGTATTCAGCCGGATAAAAGCCGCTGAAAAAATAGTGAGGGATCAGAGACGGCGTATGCCTTAAATTGATTTGGGAGATTCCTTTTCGGTTTTTCAATGAATCGTATTGATAAAAAAAGGCGTATTTTTTCTTGGCCTGCGCCTGTCCCTTTGGGGAAGAGAGATATTGCAGGAGGATGCCGCTGACCGTCTGCCCCGCCATCATAAAATGGACGTATTCGCCGGATAGACGGCCCAGAATTCCATTCAGGCAGGAAAATCCGTTTTGGCCGGCTGGCGAATCAGAATATTCCATGAAATGGGGGCGCAGCGAGTCTGCAATTTCAAGATGGATGCCTGTCGTATTTATGAGATAACATTCAAAGGAAAGATCTTTCAGGCCAGATAAGCTTTCCAGTGTTTTGTCGATGGTCTGATAACGGTCATTGTATAAAATGAGAAAAGAAATCATGTGTGGCTCCTCGTAAATATATTGTAGTGAAATCAAAATCCTATCCATTCATCATACATGGTTTTTCGATAAAATTCAATATATTTTACTGGGAAAAAGTTGCGTGCAGAAAAGGAATAGGATATAATGAAAAACAGATGTTTTGTGTAAAAAAATGGTATGGGAGGGCAATTTGGGTAAATCTTATGTCTTAAGGCAATTTCTGAAAATGGCGGTGCAGGCTGTCGCCCTGCCGTTTGTCTACCGTATCAATTGCCGGCAAAAAATGGAGGATCGGCTTGTGGTGTTTGCGGACGCCCATCACACAGAGCTTCCGGTCAGTATGCTTGAATTGCATTTGGCGGTGGAGTCCGCAGGCTATCGGACAGAGGATTTTATTGTGGATTTCCAAAAAATGGGCTTTCTGCGCCTGGCCTTTGTGATGGCCCGTTTCATGAAGCTGTATGCCAAAGCCCATTATGTCGTCCTTTGCGATAATTTCCTTCCGGTGGCGTCTTGCCGAAAGAATCCAAGGACAAAGGTGATACAGCTATGGCATGCCGGAGGGATCTTAAAGAAGTATGCCTACGATACGCCGGATGACATCCCTTCCTATTATAAAGGGAATGTATTTGCCAATTATGACCTGATTACTACAAGCGCCGCAATTTGCAATCCGGTGTATCGGCGCGCCATGCGCCAGCCGGACGGCGTCGTGGCGGAGCTGGGGGTCAGCCGGACAGACTGTTACTTTAAAGAATCATATGTAACGTCCTGCCAAGAAAAGTTTCGGCAAAGGCACCCCGAGGCGCAGGGGAAAAAGACCGTTCTTTACGCGCCCACCTTTCGGGGCAAGGCGAACGCCCCAAGGAGGGTGGATACGGATATGTTGCATCTCTTAGAACGGCAATTGGGGGAAGGGTGGCATGTGCTGCTTAAGGCGCATCCCCATGCGGATGCAAAGTGCAGGCAGTCCACCACCGATCTGGCGGCGGAGGAATTGTTTCCTGTAATTGACTGCCTTATTACGGATTATTCCTCAACGCTGTTTGACTATAGCATTCAAAAAAAGCCGCTGGTGCTGTATGTGCCGGACTTGGAGGAATTTATGGAAACGCGCGGCTCTTATATTGATTTTGAGGAAATCCCCGCTGTGACGGTTCGAGAGAAAGAAGAATTGGGACGCGCGGTAGAAGAAGCCTGCGCGTCTTTTGACCCTTGGGAAATGGACAAGTTTTACCGCACATATATGGGCCGGTGCGACGGCCATGCGACGGAACGCATCCTGGAATGGATGCGGCAGGGAGAAGCTACAAATTAGGCATAGGGCATACAGCCGTGAAAAAGGAGGTTCGGATATGGTATCAGCAATGCTGTTTGCAGGAGGATCCGGCAGCAGGATGCAGTCTATGGATATCCCGAAGCAATTTCTGGAGGTAGAGGGAAAATCTATTATCATCCGCACAATCGAGCATTTTGAAAAGCATCCTGATGTAGATAAGATCGTCATTGCGTGCAAAGAAGACTGGATTGAGGAGCTGAACCGTCAAATTGCGCGCTATGGCATAAAAAAGACGGTAGCCGTCATCAAAGGAGGGGACACGGGCTATCAGTCCATTCACAATGGGGTTTTGCGCGTGGCAGAATATTCAGGGCCAAAGGACATTATTTTAATCTGCGACGGGGTACGGCCGATGCTGTCTGAAAAGCTGATTTCCGACTGCATTTCGCTTACTGAGCAATATCAGTCGGCAGTCCCTGTGACGCCTAGCATTGATTCGCTTCTATACAGCGAGGATGGAGAGGAATGCAGCAAAAGCTACAAAAGGAGCTCGATGTTCATTACGCAGGCGCCGCAGGGATATACCATGGAGAGGATCCTCTGGGCGCACCGGGAGGCGGAGAAGAGAAATATCAGGAATCCCGTATCCTCCAGTGAGCTGTTTATTGAATTGGGGGAAAGCGTGCATTTATATATGGGTGAGCGCAACAATATCAAAGTGACGACGCCGGAGGATCTAGAGACGCTCCGCGCTTATTTTTATTATCGGCATTACAAAGAGTTTGCAACGGAGGTAATGAAGTATGGAATATAAAGTGAAGGAACAGATCTCAAGCCTTGTCTATGCGGATATCTGCGCCATTGCGCAGTCGGACGCGGCATGGGAGAAGATGCAGGGCGCCACGGTGTTAATCACCGGGGCGGGCGGGTTTATTCCCTATTACCTGATTTTATCGCTGTTAGACCGCAATGACCGTTTTGCGTCAAAGGTAAGGGTGATCGGGCTTGTGCGGAATGCAAAGCGGGCGGAGGAAAAATTTGGGGCGCTGTTGGAGCGGGAGGATTTTTCGCTGCTGAATCAGGATGTATGCACGGAAATTGCGATTCCTGAAAAAGCCGATTATGTGATACACGCGGCAAGCCAGGCGAGCGCATGGCACTTTGAGAACGATCCGGTCGGCACGATCAACGCAAATCTGATGGGGACGGGAAATGTCTTAGAGTATGCAAGAAAGGCGGGGAGCAAAGGCGTTTTGTTCCTGTCCAGCCTAAAGGTGTATGGAAAGGTGCAGGACGGCTCTCTGGCCTTAAAAGAAGAGAGCGTAGGCTATTTAGACCACACTTCGTATCGAAACTGCTACGCGACGGGGAAACGGGCGGCGGAGACGCTTTGCGCCTGTTACCATAAGCAGCATGGCATTTCCGTGAAGATAGCGCGGCCAAGCTATATTTACGGCCCTGCGTCAATGGATGACGACCGCGTATGGGCGCAGTTTCTTGCAAATGTGGTTTTGGGGCAGGATATCCTGCTCAAAAGCAACGGGGCGGCGTATCGCTCGTTTTGCTACGTAAGCGACGCTGCGTCGGCGCTTTTTAAGATTTTGCTGGAAGGAGAGGACGTCACGCCTTATAATATCGCAGACAGAAATTCCAATGTCACCATCCGAAATTTCGCCAGGGCGGCGACAGAGGTTTTTCCGGAAAGAAGCCTCTCCCTGATCTTTTCCAATCCAGAAGATGAGGCGGAGCCGGCGGCGTCCCATTTTTCGGCCACGCCGGAAATTTTAGACAGCGCAAAGTTGGAAGGCTTAGGCTGGAAGGCGCAAGTAGATTTAAAAGAAGGGATCCGCCGTTCTGTGCAGGTTCTTGAGGAAGGGCGATTATGAAGCTGCGCGATCTTTTAGACGAATTTGAATTGGATTGGGCGCAGGCGGCCTCCAGAATCAAGCAATATCCTTGTTACGCCATGCTGGACGGCGCCGAAATTGTGGTTGCGGGAAAGGGAAATGACGTAACCCGGGCCGTCGCATATTCCATGCTTGCGTTAAATGACGCATTAAAAACAGGGCCGAAGGGCGTCCATGTCACGCTGCTGTCTCCTGAACCGAAGCTTTTTCCGACGGAGTTTATTTCCCAAAGAGAAGACCTGACGGTCGCCTCCTTGGATGACTGCACCGTCAAGACAGCAGATTATGTCGTCTATACGGGAATGTGCAATCAGAAAATAGGAGATGACATCGCGCAGTGGACACAGGAAATTGCATTTGCGGACAAGGTATTGCGCACGCTTTCCGCGATTTCGATGCGGCGGATGATTTTGCTGTCGGATTACCGCGCCTATGGTTATTCTGACACGGCGATGGTCATGTCGGAATATGAGCAGCTCCCTCCCAAGGAGGGGCTTCTCAATCTTCCTGACACAGCCTTGATTCGCTCCATTGAGGCGCTGTGCAGCGCCTATGCCAAGCAGCATGGCTTTGTCAGGACGATTTTAAGGTCGGCCATTTTAATAGGCGCGAGGATCATGTGCCAGGAGGATGTTCTGACGCGCATTCTAACCGCCGTCTTAAAAGGGGAGCCGCTTGAGCTTTGCCGAAGCAGATATAAAAGCTCCTATATTTATATCAATGATTTGTTGACGGCGTTGCTGTTTGCCATGGAAGGGGCGCCGGCCGGAAAAGTATACAATGCCGCGGGAAATCAGGCTACGGTAAGCACGGGTGAGCTGACGGAGCTGCTGTATCATGCGTTTCCCAATCAGGCCGACATCAGGCTAAAATCCCCGCAAGACGGGCAGGCTCCAGAAATACGCGCAGCGGCCATTTCAGACGCGAAGCTTCGTTATTATGGATGGGCGCCGGCTGTGACGATGGAGGATCTGTTGATCTTAAAGATCAAGAGTATGCAGGAGGACGGCGGCACATTTATTTTCAATGACACCTATGAGGGCAAGCTGACCTGCGTACAGCAGATTTTATTGTCGTTTTTACTGGAAATTGACCGGATCTGCAAAAAGCACGGCATTCAGTATTTCCTGGCGGGAGGCACGCTGCTCGGGGCGATTCGGCATGGCGGGTTTATTCCATGGGATGACGACGCGGATGTGATGATGCTTCGGGAAGACTATGATAAGTTCTGCCGCGTGGTGCAGTCAGAATTGCCGGAGAACCTGTTTTTTCAGACTCCATGGACAGAACGGAGAAATCATGGCGTTTTTGCAAAAATCCGAATCAATGACACAATCTTTGCCACAAAATTTACGTCTAGGCTTTTGGATATGCATAACGGAATTTTCTTTGACGTGCTTTGCCACGATCAGACTGCGAATCATCCGTTGGCGCAGAAGCTGCATATCTTTGCGACGATCATGAGCCGCTCTCTGGTGTTTCATAAGTGGGGGAACACCCCCATTAAGACGGGCGGGACGCATCCGTATTTATGTAAGGCTGGAACTGTGTTAAAAAGGATCCTTCCTATGCCGTTTCTGGAATGGATGCAGCGGCGATGCCTTACGTTGTTTGCGCGCAGCAAAAAATCCGCGTATCTCTATGACGGCATGGGACGGAACATCCGTAGGGGAACCTTCCCAAAAGAATGGCTAGGAGAAGCCATTCTCGTGGATTTTGAAGGATATCGGTTTCCTGTGCCAAAAGAATATGACAAGTACCTTACGTACCTGTATGGAGATTATATGCAGATGATTCCTGTGAGTGAGCGCAGGACCAGCCACGCCATCGTCTTAATGGATTTAGGGGAGTATAGCGGGTTTCGTCTTTCAGACGAATGAGCAAGGCGGCACCCTCCCCTTTATTTTACGGTCATGATCGCCGTCATGGTGTTTTTTTGCTTATCTGTGCAGGTCAGCTTGTATGTGGAGCCGGATTTATAGCCCTTGGCGTTGGTTTTTTTGTCCCTAAGTATTTGTTTAAAAGGCTTTTTCCCATTTACTGTGAACTTATATGTTTTTTTGCCGATTTTCAGCTTGACTTTGAGGAACTTCGAAGCGCTCCCAATGAATTTGACGGTGCTTGACTTTATTTTGTTCGGGTAAATGAAAAAGCTTTTTTTATTTTGATTCATAAGTTGAATCTGCGGATAGGACAGGTTCACATTTGTCATGATATTTGACTCAATGGATTTTACCTTCGCTCCAAATCTGCTGTAAATGCACTGCTGCTGCGCGCTGTTGATTTTATTTTTTCTGATTTTTGTGACGGCTGTTTTTTTGTCGGATATGCAAATGCCGCAATTTTTTGCGTTTACAATCGAATTTTTAGCGATGTTCTTTACTGTGGATTTCGAAGCTGCGTAAATGCCGCTTAAGGAAACCGTATCAATCCGATTGCTTAAAAGGTCAGTCACGTTTGAGGAAGTCAGGGAAATTCCCTGTGCTCCTGCATTTTTGATTTGGTTGCCTTGTATTCGGCTGACTTTTGCTTTCGCGACAGATATGCCATGCTGGCTTGCCAAAGAAATGGCGTTTTTCATTACATTTGTGACGTAGGTGCCTTCATCCGAGATGTAGACGCCGTTTAATTTTACAGTGGAGATGGCGTTGCTTGTCAGGTTGGCGACGCTTGATTTTTCTGTAATGGAAATTCCCTGGCGGCTTGTATTGGTAATATTGTTGTTTGTGACGGAGCTGACCCTGGAGGCGGAAATCTGGATTCCATGCAGGCCTGCATTTGCTACTGCGTTTTGAGAGACCGTCCCGACCGTCCCAATGTTGATTTGGATTCCATGCCATTTTGGATTAGTGACGGTATTTTTGCTGATTGACCCTATGCCGCCGGCTTTGCTTATGTTGATTCCCTGTCTTGACGCGGAGTCAATCTTATTCGCCGTGATATTTGTGGCGACGGCTCCGTTTTTTATGACGATCCCGCTTTGAATGGGGGAAGTGACCGCATTGTAGGCGATCGACTGTACGCTTGCATTTGCGCCGCTGACCGTTATGCCATTGTAATTTCCACCGGATCCCGGAGACTGAATGACGTTGGAATTCAGATTTGTGATGGAGGAGTTGATTAATTTTAAATGGCTGTCGTTGGCGTCCTGATCTACGGTGATTCCATTATGCCCGGGAAAAAGGACTTGGTTTTGGGAAACCGAAGGCAGGACGGAATTTTGGATGTAAATGCCGTTGCCAAGGCAGGAGGATATCTTATTGGAATGAATCGACGTTCCTTTGCAGCCGACCGCCTGGATTCCGATCGTGTAATTTCCGGAAATGGTATTGTTGCTGACTTCGCTGTCATCAAAGCCATACATTAAGATCGCCTGCTTTGAGGCAAAAGAGCCGCAGGTGAAGGTGTTGTTTTTAATGGAAATCTTTGTGTTGTGGTGGTTGGCGAGGGTATGGTGGTTCCCGACCCCACGGGCATAATTTGTAAAGGAGTTGCCGGAAATCACAATATTGCTGCAGGGCGTGCCGTCTGATAAAAAGGCCGCCGTCCATTTGTCGTCGCCTGCATTATAACAGATATCAAGCTGCACCGCCTCGCTGTTGTTCTTATCCTGCATATGGGTTTGGCGGGTAAATTCCGAAAAAGAGCAATTTGAAATGACGGAATCTTTTACGCCGGCAAACTCAATTAAATGGCCTCCATAGCAGCGCTTTAGATTGAGGTTGGAGATGGAGACATTGCGGGCATGGCCGATGTTTACCAGGTTCGCCCCTTTGTTGGAAGCGGTAAATCCGCTGCCGCCGTCAAGGAGCGCCCCTCCGGGCGTGTCGCAGGTAATGGTAATATTTGTGGATAAATTGTAGCCGCCAATTGTGTCGCTTTGATTGGAAGAATCGGCATTGCGGATTAAATTGCGGTTCATGCCTTCTTGGCTGCGGATTAATGAGGCGCCGTCCTCAAGCTTTAACGTGGTGTAGGAATGAATGAAGATGGTGCGGTCAAAGTAATAGTTTCCCGCAGGGACTTCAACAACCAAAGGATCTGTGGCTGACACAGGCTCGTCCAATGCCTTTTGAAATGCAAGATGGTCGCTTTCTGCATCCGAGCCGTCGGCTCCATAAGATGCGACAGAAACTGTTTTTGCAAAAATATTGGAAGAAAGCCAGAGCATAGACAGGACAAGAAGCGCTGGCATTCCTATTAGAAAGCGTTTTTTCATGACGTCATTCTCCCTTCTTTCAGATTATTATACTGCATTTCGTAAGAAATATCTATTATTTTTCTTCGTTTCATCCCAATTCGGCTTATTTCAAAAGATATCATTAGAGAAAATTTGAAAAATGTTTTTAAAATAAGGCATTATGTGGTAATATAGGAAAAGTGGGAAGTTTATGCAGAAAATGGAGAACAAGGATGATCAGCAGAAAAAGAAAAACAGAGCGAAGGGTAAGCCGCGGATTGTTTCGGTTGGCGGCATATGGTCTTTTTGGCGTTATTTTCGCATTGTCTGTCACGGCCATGCTGCTTTCCGGACATATAAACTTCCAGCGTTTTTATGATGTGGGAGAGATCTGCGACGTGCGCGAGGTCGGCGGAGCCGGGGTGGCAGGCTTAAGCTACAGCGGTGAGACGAATTCCTATCAGGTTTTGGACGACGTCGCCAGCAAGGCTTACTATATTCAATCCAGAGAAAACTGTTGGAATTATTTTTATATCAAAATAGATGTCTTAAACGCCCCAGAGTTAAACGTGACCTTTTTGGGATGCGACGCGGCTGGAGCTGAGCGATTCCGCGCAGATTATGCGCTTAAGGATGGGGATAATTATCTCGCGATTGGCGGCCAGGCTTTTGAACAATGCAGATTAGCCATAGAACGTCAGAAAGGGACGGAGTTTCGCATCTATAAGTTAAGGTTCTTTGAGAAGGAGATCGCCGTATGGGGGAAGAAGGCATGGCTGATTGCCGCGGCGGTTTGGGTTTGCTTTATGGCAGTTGGCCTGCTGTTAAGCCGAAAGAGGCGCGTTCCGTTTGTCGGGGCGCTCGATGCGTTCATTGATTTATGGCAGGAGATCTTTTGCATTTGCGGACGGGGAGCGATTGACATTGGAAAAAAATGTTCCGAGAAGGGACGCAGGCTGATTCGGGTGACCTTGTTCTTATTATTCATTTGGGGCAGTTATTATTTCTTTATTACCGATATCTATAAGCAAAATAAAAATCTTGTCTATTTGTTTGGGGGCGCGGTGTCTGTCGCCCTGGCAGTCTTTTGCTTTGACAAAAGGCCCAAAAAGCTGCCCTGGCATTCCAGGCTGGTTTATTTATGGGTGATGGTCTGGGGGATCAGCATTGTATCAGACGTAATTGTCGGAAAAAAGAACGGGGAGTATCTTGGGATCGCCATGCTGCTTCCAGTGAGCTTTCTTTTTTTTGCATGGCACAATATGGATCGGCCAAAGCGCTTGTTGGAGGATTTCATGGATGCCATAGAGATCAGCGCATGGATCCGCATATTGCATGGATTTGTGTTTCTTCCATATGGAATAGATCCGCGTTATGGCGGGATTGATCAAAATCCGGGAATTCTGGCAATGTTTTTGATTCTGTCGATTGTCATGTTTATCGCCAAAGTGGATCAACATACGCATTTGCGCCGTCCCCGCCTCAAATGCCTGCGCTATTTGATTGGGATCGGCATTACGCTGCAGCTTATCTGGCATACGCAGTCTATCATTGGGATCGGCGCCCTGGCGGCGCTTGGTATTTTGTATTTTGGGAGGTTTGTCCTAAGGCAAAAGATGGCTCCGGGAAAGAAGAAGCATTTTGTTGTGCTTGGATATGCCATTGTCATTGGCCTGTCGTTTGTCGGGGCGAATCGGATTATGAGCCGCAATTCTGACCTGCAGGAAGAAGCTGCTGTAGTGGCAGAGCGGCAAATGGCGCCTTTGCAGGAACTGATACAGGAATGGCATCTTTTTTCAGAGCCTGTATATGCCAAGTCCAAGATTGGGGAATCGCGCGTGTATGAAAAGCTGTTTCGGTCTACTTCCATGGAATCGCTGACGTCTGCGCGCAATTTGTATTGGGCGGAGTATCTGCGCAGCATGAATTTGTTTGGCAATAAAAAGGAGCCGTTTTTTTGGCAGTCAAAGCATCTGGGGCATAACGCGCCGCTTAGCATGGGCAACTGGTATGGCGTACTGGTCATTGCGCCGTATTTATTGCTTTTTGCAGTGGCGCTTCGATGCGCATATTCCAAAATTCATCTGCATGGCGACAATTCTGCTGCCATATTTGCGTTAGGATGCATTTTTGGAGGAATTTGCGTTTCCATGGGAGATAATGTGGAGCAGCCGTTTTTGATTCATTTATGGATTGCCTTATATCTTTGCATTGGATTTCAGTTTCCTTCAATGAGAGAGAACCCCAAAAATCATAGGAACATAGGAGCGTCAGATCTTGAAGAATAGTAAACACAGATTGAACGTATTTTTTTGGATTGCCGCAGGATTGATTTTATCCATTGGTTTAGGCGCCATGTCCGCCACTGGCAGCTATAACCCTGCGCAGCTTTTTAATCATGGAACCGTATATGATTTTCCTGCGGCCAGTTTGCAGACAGGCTCCCGCACGTGTGCCTATGATGAAGGCGCGGGGAATTTTACCGTGCTTTCAGATGTCGCTAAAAAGAATTTTTCGAAGCTTCCGTTGGAAGTGTGGAAACAATGGAAGGTTACGTTTGACCTTTTCGAAAGGCCGAGCGCTGCTTTCTCTATTTTGTATCTCGATGAATCGAAGCAGGCCATAATGGAGCAGCCGGTAACGGCGCTTAACGGGGAAAACGTCATTCCGGTTGCGTGCGGCACGGCATTTCGCTATATGCGCATTCAGATTTTGAATCAGGCAGGAATGAAGTTTTCCATAAAAAGCGCTCAGATCTCTACAGACGGATTCGTGCCTGTGACGGATTGGCTGCAAAGCTTTCTCGGGTATCTGCTGCTGTATCTGCTGATTAGCGGCAGTTATTATTTGGTAAAGCAAAAAGGCGCGTATGCGCCGGTTAGGCTATTGCAGTTTATCTTTATTCGAGTTGGAAATGCGATTGGGAGAAGAGCGTATGGGCGATTCAGCGGCAAGGCGAAAAATCGCCTTCGGACGGTTTTGTTCTTTCTGCTGTTCTTGGGGCTGATAGCGGCGAATGCCTTAGGCATTTATAGCTCATCCGACGGATTCCGCTATTGCCTGATATTTATAACCGCTATTTTGGCGGGCATCGCGGCCTTGATGTGGGAGAAGCCCCTAAAGTATGTCAGCTGGAAAGGGGAGACGGCATTTTTCTGGTTTCTCTTTTGGGGCAGCGTGTGCGTCATGGATTTTTTGGTGGAGAAGCGTTTCCGCTATACGGGGTATGTCTGCCTGTTTGGATTGCCGTTTGTGTTTTTCTTATGGAGCCAATGGGATGAGCCAAAGCGGCTTTGGAGAAATTTGATTCATGGCCTGCTGGCGACGTTTCCTGTTGTGACGCTTTTTTGCGTCTTCTTTCGTGGAAAAAGGATTGGCGTGCTTTACAATGGCGTCTTTACAGACCGGGAAGATATGGCGCTGTATTCTGTGACGATGCTTGGCGTTTTTTTGTTCGTTCTTTTGGAAAAGCTTCTGCATGGGTTTCAGGAAAGAAAGGCGGCAGATGCGATATGCGTTTTATTGCTGGCGGCGGGAGCCTCTTTGTGCGTGCATGATCTGTACTGGACGTGGACGCCGATGTGCCTGTTGGCCGGAGGGGCGCTTTTGGCCCTTTTCCTTTGGCGGCTTTTGGCCCGGAGGGGGAGCCTGTCTTTGGGTTTTTGCAAAACGCTTTTCATCCTGTGCCTGGCGGCGGCCTGCTCTTTTGCGGCGGTTCTTTTGGTGCATTGGTGCGTCAATGAATTGCCGTATAGGCTGCATACTGACCTTGCGTTTCAAAAAGACATATTGGAATCTTATGTCCCGAAAAAGGCCATGAAGCTTGCCGAACAGACGCAGCCAGGATTATATGATGGAGTGCGCTGCATAGCAAAGGCAGAAAAAAGCCTTGTATGGAAGAGCTACCTTCGGGAAGTCAGTCTGTTCGGCAGCGGCCCGATGCTGTTCGTCGGCCAGCATAAGACGATGGCGTGCAGCGGGTGGCTGGAGTTAGCGTATCGGTATGGGATATTCTGCATAGTCCCTTATTTGGGAATGTGGCTGGCGGCGGTTTTATCATCCGTCAGGCGGCGTTCTTTTGGAGCCTGCTTTTTATTTTTCGGGTATCATTTGGTCAGCTTGACGCAAAATATAGAAAAGCCATTTTTGCAGCCGTTATGGATGATGGCCTATATGGGGATCGGGTATTTATGGATCGAAAAAGGGCGAAAATGCAAAAATATTTAATTTTTCTTTAATTTAAAAGCGTTACTATATAATTTAAACAATTATTTCAGACGGGAGGTTGTCATGGCTACATTATACATTCATATCGGAACGCCAAAAACAGGAAGCACGTCGATTCAGAACTTCTTGAAAATGAATGAACAGG
>CANTEO010000021.1 GCA_947652855.1 uncultured Roseburia sp. | reverse complement strand
GAACCTTGAAATGACGGAGTCAGAGTCCGTTGCCTTACCATTTGGCGATGGGCCAATATCAAATATGTTGCAACCAACAAAAGCTATTATACATACTTGACGGCAAAATGTCAACACTATTTTCCAAAAATTTTTACTTCTTTGTCAATCTTTGCGTATTCCACGTCCTTGCCCCAAATAAGCCGCGCCTTCCCGCCAGTCCCGTCCGTAACGGCCTCTGCCAGCCGCTGCTCTTCCCCATCGGGAATGACTGCCTGAATCTTCACATCTTCCGCATACTCCGTCCCAAGAACGGCGATTTCCTGCTGCGCCAGGATATGCTGTATCTTTCCAAGGCCATTGTAATCTGTCTGCACGCATAGCTCCTTGCCTGGCTTCCTGTCTATGACGACGCTGTTGGCAAGCCCTTCACAAACAGCCTTTTGATAGGCGCGCACCAGCCCTCCCGTCCCAAGCAGGACGCCGCCAAAATAGCGGGTGACGACGACCGCCGTGTTATGGATCCCCTCCCGAAGCAGCACGTCCAGCATTGGCCTTCCCGCCGTCTGGCTAGGCTCCCCGTCGTCAGAGCAACGGGACAGCTCCTGATTCCTTCCAACGACAAACGCCGAGCAGTTGTGCCGTGCGTCCCAGTATTTTTTTTTCATTTCTGCAATAAACTCCATTGCCGCCTCTTCTGATTCCACCGGGCGCACCGTCGCGATAAACCGCGACTTCTTCTCTACGATTTCACCCTGCCCGCCCTCATGCACTGCCTTCATCCCTAACCGCCCCCTTGCCGTCATAAAACCAATCCTCCAACTGCTTTTTTATTTTAACATGACGGCTTGCGGGAATCAACGAAAAATACATCTTCTTCCTCTTCCCTTGCTTCGCTCCTTTCCGCCTAAGCCTTTGCAACGCACGGAAATCCATTTTCGTTCATTGCAAAAAAGGGTACTTTTCTTCTTAGGAGAGTTTTGCTATAATAGACACGAGAAAAGGAGGCTTATGTATGAACTACGGGAAAAGCAACGCGCGTAAACGGGAAAAAGAGCTTACTTCCAAAAAGACTATGATTCTTAAAAAATTCAATATAATCTTTCTCAAGACTCTCCTTGTATGTTTTCTAGCCGTCGTCGTGATTGGCGGCTGCGCCGGATTCGGCATTTTAAAAGGAGTGATTGACGCAGCGCCGGAAATCAACTTAGACGACGCGACCCCGACCGGATTTTTGACGACCGTGCTTGACGCGGAGGGCAATCAAATTGCAAGCCTTGTCGCGACGGGATCGAACCGCGTCTACGCCACAATTGACGAAATCCCAAAAAATCTCCAGCACGCGTTTGTCGCCATTGAAGACGAGCGCTTTTACGACCATAACGGCATTGACGTCAAAGGCATCCTGCGCGCCGGGATCATCGGCCTCACAAGCGGGCATTTTTCAGAGGGAGCAAGCACCATCACGCAGCAGCTCCTAAAAAACAATGTGTTTACAAGCTGGACAAGCGAATCGAATATGGCGGACAAGTTCAAACGAAAAATTCAGGAACAGTATCTCGCCATACAGCTTGAGAAAAAAGTCTCAAAAGACTGGATTTTGGAAAATTATGTAAATACCATCAATTTAGGCCAAAACACGTTAGGCGTGCAGGCCGCTTCTAACCGCTATTTTAATAAAGACGTATCGGAGCTTACGCTGTCCGAATGCGCCGTCATTGCCGCGATCACCCAAAACCCCTCCCGCTTTAACCCCATCAGCAATCCAGAAAAAAATCTAGAACGACGGGACAAAGTCCTCAAAAATATGCTGGATCAGGAATACATCTCTCAGGAGGAGTATGACGACGCCATCGCGGACAATGTGTATGACCGGATTCAGGTAGTGAATACGGCGGTCGAGGAAGAATCCATCCAATCCTATTTTGTGGACGAGCTGACAAATCAGGTCATACAGGATTTGATCGACTTTAAGGGGTATACGGAGACGCAGGCCTACAAAGCCCTCTATAACGGCGGCCTGACGATCTATTCCACGCAAAACCCCACGCTCCAGGCGATTTGCGACGCTGAGGTCAATAATCAGGAAAATTACCCTACGGCGCCGAAATATTCCTTTTCTTACCGGCTGACAATTGAGAAGCCGGACGGAACGTTTCAAAATTACAGCGAGCAGACGATGCTTTCCTACTATCAGTCGGCCAACAGCAATTACAGCTTAAACTTCGCTTCTATCGAAGAGGCTCAGGCGGCAATCGACCAATATAAGTCGGAAATCATGCAGCCCGGGGACAAAATTGTAGGAAACGGGGAGACGGTGACGTTCACCTTGCAGCCGGAAGCCGCGCTGACGATCATCGACCATGCGACGGGGGCCGTCGCGGCGATTGTCGGAGGCAGGGGGGATAAAACCGCCAGCAAGACGTTGAACCGGGCGACGGACACCGCAAGGCAGCCAGGATCTACCTTCAAAGTCCTCGCCGCCTACGCCCCCGCCCTTGACAGCGGCGGGCTGACGCTTGGCTCCGTGCAGGACGACGCGCCCTATTCTTATGAAAACGGGACGTCGCTGCGCAACTATGACAACTCATTCCGCGGGTTCACGACGCTTAGGGAGGCGATTACGTACTCAATCAATATCGTCACGGTAAAGACCCTCACGGAAATCGGGACGGACTTAGGCTACAGCTACCTACAGGATTTTGGGTTTTCCACGATGGTGGACGACGACAATAACCAGGCCCTGGCTTTAGGCGGCATTACAAAAGGCGTCACGAACCTGGATCTGACGGCCGCCTATGCCACGATCGCAAACAACGGCACTTATATTAAGCCCCGTTTCTATACGAAAATTTTAGACCATGACGGCAATGTCTTAATTGACAATACGCCGCAGACGCATGGCGTGCTAAAGCCGTCTACTGCGTGGCTTTTAACGAATGCCATGCAGGACGTCGTTACAAAAGGCACAGGGACATCCGTCAATTTTGGAAATATGGCGATCGCCGGGAAAACCGGGACCACCACCAAAAACAGGGACGCTTTGTTCGCAGGGTTCACGCCTTACTATACTTGCGTCGTCTGGGGCGGCTTTGACGACAACACGCCGCAGGACGGCGGCACGACGTCTTACCCCAAGAAAATCTGGAGGGCCGTCATGAGCCGGATCCATGAAACGTTAGAGTATCGGGATTTCATCATGCCAGACGACATCACGACAGCCACCATCTGCAAAAAATCAGGAAAGCTGACGGTTGCCGGCCTTTGCGACGCGGATCCCCGTGGCAGCATGGCAAGGACGGAATATTTTGCGGAAGGCAGCGTTCCCACGGAATACTGCGACCATCATGTCAGCGTCACCATCTGCGCGCAGTCAGGAATGCTGGCTACTGACTTTTGCCCGGAGCGCGTGGGCGGCGTGCATATCACCGGAGGCTCCTCCGGCTCCGCAGACGGCCCGTATCTGCTGTCAGAGGGCTCCACGGCCAACACCTGCCCCATCCACGTAGCCCCTGAAATCCCTGTGGCTCCGCCCGCCCCGGAGGAGCCTCCGCGCATGGATTCTTTACACGGCGGCAAAAAGCCAAAAAATGAGGATGAATAAGCTTAAAAAAGCCCATGCAACTGGCTTCCGTTCCATTGCATGGGCCTTTTTACCTTCCCCCTATTCTTTTTCCGGTGTCAATCCGAATATCGCTTCTCTCTTCCACTCGAAAAAGCCGAAAATAAGACTCCTCCATCGGTATCCAACGCTCTAAAAAAGCAGAAAACGAGTCCCCCTCCCGTTCCTTTAAGCGCCTCATCTGCTCTGCCTTGTCGCAAGTGAGAAACAGCGTCAGGCCATATGTCAGCCTTCCCTTTGGATGGAGGGAATAGCTGCCCTCCACGACCAGAGGCAGGATTGGAGAAAGCCGCCTTATTTCCCCATATTCGCCCGTCCTGCAATGATACGGCCGATACAGGGCCGGCTCTCCCGCTTGCAACGGCAGAAAAACCTCTGTGCAAAGCCGCTCAAAATCCATATTTCCCCCAGGCGTGTCCATCCAATTTTCCTCTCGCTTTGAAAGCGGAAGATAAAAATCATCCATATGGATGACGTTACAAGGAACAGCCTGCGCGATCAGCCTCGCAAAGCTGGTCTTCCCGCTGCCGCACCGTCCGTCAATTCCAATCGCCGCCGCCTTATCTTTGCCCATCGCCTCTTCTATTTTTTTCAGCGCAAAGGCAAATCTGCTATTCACATCCTGCTTAATCAAATTGAAGCCTCCGTCCCATCGAAAAAACAACCCCCGTCCCCAGGAGTTGTTCCGTCAATCATGCTTTTCTTTTTATCCAGTATTGTCTAGGATACCTTTAATTTGAACTTCAAAATCTCTTTCTCCGTAGACACCTTTTCCACCTGCGCCCCAAGAGACAAAAGCTTTCCATTAAAATCCTCATATCCCCGCTCGATATAGTAGATATCGTCCACAATCGTAATGCCTTCCGCCGCCAGGCCCGCGATCACGAGGGCCGCCCCCGCCCTAAGATCCGGCGCGCTGACCCTTGCGCCCATATAGCCCTTCACGCCTGTGACAATGGCGATGTTGCTCTCCACTTTAATGTTGCCGCCCATGCGCGCCAATTCATCCACATATTTGAACCGGTTTTCAAATATACTTTCTGTGACGGTGCTTGTGCCTTCTGAAATCCCAAGCACCACGGACATCTGAGGCTGCATATCCGTAGGAAAGCCAGGATAAGGCAGCGTCGTCACCTGCGTGTGGCTTAACGCCTTGGAGGCCACGACGCGCACCGCGTCGTCCAACTCCTCCACTTCACAGCCGATCTCCAAAAGCTTGGCGGTAATGGCCTCCAAATGCTTTGGAATGACGTTCTTCACCGTGACGTCCCCCCTTGTGGCCGCCGCGGCGAACATAAACGTCCCCGCCTCAATTTGATCCGGTATGATGGAATATTCCGTCTTATGCAGCTTCTCCACGCCGGAAATGCGGATCACGTCCGTCCCCGCGCCGCGGATATTCGCCCCCATGCTGTTTAAGCAGTTCGCCACGTCCACGACGTGCGGCTCCTTCGCCGCGTTCTCAATCGTCGTCTTGCCTTTTGCCATCGACGCCGCCATCATGATATTGATTGTGGCGCCTACGGAAACTTTGTCCAGATAGATGTGCGTGCCCTTAAGCTCCTCCGCCGATGCGGAGATCAGGCCATGCTGTATCTCGACGTTGGCCCCAAGCGCCCGAAATCCCTTTAAGTGCAGGTCGATCGGCCTGCTGCCAATGTCGCATCCTCCAGGCAGGGCGACTTCGGCTTTTTTATATTTGCCAAGCAGAGCGCCAAGCAAATAATAAGAAGCCCTGATTTTCTTGATATATTCATACGCCACGCTTAGATCGCTGATCATAGACCCATTCAGCTTCACCGTATGCGCGTCCACCCTGTCTACCCGGCCGCCGATTTCCTCAATGGCGTTAAGCATTACATTGATGTCCCTCACATCCGGCAAATTTTCAATCGTCACTGTCTCATCTGTCATGATCCCCGTAGCCAGAATCGCCAACGCCGCATTCTTCGCCCCGCCAATCTCCACTTCGCCCACTAACGGATTACCGCCTTTTATAATATACTGTTCCATATCGCACCTCTATAGAAAAACATGTTATCTTCAAACCCTAAATACAAATTATAGTGACCTTTTCTTTCTTTTGTCAAGATTTTTCTGCATATGTAATAAGTGTAATAATTTGGTAATATTTATCTGGTACTTATTTACCAAATCAACTGCTACTACATAATTATTGTATTCGGCGTTTCCCCTTTTGTTACTTGAATCTGATTTCTCCTGACCTTAGTATTCGCAAAAATCCATTCAAAATACCTGTATGAATCTGGCATCCCGCGCTTTTCGGCCCGCTCCTCCCCTACGCTTCGGAGGGAAGGAACTGACTGTTATACAGCGTAGCATAAAATCCATTTTTTGCAAGCAGTTTTTCGTGATTTCCCTGCTCCAATATTTTTCCATCCTTCATCACCAAGATCATGTCGGCTTCTTTTATGGTCGAAAGCCGGTGCGCCACGATGAAGCTGGTGCGCCCATCCATCATTTTGGCAAAAGCGTTTTGAATCTTAAGCTCAGTGCGCGTGTCAATGGACGATGTCGCCTCATCTAAAATCAGCATCGGGGGCAGGGACAGCATCACCCTGGCAATGCATAGAAGCTGCTTCTGCCCCTGAGAGAGGCCCCCGCCTTCTTCGGTGATCACAGTGTCATAGCCCTGGCTTAGCCGTCGGATGAAGCTGTGGGCATGGGACGCCTTCGCGGCGCGTATGACGTCTTCCTTCGTCGCATCCTTTACGCCCATGCGGATATTGTCATAAACCGTCCCTTCCCTAAGCCAGGTTTCCTGCAAAACCATGCCATACGACGCACGGAGGCTCGTTCGCGTGACCGAACGGATATCCTTTCCGTCCACCGTTATGCTGCCGCCGTCCACATCATAAAAACGCATCAGAAGATTGATTAACGTCGTTTTCCCACATCCGGTCGGCCCTACGATTGCGACGCGCTGCCCGGGCCTTACCGAAAGGTCAAAGCCCTCTATCAACGGCTTGCCCTGCACATAGGAAAAATCTACACGCCGCAGCGACACATTGCCCTGCACATCCTTTAGCGCAGCCGCGTCACTGGCTTCCGGCGCCTGCGGCTCTTCCTCAATCAAATTTATAATCCGTCCCGCGCAGGCAAGGGCGTTCTGCAATTCTGTAATCACGCCGGAAATTTCGTTGAATGGCTTCGTGTACTGATTGGCATAGCTTAAAAAGCTCGCAAGCTGCCCAACGCTGATGCCTCCCATCACGGCAAAAACGGCCCCGAAAATCCCTACGCCGGTATACACCAGGCTGTTGACAAAGCGCGTGCAGGGATTTGTCAGCGAAGAAAAAAACGTGGCCTTCCGATAATACGTTTCCAGCCGCCCCCCGATCTCATCAAACCGCCGCAGCGTCTCCTCCTCCTGCCCAAACGCCTGCACGACTTTTTGATTGGACACCATTTCCTCCACCAAAGCCGTCTGCTCCCCTCTCGCCTCTGACTGCAGCTTGAACATGGCAAACGTGCGCTTCGCGATGAAGCTCGCCACAAACAGTGAGACAGGCGTGATGCAGATCACGACAAGCGCAATTTTATACTGTATGGAAACCATAAAGCAAAGCGTGCCCAAAATTGTGATGACTCCGGCAAACAGCTGCGTAAATCCCATCAACAGGCCATCGGCGACCTGATCCGCGTCCGCGATGACGCGGCTGACCAGCTCCCCGTTCGAATGGGCGTCCAGATATTTTAACGGAAGGATTTCTATTTTTGCAAACGCGTCCGCGCGCAAATCCCGAACGACCTGATACGTGATTTTGTTGTTGCAGATGTTCATCATCCATTGCGCGGCTGCGGTGACGGCCGCGACCGCAACTAACTGCGACAGGATATGCCGCACCCCGTCAAAATCCACTTGCCCCTTCGTCACAATGCAGTCAATGGCGCGTCCCGTCAAAATAGGCACATATAGCGCCAGCACGGAAGAGAGGGCCGCAAACACCAGGGAAAGCAGCAGGTGCAGCCTATATTTTTTAATATAGCGAAGCAGCTTCTTCCAAATCAGGCTTTGCCCCTCCCCCGTCAAGGGCTTCTCCTTACCTTTCGCCATTTCCATCCCCTCCTTTCACCTGCGACGTATCCTCCTCTTTTGGAAACTGGGAATAATAGATTTCCTGATACGCCTTGCATTCCCGCAGCAATTCCTCATGCGTCCCAACGCCCGCAAGCCCGCCGTCGTCAAGCACAAGGATCTGATCCGCATATTGGACGGACGAAGCCCTCTGCGACACAATAAATACGGTAGGGCGTTCCTCCATTTTCGCTATCGCCCGCCGCAGTGCGGCGTCCGTAGCAAAATCCAAAGCGGAGGCGGCATCGTCCAAAATCAAAATCTCCGGCTTGCGCGCCAAGGCCCTTGCGATTGTTAGGCGCTGCTTTTGCCCTCCGGAAAAATTCTTCCCTCCCTGAGATACCCCGGCCAACAGCTTTCCTTCCTTTTTCTCCACAACTTCTAGAGCCTGCGCCGTCACGAGCGCATCCCTTAGCTCAGCGTCGGTGGCGTCCCTTTTGCCCCAAAGCAAATTGTCCTTCACTGTCCCGGCAAACAAAACCGGCCGCTGCATCACAATGCCGACTTTACCCCGAAGCTCCTCTTTGGAATACGACGCAATCTCTTTTCCGTCAATCCGTATGCTGCCGCGCGTATGCGGGTAATAGCCCGGAATCAAGTGAACCAGGGAGGTCTTGCCGGAACCTGTGCCTCCAATCACGCCTATCGTCTCGCCTTTTTTCGCCGTAAAGCTAATGTCCGACAACGCCTCCTCCGCTGCGTTTTCATACGTCAGGCCCACATGGGAAAAGACGACCATCTCGCCTTCCGCAGGCGGTTCCTCCGCCCTGTCTTCATATTGAATCTCCCGCTCTCCTTCCGGCAGCTCAAAAATCTGAAAAATACGGTTGCCACAGGCAATGCCCTTCGTCACAGTGACAATCAAATTCGCAAATTTTACCAGCTCCACCAAAATTTGGCTCATATAATTGACAAGCGCGACCACCTCTCCCTGCGTAATCGCCCCAATGTCTGTCCGAAGCGCGCCCACATAAATCAAATAGGCCGTCGCGCCGTTAATCAGAACATACGTCACCGGATTCATCAACGCAGAAATTTTGCCCACAAATGTCTGCGCTTTCGTCAGCTCCTGGTTTTTTTCCTCGAACTCTTTTTTCTCATCTTCCTCTAAATGAAACGCGCGGATGACCCGCACCCCGGTCAAGTTTTCCCTGGCGTGGAGCGTAACTGCGTCCAGCCTGCCCTGCACGGTTTTGTATAGGGGGATGCTCACGCGCATGATCCCAAACACAACAACAGAGAGCAGAGGGACTGCAACGGTAAACACGAGGGCTCCCTTTACGTCAATCGTAAACGCCATCACGACCGCTCCAAGCACAATGAACGGAGAACGCAAAAAGAGTCGAAGCACCATATTCACGCCGCTCTGAGTCTGATTGACGTCACTTGTAAGCCGGGTGATGAGCGTGGAAGTCCCGATTTGATCCAGCTTGGAAAAAGACAGCTTCTGAATATGGGAAAACAAGGCGTGACGCACCCCGGTTCCAAAGCCGGCCGCAGCCTTTGCCGAAAAAAACTGCGCCGTGACGGAGCAGACAAGGCCCACGAGCCCAAGCAAAACCATCACCAGGCACATTTTTATAATATAGGGTATGTCATTTTCTGCAATCCCGACATCAATTACCGCCGCCATCACTAAAGGGACAAGCAGCTCTAAAATCGCCTCCAGCATTTTAAATAACGGCGCAAGGACGCATTCTTTTTTATAGTCTTTCAAATATGCCAATAAATGTCTCATGTTTCCCTCCTAAGGAACGCCTAAGCAGTGAAGCCAAAAACGCCGCAGCCGGGTAATTCCCCGATTGCGGCCATCGTATCTGTTGTTTATTTCGTTTCTGTCTCTCCCAGGCTTTCCGTGCCTGCATCGGCCCCATCCGCTGGATCCGCGCCTGTCGCGCCTTCCTCCTGCGGATCCGTGCCAGTCGTTTCTTCTGACGGGGTTTCCGTCTCCTCCTCTGGATTTTTGAAATGGTCGTCAAAATTGACTTTGCTCCATTCGCTTTCGTTGATCTTCCACTTCGCCTCGTCTTTCCAGCCGTCCAGGATATCGTTGTAGTAGTCTTCCTCCTTTTCAGAAATCAAAGACTCCTTTTTGGCCTTCGTCGCCTCTTCGTCAAGCTCCTTATCTAAGCGCAGGACATAATATGCGCTGTCCGTCTCAACGACATCGGAAACCTTGCCCTCCTTCAGCTTATCCGCAGCCTCTAAAACCGCCACGTCCATCGTAGGGCTCTCATCCTTCGCGGAGCCGTAGGAGGCTGTGCTGACAGTATATCCTGCGTCCGTGACCGCGGCGTCAAAGTCCTTCGCGTCCGCAATCGACTTCGCCGACGCCAAAAGCTCCGCCTTCTCCTCCTCCGTATAATCCACCTGATTCGATTCCTCGTCCGTATGGCTCTGATTGTTAATCTGCACATAGCTGAACGTGCGCTGCGCAGCCTCTTTGTCCGTCACCTTCACGTCTGCGTCTTCAATGATGCGCTTATGCATTTTGGCCTGAATCGTGCGCAGCCGAAGCATCTCTACGACATTCTCTTTGTTCTGCGCGCCAACCTGCTTGATCGCCTCGCTGCTGTTGTCCGCGATAAAGTCATCCGCCGCCTTCTGTATCGCCGCCTCTTCCTCCTCACTGACTGTTACATTATATTCTTCCATGTGCGCCTTTAAAAGATACATATTCTGAAGCTGCTCGGCGATATTGCTCTTCACGTCTTCCGTCATTGTGTTGCCGTTGCCGTACATATCCTTGTCCCAGTAATCTTCGCCAAAATAAGACAAATAAAACGGGTCGTACATCGCCTGCTCATATTTTGCGCAGAAATTCGCCACGCCCATCGTAATCGTCGTATCGTCTAATGTCGCAAACACAGCGTCGTCCTTAATCTGACTGCCGCAGCCAACTGCCGTCATGCCAATCAATGCGCCGCAAAGCAGCAGCGCCGTTATTTTCTTACGTTTCATATGTTCCTCCTAAAATTTGGCAGAATGCCAGTAATCGTTTCTATTATAGTGCTTTTTAAGCCAAGCCGCAAGATTTTTCATAAAAATTTCATAACAGACTCCCCCTTCTCCGCCCTTTGGGGCGAAGCGGGTCAAAGCCAAAGCTACAGCAAATCCCCCGCTTTCTTTAACACTTCCCCAATCACCGCAAGCGCGCTCTCCTTTTTCCTGGAATTTACGTTCATGCGGTAGACGAAGCAGGGAATTTTCTTATCTGCGTAAAATTTCATGCTGCCATTGTACCCGGCCACGAAATCAGGGATTTTCGCCGGGTCGACCTTCGCACGCTCAAACAGCGTAAAGCGGATCTCCTGCCCCTTTTGCGCCACCTCCGTAAAATACAGGCGATGCGCCAGCGCCTTGTATTCCGCCAACAGCAGCAGATGCTCCACCGATTTTGGCGGATCGCCAAAGCGGTCGATCAATTCCTCTAGCATCCGCTCTTTTTCCTCCTCGTCGCAGATCCCCGCTATCCGCTTATAAATGTCAAGCTTCTGCGACTCGTTTGGAATGTAGCGCTCCGGGATGTACGCGTCCATGTCCACGTCAATGGCCGTCTCAAAGCCTTCTTCCGTCGGAATTCCCTTTGCCTGCCTGACCGCCTCGTTCAGCATCTTGCAATAGAGGTCATAGCCGACGGCCTCCATATGCCCATGCTGCTCCTCGCCAAGCAAATTTCCCGCACCGCGGATCTCAAGGTCGCGCATCGCGATTTTAAAGCCGCTGCCAAGCTCTGTGTATTCTTTGATGGCCGCCAGCCGCTTCTCCGCGATTTCCTTTAGCATCTTATCCCGCCTGTACATCAAAAAAGCGTATGACGTGCGGTTGGAGCGCCCGACCCGCCCCCTGAGCTGATAAAGCTGCGAAAGCCCCATATTGTCCGCGTCATGGATAATCATGGTGTTGACGTTTGAAATGTCAAGCCCCGTCTCTATAATCGTCGTGGACACCAAAACGTCAATCTCCCCATTGATAAAGCGGTACATAATGCCCTCAAGCTCCCGCTCCTTCATCTGCCCATGCGCGTACTCCACCGCCGCGTCTGGCACAAGCGACGCGATTTTGGCCGTCACGTCCGCAATCTGGCGCACCCGGTTGAAGACGTAGTACACCTGCCCATCCCTGGCAAGCTCCCGCATGATCGCCTCCCGCACCATCTCCTCATCGTATTCCATCACATACGTCTGAATCGGAAGACGGTCTAAAGGCGGCTCCTCCAAAAGGCTCATGTCCCGAATGCCGATCAGGCTCATGTGCAGCGTCCTTGGGATCGGGGTGGCCGTCAGCGTCAGCACGTCCACATTATATTTGAGCTGCTTGATTTTTTCCTTATGGGCGACGCCAAACCTCTGCTCCTCATCAATAATCAAAAGCCCCAAATCCCGAAACACGACGTCGGAGGAGAGCAGGCGGTGCGTCCCGATGACAATATCGGCCATGCCGCGCTTCAATTCTTCAAGCGTCTTTTTCTGCTCAGACGGCGTCTTAAACCGGCACAAAAGCTCTACTGTCACAGGAAAATCCTTCATCCGCTGCGCAAACGTATTGTAATGCTGCTGCGCCAAGATCGTGGTCGGCACCAAATAGGCCACCTGCTTGCCCTCCTGCACCGCCTTAAACGCCGCGCGGATGGCAATCTCCGTCTTGCCATAGCCCACGTCGCCGCAAATCAGGCGATCCATAATTTTTTTGCTCTCCATGTCCCGCTTGGCCGCCTCAATCGCCGCCTCCTGATCCTCCGTCTCCTCAAACGGGAACATTTCCTCAAACTCCCTCTGCCAGACGGTGTCCGCGCCATAGGCATAGCCCTCGTTCTGCTGCCGCTTCGCATATAAGGCCACCAAATCCGCGGCGACCTGCTTTACGGCTCCCTGCACCTTGCGCTTCGTCCGGCTCCACTCCTGGCCCCCCAGGCGGTTTAGCTTTGGCCTTTTCGCCCCTGCCCCGGCGTACTTTTGTATCATGTCAAGCTGCGTCGCCAAAATATAAAGGCTGCCGCCCTTGTCGTATTCTATCTTAATATAGTCCTTGACCGTCCCCTCCACGTCAATCTTTTCCATCCCACGGTAGATTCCAAGGCCATGGTTTTCATGCACGACATAGTCCCCGATGGAAAGCTCTGCGAAGCTCGCTATTTTCTCCCCATTGACGGCTTTGCGTTTCTTCCGCTTTTTCTTTTCATTTCCGAAAATATCGCTCTCCGTCATGACTGCGAACGCCAGCAGGGGATATTCATAGCCCCTCTTCACCTTGCCATAGACGGCCATGACCTCCCCGGGCTTCACTTCCCTGTCGCAGCTTTCCGAATAAAACGCGCTTAAGCCCTCCAACAGCAGATCCTCCGCCAGCCGCCTCGCCCGGGTCCTTGAGCCGGACAAAAGGATCACGGCATACCCCTTCTTTTTGTACTGCCTTAAATCTTTCACCAGAAGCTCAAAGCTGCTGTGGTATGCGTTGATCGTCTTCGCCTGAATCGAGTAATGGCTGGCCGCAGGGAAATCCTTCAGCTTTGCGTCCAGCGCCGCTAAGGCCACGCAGCGGCGCCGCTTCAGCTTTGCCGCCGTCTGCTCATGCGTATACAGGGCCTCCATCTGGCCTGGCAGGATGTAGCCCTTCTCTAACCTCTGCTTCATGCTCTCCGAAAACTCTTTTTCTGTCGCGCGCCCCCGTTCCGCGCAGCGCGCCGCCTCATCCAAAAAGACAGCCGTTTCGTCTGCGTCAAAATAATCCAGCAAGGACGACGCGTCCCGGTCAAAATACATCAAATACGCGTTGACGGCGCCCATGCCCGTCTGCTCCGTAATTTCCTCCGTCAGCGCCTCCACTGCCTGACGCACCCGCGCCGCCTCTTCTGTCTTCATCTCTTTGCGGTAGCTTTGATATAGCTGATCCGCGTCTTTTTGAATCCGCGCCAGGCCGGCCTCACGCTCCTCGTTTGTCAGCACAAGCTCCGTCGCGGGATAAATCTCAACCGAATCCATGTTTTCGATGGAACGCTGGCTTTCCGCGTCAAAGCTGCGGATGGAGTCAATTTCATCGTCCCACAGCTCCACGCGGTAAGGATTTTCTTCCGTCAGCGGAAAGATGTCTATAATCCCTCCCCGCACTGCAAACTGCCCGGCCGCCATGACCTGGCTTACCGCCTCATACCCCATCGCGACTGCCTTTTGCTTTAACTCCTCCAAATCCAGCACGTCGCCGACGCGATAGCGCAAGACTGAATTCCAAAAATTACCTGGCTTTGGCATTCGGTCCATCAGCGCGTCATACGTCGTGATGAGGGTCACGTCCTCTCCCTTCGCCAGCTTTTTTAACGCCAGAATCCGCTCCTGGGTCAGCACATTCCCCCGCAAATCCGACTGATAGAACAAAAGATCCTTCGCCGGGTAATACACCGCCGACTTGTCAAAGAAACGGTACTCCTCGTACAGCTCCCTGGCTTTTGGCTCATGGAACGAGACAATGATTTTGTGACGGAACCCTTCTCCGATCCCGTAGATTAAATGCGGCTTTTGCGAATCAATGCAGCCGGAAATCACCTGGATCCCCGGCCCTTTTTTAAGCTGCGCCTTTAATTTCGTCACTTCCTCCAACGAGCGCAGCGGCTCTGTAAATGCTCTCATGTCACTCCTTATTTTTTCCATTGAACCGGTTCATGGCCTCCTCTATCCTGCCATTCACCAAATACCCTGCTGCCTGCACGGCGCAGCCTATGGCCATATCCACGCCTTCCCTCTCTTTTTTGGAAAAATGCCCAAGCACATAGTCCGCCAAGTCCCATCCGTCGGGCTTTTGCCCCACGCCGACCTTAATCCGCGCAAATTCACTGCTCCCAACCTCCGCAATAATGCTCTTAATTCCATTATGCCCGCCAGCGCTCCCTTTCTTTCGGATGCGAAGGCCGCCTGGCGAAAGGCTGATGTCGTCAAAAATGACAAGCAGATGCTCCGACGGGCTTACTTTATAGAATTTTAACAGCTCCGCCACGCTCTGCCCGCTTAAGTTCATATAAGTCTGCGGCTTTGCCAGCAAAACCTTCTCTCCTTCTATGACGCCCTTGCCGCAAACCGCCCTGTGCTTTTTTTCGTTCATGCGGATATGATATTGCTCAGCCAAAGCGTCAATCACGTCAAACCCAACATTATGGCGTGTGTTCCTGTATCTTTTCTCAGGGTTGCCAAGTCCCACAATGATATGCATCGCCCCATCCTCCAATCAAACTATTCCTGCCTGCGCATGGCTTATTGTAACACAAAATGGGCGAAAGTAAAAACAATTTCGCCTATCAGGCATCTGCCAATTTCATCTCTAAAACACAATAAAGCCGCCGCTGCAACTGCTGCAGCGGCGGCATGCCCCATCCCTTATTCTGTCGTTCTGTTTAGCTCTCCATGAGAAATTCTTCCTGATACCGTCCCAAAATCAAATTCTGGATGCGGTCTCTGGCATCCGAAGTGATTGGATGCGCAATGTCCCGATACTCGCCGTCGCTCGTTTTGCGGCTCGGCATCGCAATAAACAGCCCCTTATCCCCTTGAATGACTTTAATATCATGGACAACAAATTCCTCATCAATGGTAATAGATGCCACGGCCCTCATCTTACCTTCTTTCTCAACCTTCCGAATCCTTATATCCGTAATCTGCATATTCATATGCCCCCTTTTTGCCGTAAAATACCTTCTCCTATGTCCTTCGTCACATCACATACCGATCATTGTCCTCACAGACAATCTTCACGCCGCCGTCGCCTGAATAATAGGTGTTCGCCCGTAACGTGTTGCGGCTCTCCACAATGCAGTTCTCGATATGCGTGTTGTCTCCAATATAAACGTCATTCAAGATAATGGAATTTTTGATGACGCAGTTCTTCCCAATGAATACTTTCTTAAACAGAATCGAATTCTCGACTTTGCTGTTGATGATGCAGCCGCTTGCCACCAAGCTGTTGCGCACGTCAGAGCCTTCATTGTATTTCGCCGGCGGAAGGTCATCCACCTTCGTGGCGATCTTAGGCTCGTCGCGGAAGAAGAATTTCCTCACTTCCGGCTTCAAGAAATCCATATTCGTCTGATAATAAGTTTCAATGGACGCAATGTTGCTCCAATACGTCTTCAGCTTATATCCATAGATCCGCTTTAAGTTCTTATAACGGATCAAAATGTCTTTCACGAAATCATACCGCTCCTCCTGAGCGCAGCGCTCTAACATCTCAATCAGCTGACGCCTGCGGATGATATAGATGCCCGTGGAGACTGTATTGGAATTCGCCATCATCGGCTTCTCCTCAAACTCCACAATCCTGGAATCTTCGTTCATGCGGACAACCCCATAGCGGCTCGCGTCCGTCCCGGACGGCAAATCCTTGCATACAATGGTAATGTCTGCCTTCTTTTCGATATGGTAATCCAAAAGCTCATCGAAATCCACCTTGTACACGCAGTCGCCGCTGGTGATGATGACATACGGCTCATGCCGCCGCCGCAGGAAGTCAATGTTTTGGTACATTGCATCCGCGGTTCCACGATACCACCAGTTGTTCGACGCTGTGACGGTTGGCGTAAATGTAAATAGCCCTCCTTGCTTTCTTCCAAAATCCCACCATTTGGAAGAGCTTAAATGCTCATTTAACGACCTTGCGTTGTACTGCGTCAATACCGCCACAGTGTGGATATGGGAGCTGCTCATGTTGCTCAATGCAAAATCAATGCACCGGTAGCTTCCCCCCACCGGCATCGCTGAGACTGCACGGTTGCTCGTAAGCTCCTGCATACGGCTGCTGTTCCCGCCCGCAAGAATGATTCCTAATGCTTTCATTTACCCTCACCTGCCTTAATTATATATTCTCCTCCGGCAAGCATCCCCCCCGGATAGTCTTCCGTATTCGTCGCGCCGGAAATCGCCGTGTTCTTTCCAATCTTCACATTCGACGGCACTTTGGTGTTCTCGCCGACTGTCACCAGGCCAAACGCATAAATCTCCTCGTGCAGCTTGCTCTTTGCCTCTTCCCCAATGCCCATCTCAACCGAATCGCCAATCTCACAGTTCTCGGCGATAATGGCCTTATTGATTGAGCCGCCGCCGCCAATCCTCGTGTCTTTCATAATAATGGAATCGCGCACCACGGTCCCCTTGCCAATGACGACCCCGGCCCCGATCACGGAATTATGCACTTCGCCATAAATTTCCGTCCCTTCGCCGATGATGCTCTTCTCTATGACGGAATCTTCGGATACATACTGCGGCTCCACATTGTCCGTCCTGGTATAAATCTTCCAATATTCTTCATAGAGGTTAAACACCGGAATCAGATCCACCAATTCCATGTTCGCCTCCCAGTATGAGCCTAACGTCCCGACATCCTTCCAGTATCCGTTGTACTCATAGGCAAACAGCCTCTTCCCCCCTTCATGGCAATAAGGGATGATATGCTTGCCAAAATCACAGTTGCTCTGATCCTTCTTGGCGATAAGCGCCTCCCTTAACACGCTCCAGGTAAAAATATAAATGCCCATAGAGGCCAGGTTGCTCCTTGGGTTTTTGGGCTTCTCCTCAAATTCTAATATCTTCCGGTCATCATCCGTGATCACAATTCCAAAACGGCTGGCTTCTTCGATCGGAACCGGCATGGCGGCAATCGTGACGTCCGCCTTATTTTCCTTATGGAAGTCAAGCATCACTTCATAATCCATTTTATAGATATGGTCTCCCGAAAGAATCAGGACATATTCCGGGTCATAGCTTTCAATATAGCTTAAATTCTGATAAATCGCGTTCGCCGTCCCGGAATACCATTCGCTGCTGTCATTTTTCTCATATGGGGGCAAGACAGTCACTCCCCCATGATTACGATCCAGATCCCACGGTATGCCTATGCCAATATGGGAGTTCAGCTGCAGCGGCTGATACTGCGTCAGCACGCCCACTGTATCAATTCCAGAATTAATGCAGTTGCTCAATGGGAAATCAATAATACGGTATTTACCGCCAAAAGCCACTGCCGGCTTCGCCACATTGGCCGTCAACACCCCGAGCCGGCTTCCCTGCCCGCCCGCTAATAGCATTGCTATCATCTCTTTTCGAATCATATCACTCACCTCTCGTCAACTTTCATTCTATTGATATAGAAATTATATCATACTTAAATTTTTTTCACAACATATTTAACAACTTATCCACACATTTTTGTAATTTTTTGTAAAAATTAACGAATTTGCAAAATATAAATGGTTGGTTATAATATTATAGAAGATATCAAATCAAATATCAAAGATTGGACTGGTAAAAATCATGTATCAAATCAATTTCGAGCATCCCATTCATATCCATTTTATCGGCATTGGGGGGGTCAGCATGAGCGGCCTTGCTGAAATCCTTTTGGAGGAGGGCTTCACTGTCTCTGGATCCGACCGGCAGGAAACGGCGCTGACAAGGCGGCTCTCCTCAAAAGGGGCGCGCATCTTATGCCCTCAGTCCGCCGCAAATATTACGGATGGCATTGACGCGGCGGTGTATACCGCGGCAATTCAAGAGGGCAATCCGGAGCTTATGGCCGCAAAGGAGGCCGGCATCCCGCTTTTGACGCGCGCACAGCTTTTAGGGCAGGTCATGGCGCATTACCCCGACTCGTTTGCCGTGGCCGGTACCCATGGCAAGACGACGACCACCTCCATGTTAAGCCAGATCTTCCTCGCCGCGCAAACGGATCCGACCATATCCGTAGGGGGAATCCTTAAGGCGATCGGGGGAAACACGCGGGTAGGGCATTCCGGCCTCTTTTTGACGGAAGCCTGTGAATACACCAACAGCTTCCTGCACTTCCGGCCAAAATACAGCCTGATCTTAAACATTGAGGAAGACCATATGGATTTCTTCAAGGACCTCGCGGACATCCGGCGCTCCTTTCAGAAATTTGCAGGGAACACCGCCCCAGGAGGCGCGCTCATTCTAAACGGAGAGATCGAGCATTACGGGGAACTCACGGAGGGCCTTTGCGTCCCTGTCGTCACCTATGGCTTATCGGATTCCAATGACTATCGCCCCGCAGGCATTTCTTTTGATGAAAATGGCTGCGCGACGTTCACCATCCTGCACGGGCAGGAGGCCGTAACCTCGGTTTCCCTTGCCGTCCCTGGCATGCACAATGTCTTAAACGCCCTTGCCGCCGCGGCTGCAGCCCTGGAGTTCCGGCTGCCGCCGCAGGCTGTTGCGGACGGCTTAAAAAATTTCGAGGGCGCGAACCGCAGATTTGAGCTCAAAGGGACGTTTGAGCCGGGCGTCACCGTCATTGACGACTATGCTCACCACCCGACTGAGATTGAGGCCACGCTGACCGCAGCAAAAAACCTTGCGCACCGCCGCCTAATCTGCGTGTTTCAGCCGCATACCTACACCCGGACGAAAGCATTCCTCAATGAATTCGCAAAGGCGCTCTCCTTAGCGGACGAAATCATCCTGACCGACATTTACGCCGCCAGAGAGACCAATACCTTAGGGATAAGCTCACGTGACCTTGAGGAACGCTTAAAGGAACTGGGCGCAAACGTCAGGTATTTTCCTGCTTTTTCTGAAATTGAGGCATATTTGAAAAAAAATTGTTTGAACTCTGACCTGTTGATAACTATGGGGGCGGGAGATGTCGTTAAAATCGGGGAAGGCCTACTTATGCACTAAGTTATCCACATTATCCACATAAGAAGCGTTCATTTATGAACATTTCCTATGTGGATTTTTTTCCATCGGATTTTCCTGATTCTCCCTGCCCCCACACCCCTTTGGCGTCAGATTATCCACATTGTCCACACTTGCCCAATCCCTTGATTTTACTGGATTTGTGGTAAAAATAACCCTTTTCAATTTCAAAAACCCGTGTTATAATTTGAAAACAGTTTTTGATGTTACAATTCACGGGAGAGAGGGCAATACTATGGCTAACATTACACTAGACGGCAGCGGTTTATTATCTTCCACCAGCGTTCCAAATATCTTCATAGACAAGTATATGACAAACGCAAATGGGGAATACGTGAAAATATATCTATATCTGCTCCGATGCATGGGGCAGAACAGGCAAAGCTGCTCCATTTCCGAGCTTGCAGATATTTTTGAGCATACGGAAAAGGACATTCTGCGCGCGCTTTCCTATTGGGAGAAAATGTGCCTGCTGCATCTGGAATACGACGCCGTAGACGAAGTCGCGTCCATCTCGCTGGCATTTCCAGGCGCGCCTTTTACGCCGGAAGAGGCTCCCATGCCCGACGCTTCGGCCAATTGCCCAAAAATTGAGGGGACGCCTAAGGCTGCGCCAAAAGAAAACAAAAAAGACTATACGCCCGAGCAGATTGACGCGTTCCGGGATGACGAGTCCGTTCAGGAGATCCTGTTCATTACGGAAAATTACCTGGGCAGGACGTTAAACGCAACGGATATCCGCACCATCCTGTACTGGTACGACAAGCTGCGTTTTTCTACAGATTTGATCGAATATTTGATTGAGACATGCATCAGCAACGGCCACACAAGCCTTCGTTACATGGAGAAGGTGGCGCTTTCCTGGGCGGAGCAAAACATCACGTCCGTCGCGCAGGCGAGGAAAGAGCACAGCGCGCACCAGAAAGACGCTTACGCCGTCATGAAGGCGTTCGGCATCAGCGGGCGCAACCTGATCTCATCGGAGCTTAAGGCCATACAAAAATGGACAGGCTCTTACGCGCTGTCTATGGATATCGTCAAAGAAGCTTGCAAAAGGACCATCCACGCAACCGGAAAGCCAAGCTTTGAATATGCCGACAGCATATTGACCAATTGGCACAAACAGAACGTACATACGATAAACGACATCATAAAGCTGGACACGGAGCGCCAAAAATCCCGCTCCAGGGCCAAATCCAGGGAGGCTGCGCAGCGCGTCCAGACATCGGGGCGCTTTCACAATTTTCCGCAGCGCTCTTACAATTATGATCAATTGGAAAAACAACTCTTAAACACAACGCATTAAATGAATGGGGAGATGACAATATGCCGTTAAGCAATTCGCAATACGATATCATTATACGCGAGTACAACGCCAAGCTGCTGCGCCGGCGGCGCCTGGTGGACAAACGCATAAAAGAAGTCTATGAAAAGGAGCCGCGCCTAAAGAAAATCGAAGACGCCGTCTCCTCCTGCTCTCTCGTACAGGCAAAAAAACTGCTAAGCGGTGACGTCACGGCGCTCCCAAAGCTGCGCGGGCAGCTTACTGAGTACAAAAAGCAGCGCCTTGAGATTTTAGGCAAGCTAGGCTATTCTGAACAGTATTTTGAGCCGGACTATGAGTGCAGGGACTGCAAGGACACGGGCTATATAGGGAACGAGCGGTGCCACTGCTTCAAGCAGCGCGCCATTGACCTTGTATATACCCAATCCAACATCCGCAGCATTTTAAAAGACGAGAATTTTGAGAATTTTTCCTATGACTATTACTCTGATTCGCAAAAAAATCCCTCGACTGGCCTCACTTCCCTGGAAACCATGCAAAATGCAGTGAAAGACAGCAAAAAATTTATCCAGGAGTTTGACTACAAATTTTCTAATCTGTTTTTCTATGGGGACACGGGCGTGGGCAAAACCTTCCTTTCCAACTGCGTCGCAAAAGAGCTTTTGGACACGGGGCATTCCGTCATTTATTTTACGGCGTTCCAGCTATTTGACATATTTGCGAAAAATACATTTCACAGGGATACGGAAGAGGACATCATCGCCTCCCATCAAAACGTTTTCGACTGCGACCTTTTGATCATTGACGACCTTGGCACGGAAATGCCAAATTCCTTTACGATTTCTCAATTGTTTCTGTGTTTAAACGAACGCATCCTGCGCAGGAGATCCACGATAATCTCGACGAACTTAACCTTAAGCCAAATCGCGGAAATCTATTCGGAGCGGACCTTTTCCAGGATCTCCAGCAGCTTCACTATGTTAAAGCTGTTTGGGGACGATATCCGCATCCAAAAAAAGCTTCGGTAACTATCATTTTATCTAATACATCATGGAGGAAGATCATGGCAAACGATGAACTATTATTACAGACGCTCCCGGCCGGGACGCTAGGCTTAATCCCACTGGAAAGCTTCTGCGAAATGGGACAGAAGGTGGATCAGTTTCTGGCCGAATGGAGGGCCAGGCGAGAACACACGCTCCCGGACAACGTGACGCTCAATAATTATATCCGGGACACATACATCGTAGAGGCGTCCTGCCCGCGCTTTGGCAGCGGCGAGGCAAAAGGCGTCATCAAAGAATCGGTCCGCGGATACGACCTGTACCTGATGGTTGACGTCACGAACCACCATCTGACCTATTCACTGTGCGGACACACAAACCAGATGTCCCCGGACGATCATTTTTCCGATTTGAAGCGCGTCATCGCCGCTGTGGGAGGAAAAGCGAGGCGGATCACGGTGATCATTCCGTTCCTGTATGAAAGCCGACAGCATAAACGCACTGCGAGAGAATCCTTGGACTGCGCTTTGGCGCTTCAGGACTTAGTGAATATGGGCGTAGACAACATCATCACGTTTGACGCGCATGACCCCAGGGTGCAGAACGCCATTCCGTTAAAAGGCTTTGACACTGTGCAGCCCGCCTATCAGTTTATCAAGGGCATCTTAACCAGCGTAAGCGGCCTAACGATTGACAATGACCATATGATGGTCATAAGCCCGGATGAGGGCGGGACGAACCGCGCGGTTTACCTCGCCAATGTGCTTGGGCTTGACATGGGAATGTTTTATAAACGGCGCGATTACAGCAAAGTAGTGGATGGAAGGAACCCCATCGTCGCCCATGAATTTTTAGGCTCCTCTGTGGAAGGGAAAGACGTGCTGATTATTGATGACATGATTTCCTCAGGCGACAGCATGATCGACGTGGCGACCGAGCTGAAAAAGCGTAAGGCCAACCGCATCTTCATGATCGCGACATTCGGCCTCTTTACGAACGGGCTGGAGAAATTCGACAAGGCTTATGAAGAGGGCATTATTTATCGGCTCTTAACGACGAACTTAACCTATCAGGACGAAGCCCTTCTGAAAAAGCCATATTACATTAACTGCGACATGAGCAAATACATCGCTTATATCATCGACACCTTAAACCACGACGTATCCATCAGCGATCTGCTGGATCCCTATAAGCGAATTCAAAAGCTTGTCGAGCAATACAAGCAGGACAACCCCTGACAAAGGCAACGCCCTAACACGCGGCCGGTTACATTTTGCCGTCGCGCAAAGCACGCATTCCTTTTAGGGCATCCGTTTCATAAGAAAGGCCGATACCGCTCATTGCGGCAACGGCCTTTCCTATCAAATAAAAAAGGAACCCGGCTTGACAGGGTTCCTTTTATAAGGCGTTAAAATAGATCCATACGCCCTGTTATTTTATTATTAATCACATAATACGCAGCCCACTCCTGCGGCTTCACGTATACCTGAAGGGCTTTGATGGAGGACTCACGATGCCCATCCGCCACGTATTCTGCTTTGATCTTTGCCACAAGCTCCGCCATATTGGCTTCCTGAACGCCATTATCTTCAAACTGCACAAATACTTCTGGTACCATGGAGGATTTCTCTTTTTCCTTCGCAATTTTCTTTGGCTTGCCAACAACCTTCTTCGCTGACGCGTCCACCGCCTTCTTCGGCTCTTCTTTTATAGTCTCTTCTTTCTTCGGCTCAATTTTTTTCGTTTCCGGCTCTTTTACCTCCGCCACCGGAGCAGCCGTAACCAATGAACTCTTTTTTGCCTCCGTCT
Organism: uncultured Roseburia sp.; assembly: GCA_947652855.1. Classification (GTDB taxonomy): domain Bacteria; phylum Bacillota; class Clostridia; order Lachnospirales; family Lachnospiraceae; genus Roseburia_B. The sequence continues at coordinate 15,570 of CANTEO010000021.1, read as the reverse complement.
CAGGCGCTTTACCTCTTGATTCTTTTGCCATAATCATTTGACCTCCCTAATCACTAAACTATCAACATACTAAAAATTTCTCCATTGCCGACAACGCTTCCTCTTCATCATTCCCATCCGTGATGATATTCACCGTCATGCCCTTAGAGGGATTGAATGCCATAATGCCCATAATGCTCTTGGCATTGATTCTGCGGTTCTCGCTCTCCAAGGTTATATTACTGTCAAACTGACAGGCAACCTGCACAAGTTCAGCAATTGGATTATCATGTGCCTCTGAAACATTAGATACTACAATTTCCTTTTTGCTCATGTTTTCATTTCCTCCTAAAGTACATTCAATAATATAAACTATAATCCTTAAATTTACAATGTTTTTTTACAAAATCATTATATTACACGAAAGAAATGTTGTAGGAACACAAAAATTATGCACTTTTTTTCCTTTGCGCGCAGCGCGCATCCTGCCGTAGTTTTTTCTTTCACAGGAATGTCGCGGCCGATTCTGTCCAAAGCGTCAACGCTGCGTTTTTGCAGTTCTTTGAAATTCTTTCACATCCCTCGCAACCTCGCCGCTTAGGGCAAGAAGGCAGATCAAGTTGGGAACAGCCATCAGGGCATTCGCAATGTCTGAAAGATTCCAAACAAGATCTAATGCGGTCGTCGCTCCCACATAAACAATCAGAGAAAACAGGATTCGGTATGCCATATTATATTTATGTGTCTTTAACAAATATTCAAACGCTTTTTCCCCATGGTATTCCCATCCTAAAATGGTGGAAAATGCAAACAGCGTAATGCTGATGGAAATCAGCCATCCGCCGGCGTCTCCCAAGACGCTTTGAAACGCAAGGATGGTAAGAGGCGCGCCTTTCACCAGCTCTTCCTTCTGAAACCGCCCGTCTTCGCCAAAAGAATAGTGATTGCCCGACGCATCGCTGTAGTTTCCGGATAAAACGCCAGCCTCTGCCCCTTCCATAGGAAAAAGCTCCTCGCCGTCCAGAAAAAGATGGCCCGCCTCCGCATGGAATGCATACGAACCCGACGCATCCTGCCCTTTTCCATCTTTTGCGGTAATGACTGCCTGAGAGCCAACCACCTCATATGTACCGGACGCGGCAGGCGCGGTCGTGCCTAGCGCGCCAGAGCTTGCGATGCATAAGCCCGTGATCGTGCAGACGACAATCGTATCCCAAAATGTCCCCGTCATGTTGACGTAGCCCTGCCTGACGGGACTGTCTGTCGTCGCTGCAGCGGCAGTGATCGCGGCGGAGCCCATCCCCGCCTCATTTGAAAAAATGCCCCGCGCCACGCCAAAGCGCATGCTGTTCATTAAGGCTGACGTAATTGTCCCGCACAGGCCGCCTCCCACGGCCTCCACAGAAAACGCCATACGGAAGATCATGGCAAGCCCCTCGGGGACTTCCCGTATGTTCCCAAGTATCACAATCAGGCCGCAAGCCACATAAAAAACGGCCATCAGCGGAACAATGACGGATGACACTTTGGAAATGCTCTTGATGCCTCCCACAATGATCATGAGGGACAATACCGTAAGCAAAACGCCGGTCAGGGAAACCGGAATGGAGAACGTATTGGAGAGCGCGTCGGAAATGGAGTTTGCCTGCGTCAGGTTCCCAATCCCAAACGAAGCGAACACCGTAAACAAAGCGAACATCCAGCCTAAGGCGATCCCCGCCTTTTTGTGCTTAAACGCTTTTTTCATTGTGTACATCGGCCCGCCCGACATTTCATTCTTTTCATTGACTTCCCTATATTTGATGGACAGCATACATTCGCTGAATTTGGAGCTTAAGCCAAATGCCGCTGAAATCCACATCCAAACCAACGCGCCGGGGCCTCCCGACACCATGGCCGTCGCCACGCCGACAATGTTCCCTGTCCCGATCGTCGCCGCAAGCGCCGTCGTCAGCGCGGAGAACGGAGAGATGTCGCCCTGTCCCCTCCCCTTTTTGCGCGACTCCCTGCTTAATGTCAGATGAATCGCATAACCCAAATTCCTCCACGTCGCAAACCCAAGGCGAACCGTCAAAAAAATCCCCGTCCCAAGCAGCAGCGCCAGCATGACGGGCCCCCAGACGAAATCGTCTATTGCCTGCACAAGTTTTGAAAACTGTTCCATAGCATCTACTCTCCCCCTTGATTTTTACAGTTGAATGTAGCCAAAAAATACGTTTCCGGCATTGCGGAACATCTCTTCCGCCTCAGCCTGCTCCACCTTTTTTGCCTCTCCTTCCAGCGGATCCTGCACAATCACGCCATTCGCGTCATATCCTACGATAAGGACTGCGTCCACATTGCTTTTCATCGCAAACACCGGCGTCTCAAGATTGACATAATAGAGGACTTCCTCCAGGCTGCACCCGCTTAAATCCAACGCCAGGACATTCTCCATCGTCGTCTCCAAAATTTCTTTCGGCGCCTTCCCCTGGCTAAGGAGCGCCGCCACCCCGATATGAATGGATTCCCGCTCCAGCATGGCGCTGACGCACTGCGCGATGGACGTCCCTCCGGCATCCTCCTCGCCCACCCTTACCTCAAGCGCAGGCTGCACGGATTTTCTGGCCCTCTTCCAAATATACTGCTGTTTTTTCCCTATGACAACCCCCATATCCTCATTTGCAGCTGAAATCGCCTCTTTTAAGTCATCTGTCACCCGTAAGACATCACCCCTTGCATATGCGTAATATGCCTTTTCCTCCCTGTCGGCATTTAAGGCGATCTCCCGTTTTTCCTCCAGGACGACTTCTTTGGGCGTCAATATTTTGGGAGAAGACGCATTCACTTCTTTTGCCAAAGAAATCTGCACCTGCGTCTGCTTTACTTCCGTCACTGTAGTATGCACATCCACAATCGTCGCGCCCTCGCCCTCCCGGTTCATGATCGTATCCTGAGCCGCCTCCACATATGCCATGCCATTAAATGTTATTCGGTTCAGATACATAATATAATCTTCAATTTCTATGCCTAAGACAAAATAACCGGGCTTTTCATATGTTTTTAAGGCTTTTAGGGAATCCGCGTCCAAAATATTCACCTGATACATCGGAAACGTCTCGTTCCCCGCAAGGTCAGTGAACACATCCGACGCTCTTGCCATGCCATACACGAAGTCCTCGTCCATAAATCCAAGCGGCTTTAAGCGGTCGCTCCCTTTCGCCTTCACCTCGCCGCGCCCTTCTGTATCTAAATTCACAAAATGGATGATGTCCGCGCCGCTCCCTTTTTCGCTGTCCGTCCAAGCAAAATACCGGTTGGATTCTGAAATTGTGTAGTCGCCTTCCTTAAGGCCGGTGATATATTCTTTGACTTCCATTGTGGACAGGTCAATCTTATATACCGTCCCATCCAGCAGAATAAAAAACACGCCCTGGGAGTTTTCGTACATCAGCTGCCCCAGATTGGCTTTCATGACTTGATAGGACTCGTCCGAAGGAATGAACAGCTCTTCCTCCACGGTATTCGCCACGCTGTCATAATGGTAGACACATATTCCGACCTTCCCTTCATGGATGCCGCAATTCATATAGCCATACACGACAAAATCCACGCTGCCCGTCTCGTCAATGTTCAGGATGCGGATGTCATGCTCTCCGTAGTTCGCCCTGCCGTCTATCCCTTCATTGCCGATAAAGCTGAAGACACGCGACAATTGATTGACTGTCTCATTGTAGCACCAAAGCTCGCCGCCCTGCACAAAGCTGACAATATCTCCCTTTTCATTGGAGGCGAACTCCACGTCCTCCCCCCGGACGCCAAGCTGGATATACGTTTCGTATACCTCTAAATTCTCCGCTCTGAAAATCTGCTCCATCGTCCGTTCATAGCTCAACAGATACATTCGGTCGCTGGTGCGACGAATCCGGTAATATTCCTCCACATTGTAGTACTCCAGCTCTCCTCCCGCCCCCGTCGACCCGACAAGGTAATTCAACGTCACGACGCTGTAAGAGCTGTTCGTCTCTTTAATGGAAGGAATCGGCGTCGTTAAGCGCTCTCCCTCAAAATCCGCCCAGGCCACCTGCTTTAAGCTGGAATGGATGTCCACCTTGTGCAGCGTGGAATTGTCCCCAGAGGCGTTCGGCTCCAAATATAGGGCAAGGCTGCCCGACGCGGCCTTGTCAAACGTCTTTCCATGGAAATCCATCGCAAACAGGGCGCATTCCTCCGCATAGCAGTCCTCCGACTCCATAATCCTCGTATAATAGTAGATGACGTCTTTCCCAGACTTCACTTTTAAAATCAGCAGATACTCCACATTTTCTTCTAACAGGTTCTGAATGGTGAGATCCGCCACCAGCTTCCCCTTCTCCTGCGTGTACTCCTCCACTACGCTGTCCGCGACAAGCCTGTCCATATCCAAACTCCGGATCTCATAAGAAAGCCCGTCCACCTTCGTGTCATATGTTCGGATTTGAAGCGGGAGGATACGGTCTTTGTTGATCGGGGTGACCGTGTCTCGCATATGCATCGCATTCATCTGCGCCGTATAGCCGCGCAGCTCGTTCACCTCACTCCATCCCCCGCCTTCCTTCCCCTGCATGGAAAAAGAAACGACTGGGAGCGTCGCGTCTGCCATCTCCGTCGTCAAGTCCTGATTCGCATGATTCGTCAATTGCCCAAAAACCAATACTCCCGCACAGAATATGGCAAATAATGTCAGCCCTTTTATGATTCCTTTTTTCATGGAATTACCCACCTTCCACTTGTTATAATAATATAAAGAAGAAAGCATCCCGCAAAGCAAGCTCCTCCGCCTGCGGCGGCCCGCTTTCCGACATACTTCCTATCCGCCGCAGCGCGATCCTGCCCAGAAGGCTTCTTGTCTTATAGGCCCACCTATAAGACAAGAAAAGAGGACTTCGGCCCTGTGCATCCTATCACGATGACGGCCCTACCACCATCTGCGGCAGCAGCGCCGGCGCCTGCCCCGCCTCCTGTACATCTCATCATACAAGAGCACCTGTATCACGTCAAGTAGGTCACGGTCTCTTTTTCCTGACTTACGCTCCATTTCCTGCACCGGAACTGCCTTATCGTACACCCGGGCGGCCGTCCGGTACAGCAGGACCTTGTCTGGATATTCGTCGTACATTTCACTTCCTTCGTATTCCATTTTGTCACATTCTTCCTCAACATATGCAAGCAGCTTCTTCATTCGTTTCGGATACAGTTCCTTCATACGTTCCATGTCCCGCTCATATTCTTTTTCGGTCTGATACACATTGGGCATCGGGTACGTCAAATAAAAGGGCATCCGGCCGTTATATTCCTCCGGCATCCGCATATAAGACTCCTCTAAACGATTCACTTAAACGGCTCCATTTTTGTTCTCCTTATACTATATGCTTTCAGGGGCTTACTGTTACGGCTAATTTTCATTATCATGCAAAACTACTTCCTGTGCAGCGCCTCAATTGGGCTAAGCCTGGCCGCCGGACATCTCCGAAGGCTTATGGGACAATAAGTATGATTCCATTCTATGTCAACCTTTTTCCTATATTCCTAATAAAATCTTAATCTTTGAAGCAAAAAACGACACGTTCCGCCATCCCACTTCTGGAGATTACGGAACGTGCCCCTGCCCGCCTATTACGCCGCTATGTTTTTTCAATATCTGCCTTTTAGGCTATGTACAGCCGCAATATGCCAATGCAGTCCATGCATTACGGCATGCACCTGTCAGTAAGCGGATGCGTCCCTCCGCACCTATGGTTTAAGTCTGTCGTCACTTGGGAAGAATACATATGCCCATCCGCATAGTAAACGGTCACTTTAGCCGTCAGTTTTCCAAAATCCCCTGGCTTCACTTCACTGACTTCACTATACAGATATGTAACGTTGCCCTTTTTAATTTCTCCGCCATTAATCTGAATTCCCACGACATCTGACGGCGCAGTAATGTACACTTTACAATTTGCCCTTGAATACCCTGCCCTTGACTGCAAATGCGTCTCAACTTCTAAATTGCCGCAATAAGTCACATTGCCTGCCCATGTATTCATTGCGTTCCCTGCCAGCAAAACTGCGCATAACGCCACGCACGCCGCAATCTTCATCCATTCTTTCCTTACTTTCATGCCTCTTCCCCCTTCTATCTAAATAAGCTTCCATGCCAATTGCAGCTTAGCCGCCCACCCTAGTTGATCTACGGCGTGCAATGCTCTGGATTTGCATGAGTGCCAACACACCAATGGTTCACGTTAATTGTCTCATACGAGGAGTAGGTTGACCCATTCGCATAATACAGCGTCACCTTCACTGTAATGGAGCCAAAATCTCCTGTCTGCGGCCTCACTTCCCTTACACTGCCGGTCAGCTTCACGGCATTCGCATCCAGCACAGCCATATCATTGATCTGAATTCCCACGACATCTGACGGCGCATAGATATAAACGGTATAATATGCCGTAGTATACCCCATCCTTGCCTGCAAATGCGACTCGATTGTAAGAGGCCCGCTTTGTGTAACATTGCTCGGCATCACATTATACGTCTCTGCTGCCGGCTGCGCCTTCCCTACGCACAGATCTGCCGCCATGGCCGGCATTGCGTTCCCTGCCAGCAATGCCGCGCAAAGCCCCGCGCATAACGCCTGTTTCACCCTGCTTTTCCTTGTTCTCATGTTTCTTCCTCCTTCTCTTGTTTTTCTTCTATTTTTTCTTCTATATAAATAGCGATGACAAACAGCATTCGCCTTATATAGCATATTTATCATAAAAGTATTTTAATTGCCGAATCAGTTTTACTAATTATAAAATGGATCAAACATCTTGTAAACCCATTATCCGCAAACTGAACACTTTATAGTCATTGTGAATTTTTTTTGTTAATTAAAACAATTTTTCTATATTAAATATATTTACAACATTTTATATTCAATTTTCCTTTCTTTCCATTACTCTGTATCGTTACCAGCATTTTTCGCAGGAATCGCTTCTGATTTTCACAATTTCAACATATTTTATGTATATTAGGTGATTTTTGAATATTTCTTAAGAAAATTTTATAAAAGTTTTCCCTTGATTTTTATCCCTTTAAGTTATATTCTTTAGTACGTGATTTGGGGGATTACAAGCAGTTTTCTTTATGCAGAAAAACTATATCACAGGAGGAGGCACCATTATGAAACGATTCCATCACCTTCCAAAAGAACGGATGATCGCTATTTTTAACCGTTACTCTCTTTTGTTCCACGCAGCGCTTTCCATGCTGCTGTGCTTTACGATTGAAGTGATCTCCAGGCACTCCATATTCAAGGCATTTGGCTTTGTGGGCGAGCATACCTGGGCTTTCATATACAATTCCTTTATTCTGTTCGCGTCCCTGTCCTTGGTGTACTTAGTCCGCAGGAGGGCGTTTTGGCGCGTGCTTATCAGCGGGCTTTGGCTGTTCCTTGGGACAGTGAACGGCTGTATTTTATCGAACCGGGTGACGCCGTTTGGCTTCACGGACTTAAAGTGCATCTCCGATCTTCTGTCCATGCAGAACACGAACTATTTTACGGCCAGGGAGGCGACGCTGGTTGTCTGCGCCGTCCTGTCCTTCCTTGCATTCTGCATATGGCTGTTTGTGAAAGGGCCGCGGTACGCAGGGCCGCAGAAAAAGCTTTTCACCCCCTGCATGGTCGCGCTTTGCCTGTTCTTGATCCCGATCACGACGCAGGCCGCGCAGAAATCCAATATCTTAGCGTCCTATTTTGCGAATATCGCGCAGGGATATGAGAATTATGGGTTTGTGTACGGGTTTTCCACCAGCGTAGTTGACCGCGGCATGAGCAAGCCTAAGAATTATTCTAAGGACTCTGTCGTTTCCGCAAAGGAAGCTTCAAAGCAGGAGGCGACGAAGAACACGGATCGGCCAAACATCATAACGATACTTTTGGAATCCTTCTTTGACCCGACGGAAGTGAATTTCCTGAATTTTTCGGAGGATCCGATTCCCAATTTCCACAAGCTGATGAAGCGGCATTCCTCCGGCCATTTAACCGTGCCAGTCGTCGGCGCGGGAACGGCCAATACAGAATTTGAGATTCTAACCGGAATGAGCATGCAGTACTTTGGGACGGGCGAGTATCCGTATAAGACGATTTTAAAAAGCACGGACTGCGAGAGCATCGCGTCTGACCTTTCTAAGATTGGGTACGGAACCCATGTCGTACATAACAACGGAGGGAATTTTTACAGCCGCGCAAACGCGTTTTCCATGATGGGCTTTGACACCTTCACCAGCAAGGAGCTGATGGACATCAAGGAATATACGCCGCTTGGCTCCTGGCCCACGGATGACATTTTAATTGACGAGACAATCAAAGCCTTAGACGCGACAAAGGATCAGTCTGATTTTGTTTATACTATTACAGTGCAGGGCCACGGGAATTACCCCACGGAGAAAATCCTTACAAGCCCGAAAATCATTGTAAGCGGCGCTGAAGATGAGGCTACGAACAATCAATGGGAATATTACGTCAATATGCTGCATGAGGTGGATCAATTCATCGGGAACTTAATTACTGCGCTTGAGGCGCGCGATGAAAACACGCTTGTCGTCTTCTTTGGCGATCACCTTCCAAGCCTTGGCTTAGAGGAGGAGGATTTGGCCACGGGAAATACGTTCTTAACGCCTTACGCGTCCTGGAACAATTTTGGGCTTGCAAAGAACGACAGGGATTTGGCAGCCTATGAATTGCTGGCGAGCTTTACGAATGACCTTGGCATTCATGAAGGGACTATCTTTACGTTTGAGCAGAATGCCCTGGATCAAAACATCGTCGGGAGCGAAGCTTATTTAAGCGGCTTAAACCATTTGCAGTACGATCTGCTTTATGGAGAGCGTTACGCTTATGGGGATGCGGATCCCTATCCTGCGTCCGAACTTGTGATGGGCGTGGAGGAGACTTCGATTACGAACGTCTGGCCCTATGCCTTTGGCGATTATGTCAACATCAGCGGAAAGAACTTCACCCGCTGGAGCAGGGTTTACGTCAATGGCGAGAAAGTCCCGACCATTTATGTGAACGGCTCAAGGCTGCGCGTCAACGCGGAGGACATCGGCGACGGCGACTCCGTCGTGGTATGCCAGATGGGATCGAGCGATACGGTGTTCCGCAGTACGCAGGAGTATCTTTACGATGACCCCAACGCAGAAAATACAGAAATGAATCTTATGGAATAGCCTCATAAGTTTTTGAAACTGCCCCATACTAATCCTATGGGGCAAATTTTTATATAGAAGGAAGGAGCGATGTTATGAAAAATTATGCAGAGGAATTTCGGGATGACATTTTGAAATTCAAAGACGCGACAGAGAAGTTTTACAGAAAAGAGCTTACCACTGCCCAATATAAGGGCATCTCCGGCGGCTTTGGCAGCTATGCGCAGAGAGGGGGAGCCTGCGGCATGCTGCGCCTGCGGCTGTGCGGGGGCAGGATTACAAAAGACAACCTTGCGTTTATCACCGACAGCATTGAAAAATACCAGATTGACCGCATCCATATGACGACCTGCCAAACTGTCCAGCTTCACAATTTAAAGCCGGACGACATTTACCATTTGGCAAAAGACGCGTGGGAGCACGGCATTATCACAAGAGGGGGCGGCGGCGACTTTCCGCGCAATGTCATGATGTCCCCTCTGGCTGGCGTTATGGCCGATGAGCCGTTCGACGTGTCCCCTTACGCCAAGGCCGCCGAGGAATACCTGCTTGGCTGCATCAAGGCCGTGAAGCTGCCCCGAAAGCTGAAAGTCTGCTTCTCAAGCAGCAAAGAAAATTTCCCGCACGCCACGTTCCGGGATCTGGGGTTTGTCGCAAAAGAAAACCGCGCCTTTGACGTGTACGCCGCCGGAGGCCTTGGAAAGGAGCCAAAGATGGGCCTTCTCGCCGCAAAGGACATCGCGCCTGAAAAAATCCTCTACGCCATCAAGGCAATGATTGAAGTGTTTACAGAACACGGGAATTACGAGAACCGCGCAAAGTCCAGGACGCGCTTTTTACAGGATACGATGGGGCAGGACGGATTTTTACAGGCTTTTTCCGAAAAGCTGTCCGCCGCGCTCTCGTCCGGCGGCTTAGACATTTCCGTCAAGGAGCCTGCGCTTTCTAAGCAGGGAGACGGCTCCCTTTCCCATCCGCGCGCAATTTCACAGAAACAGCCTGGCCTGTACGCCGTAAGCTACCACCCGATCGGAGGCAGCCCCTCACCGGATACCTTTCAAAAGCTGCAAAAGGCCATCGCGCCCATGGAAGGGGTTGAGCTGCGCCTTTCGCCAGACGAAGGGATGTACCTCATCAACTGCACGGCCAAAGAAGCCAAAGCCCTGATCGACCTAACCGATGACGGCGCCGAAACGTTGTTTGAGACTTCTGTGGCCTGCATTGGGAACTCGATTTGCCAGATTGGCCTTAGGGATTCCCAAGCCCTGTTAAACGCCTGCATTGAGGCTGTGCGCCCCTGCCGGTTTGCCGACGGCGTCCTTCCAAAGCTTCATATTTCCGGCTGCCTGTCTTCCTGCGGCGCGCACCAGACGGCGGCTTTGGGGCTTCGCGGCGCCGTGAAGCAGTCGCCGGACGGACCTCTTGCCGCCTTTGCCCTGTTTGAAGGCGGGAACGGCATACAGGGCGAAGAGCGGTTTGGGAATGAGCTTTGCGTCATTACCGTAGAGAATATCCCAAAATTCCTGGTCGCGCTTGGACAAGCCGTTACGGACGCGCATATGGTGTACGAGGACTGGATTCAAGGGCATCATGACGCGCTTGTCGCGCTTGCGCAGCAATACGCTGCGTAAGGGATCTGGCTCTCACCTAAAAACTGCCCCATCGGCTATGCATGGGGCAGTTTTTTAATGGCATTACTCTGCTTTGATCTCTTCGGTTTTGATGATGAACTTCACGTTCCCTTTCATATGATCTGCTTTCCCGCCAAAAGACTCATATGCCTTTCCGGCATCCATTACCTTTTGCATCCGGTCTGTTAACTCCTTGATGTCTCCCTGATAGCTGCTCACCAGCTTCTCTATGCCTTCTTCATCGAATTTTACAATGCCGTCCCGAAGCTCTTTCGACCCGTCGGCCAGCTTGCGCACGCCGTCCAAGAGCTGATCCTTCCCATCGGCCAGCTTCGCCGCGCCGCTGTTTATCTCCCCATTTTTTGAGGCCAGCGTCCGGCCGCCGTCATCGAGCTTTTGAATGCCGTCCCGAAGAGCCGGCATTTTGTCCGACATCCCACGGATGCCGTCATTTAACGCCTGCATCCCGCTGACTAAGCTTTGGCCTGTGCCGCCGTCTTTCGCCTCTATGCTTTTTGCGATCTGCTTCTTTGCCGATTCCGCTCCCTGCACTGCTGCCTGGCCTGCCGCCTGGCCCGCCGCGGCCTTTGCGCCCTGCTTTACGCTATCGGCCACTAAGCTGCCGACGGAATCCTTTGCCTGCGCCGCCGCGCCCTCAACGGCCCCGCGCGCCGTCTGCTCCGCGACGCTGCCCGCCACCTGCTCTGCGACGCTGCCCGCCGTCTGCTCCGCCGCGCTGCCCGCGGCCTGCTCTGCCGCTTTCGGAGCCGCCTGCGCCGCCACGCTCTCTGCCACATTCACCGCGACGCTCCTTGCCGTCTGTTCCGCCGCGCTGCCCGCGGCCGTCCCTACCGCCCCGGTAAGCGTCTTTAGCTGCGCCTCCGCCGCGGCCGCCACAGAAGCCTGGATGCCGGAATCCGCCATGGCCTGCTCCACTGTTATGCCGCCGGCCTGCGCCGCCTGCACATAGCCCGCCGCCGCAAACGCTGACTTTAACTGCGCCGCAAGCTCTGCGGGAATCGCCCCGGACGCTGCCGCGATCGCCTGTTCCTTCGCCTGCGCCGCGATCGTGTCAAGCTGCCCGCCGATCGCCGCTTTTGCCTGCTCCTTCGCCTGCGCCGCAATCACTTCCTTCTGCCCCTGCGCCGCCGCAGCTGCCTGTTCTCTCGCCTGCGCCGCGATTGCCGCTTTCTGCCCCTGTATCCCGGCAAGGGCCGACTGCTTCGCGGACGCCGCCGCGGACTGCTTCACTGACTCTCCCGCCGCGGACTGATAGTATGCCTGCGCCGCCTGCTGCCGGATGCCGTTGTAGCCCTGCGGATTAGAATCGTCGGCAAACTGCGCCTCCACCGCGCTTTCCGCAGCAGACTTCGCCTGCGCCATGGCCTTTGATTTTTCCCGCTCCCCCATCGCGGCATTGAGCGAGCGGTCTAACGTCGTCACCCCGTCGTTTAAGGCTCCAATGCCAGAAACCAAATCCGATACGCCGCTGATGAGAAGCCCTGTCTGCCCGTTTAGGGTTGCAATCCCGTTCGCCAGCGTGTCTGTCCCCTCTGTATATGCCGCAATGCCGTCCTTTAAGGCGTTCACGCCGCTCGAAAACTCGCCCATTTTCTGATCCATCAGGCCAAGGCCCTCAAACAAATCGCCTGACCCATCCTCCAGCTGCCACATTGCGTCTGTCAAATCGTCTATTTTTTCATCCATTTCCGAAAGGTCAAACGACGTATCCTTTGAAAATTCCGACATCCCGGCTACGACTGTCATTGTCATGTCCAAAGAAAACTCCTCCACATCTGCCGTCACTTCCACATATTCCGGTATGGAGACGTCCTTTGCAAAATCACTTTCCGTAACGCGTAAGCTTTCCTTTAAGCCTGGCAGCGCCATGCCCACCACCAGGTTCCCATCCCCGTTGGAAATTACCTTGCCGTTCACCGCCTGCACATTTGTGAAGCCGTCGTTTAACAGCATCCCGGAGACTGCGGCAAACGGCACGTATACGTCCCCTTCTTTTAGGTGGTTCGTGTAGTCAAAGCGGATTTTCACCTTGCCGCTCTTTCCGGCCAGTTCTTTTCCAGAGATTTCTTTCCCATCTAAGAAATACGTCACCTTTGTCGTCACAGGCGCCTCTTTTTCGGTCGCGCCCTGGTAATATATGTCGTTCCCATTCGCGCTCCATTTCAGCACGCCGCCTTCCTCCGAAAAGGCTTCGTCCCCTTTCACATTTTTGATTTCCTTCAAATCCGAGGCATCCTCTAAGGTGTCTTTTTTCTCTGGGTTTTTCAGCCACTCGCTGACAATGGTGGACTGCGCCTTCCCTGCGCTGTCTGCAATCACATAGACCGTCTCATCTTTCAGCACGTCCTCTGCGTCGCTTTTCTCGCTTGCCAAAAGCCCGCGCAGGCTCTCTGCCTCCGTTTCCATTCCCGCTCCGCCATGCCCTTTGGCTCCGTTTGCCTTTGCGGCGTGCACATTGGATGCGCCCACGCTGCCGCCAAAAAGCGCCACCGTAAGGATGCCCGCTATCACGCGGATGACATATTTATGCTTAAACTGCTCTTTTAATTTCGCTAATTTCATTTCCATTCCCTCCATTTTTCTGTTTTGATTGAAATCCTATGCTCGTTTTGACAATCCATTGATCAAACAGCAAAAACATTGCAGGCAGCACAAACGCCACTACAAACAGGCTGATGACTGCGCCCCTGGCAAGCAGCATGCATAACGCGCTGATCATGTCAATGCTGGAATACAGGCCAACTCCAAAGGTCGCCGCAAAAAAGCTTAGCGCGCTGACGGCGACGGACTGTATAGAGCCGTTGACCGCCGCCGTGACCGCCTCTTTCTTCTCTGCGCCGCGGCTTCGCTCCCGCTTGTATTTGTTCGTCATCAGGATTGCGTAATCTACCGTCGCCCCAAGCTGTATTGTCCCAATGACGATAGAGGCGATAAACGGAAGCACCGTTTTCGTGTAATATGGAATGCCCATATTGATAAATATCGCAAATTCTATGACCGCGACCAATAGGACAGGAAGCGAGATGGATTTCAGCACTGCCGCGATAATGATGAAAATCAATGCAATGGACGCGGCGTTCACGATTTGAAAATCCCGGTCTGTTATCGTGATCAAATCCTGCGTGCAGGGCGCCTCACCAATCAGCATGGCCGTCGGGTCATATCGCTTTATCACTTCGCGCAGCGCGTCGCACTGCGCGTTCACTTCATCTGACCCTGTCTTATATTCCGACAGGACATAGATCATCTGATACGTTCCATTATCCAGCTTTTCTTTGACGGAGCCGGACAAAAGCTCATCTGGGATGAGAGGCCCCGTTATAGTGTCCAGGCCAAGCGCCAGCTTTACGCCGTCCGCCTCCTTTAGCTCCTTTTCCATCTGGTAGGCGTCTTTTTTGGATAAGCCGCTGTCCGCTAAAATGACATGGGCCGCCCCCATCTGAAAGTCCCGCTCCAGCGCATTCCCCGCCTCCACGCTCTCAAGCTCCTCTGGCAGCGTCCCAACCAGGTCATAATACACGGCGTTGTGGCCCTGCGCATAAAACATCGGCCCAATCACAACAAAAAACAGCGCCAAAAAAATCGGATAATGCTTTGTGACGAACCCGCCAATCCTCCCAAGATCCGGAAGAAAGGGCCTGTGCCTCGTTTTTTCCAGCCATTTGTCCATCACAAGGATCATGGACGGAAGTATGGTGACGCAGCCAATCACGCCGAATACCACGCCCTTTGCCATCACTATGCCAAGATCCATGCCAAGCGTAAATGTCATGAAGCACATTGCCAAGAACCCTGCGATTGTGGTGATGGAGCTTCCGACCACTGACGTCACTGTCTGGGAAATCGCGTGCGCCATGGCGCGCTCTTTGTCCCCCGGATACCGCCCCTGGTTCTCTTCGTAGCTGTGCCATAGGAAAATGGAATAGTCCATCGTCACCGCCAGCTGCAGCACTGCGGCAAGCGCCTGCGTGATAAAGGAGATCTCCCCGGAAATCCGGTTTGTCCCCAGGTTATACACTATCGCCATCCCAATACTTAGCAAAAAAATTCCGGGAATCAGGTAGGAGTCCATTGTGAGGGCCAGCACCAAAGCCGACAGCAGCGAGGCAATCACCACGTAGAGAATGGCCTCGCTATTGCAGATTTTCTTGATGTCCGTCACAACCGCCGACATCCCGCTTAACAGGCACTTCCTGTCCGTTAAGCCTCGGATTTCCTCGATGGCATGAAGCGTCTCATCTGCCGACATGGACGTGTCAAACGTGATAATCAACAGCTCGCTGCCTGTGTCGGCATTCTGCAATGCGTCCTGTAAGTCCCCCGGCAGCAGCTCCACGGGCATTGACAAATCCGCAACGCTCCCGCGCCAAAGGACATCCTTGACATGATCCACTCCCTTGACCTCTTTTTCCAGCGCAGCAATCTCCTTGCCGTCCATCCCGGAAACCACGCAGACGGAAAATGCCCCCGTCCCAAACTCTTCCAGCAAAATGTCCTGCCCCTGCATCGTCTCGATTTCTTTTGGCAAGTACGAGAGAATGTCATAATTGATCCTCGTGCCTAGATACCCCATCATCGACGGAATCAAAAGCAGAAAGCTTACGATCAAAATCGGGACCCGAAGCTTCACGACTTTTTTTCCAAAATGTATCATCTTTTCCTCATCTCTTTTCTTTTTTCTTCTTCCTTGCGGCTTCCACATCCAGAGAGTCACAATCGGAATTTTCGGGAAAAATCAAATCGA
>CANTEO010000020.1 GCA_947652855.1 uncultured Roseburia sp. | reverse complement strand
AGACTTGACAATGAAGTATAATAAAGATAATAAACATTCATGCGTTTGTCCTGGCCCAATGATACATTTCTATTGCAAAGCGACTTTCGATATGCTATATTGGTTGAATACTTTACGCTGTTTCAGGAGGCATCCTCTATGGAAAACCAATTTGAGCGCGTGGCGATGCGGGTTTCTGCCGTCACTATTATTGCAAATCTTTTGTTGTCTGCATTTAAGTTCCTCGCCGGAATCCTTGCCCATTCCGGGGCGATGGTCAGCGACGCGGTGCATTCCGCCTCGGATGTGTTCAGCACCTTCATTGTGATGATCGGCATTCGGATTGCAGGAAAAGACTCCGACAAGGAACACCCTTATGGGCATGAGCGCATGGAATGCGTGGCCGCTCTTGTCCTTGCCACTATCCTATTCGTGACTGGCCTGGGCATCGGGGCCTCCGCGGTAAAATCCATTGCCCTTAAGGAATACAGCGCATCCATCACGCCGGGAATCCTTGCCCTAGCGGCGGCTTTCCTCTCCATCGCGGCCAAAGAAGCCATGTACTGGTATACCAAATTTTATGCAAGAAAGATTGATTCCGCCGCTTTAATGGCTGATGCGTGGCATCACCGCTCCGACTCTCTGTCCTCCATTGGGGCGATTATCGGCATCCTGGGAGCAAGGATGGGATACCCCGTTATGGAACCCGCCGCCAGCCTTGTGATCTGCCTGTTCATCGGCAAGGCCGCATATGACATTTTTAAGGACGCGGTGGACAAAATGGTCGATAAAGCCTGCGACGGCGCGACGGAAGAAGACATCCGAAAATTTGCGCTGGCGCATGACGGCATCTTTGGCATTGACTTACTGCAAACCCGTATGTTTGGAAATAAAATCTATGTGGATTTGGAAATTCGCATTGACGGAAATAAGACGCTTTGGGAGGCTCACGAAATTGCAGAACTCATACATGACGGCATAGAGCAGCGATTCCCAAAAGTGAAGCATATTATGGTGCATATGAACCCGACCAAATCATAGCAAATTTTCCATAAAAAGAACAGGCTTGCGCTTCCAAAAAAGCAAAAGCCTGTTCTTTCTCTACACAAAACGATGCAAAAAACTTAAAACGGAACCACTGTGTGGTCTTTCGGCTGATTATCCTCCCCCACCTGTTTCCAGGCGCTCTTGATCGAGGCATAGCTTGCCCAAATCGCAAGGGCATAGCCGACGAGCAAATCCTTCGCCACTCCTGCCGCCACTTCCGATTCTTTCATCAGCTCCGGGATCAGGCTAAACGCGTCGGCCATCGTCAGCGTCCCATATTCGCTAAGCTCCTTATAGATGACAAACCCCAGGGAGGCAACCTCAGCCCCAAGGATCATCAATATGGAAAGAAGGACGCAAACGACAATCCCCACTTTTGACAGCCTTTTTCCAAGAAGGTCATACCCCTTCATTCCACAAAATACAATTGCAAAGCCCGCAATCCCGGCAATGAAGCCAAGCTGCCCAATCAAAATCCACAGCGCGGATCCCAAAAGGACGCCCAATATCGCGCCTATGATCCCAAGCGGCACATTTTCCCGCTTCGCCTGCGTTACGCTCTCCCCGCTGACTAACTTCACGCGGCAGTCGTCGCAAATCAAGGCAGGGACCCCGTCCACGGCAGCCGCGCGCAATGGCTTCACATTCCGGCAATATGAACAGCAGTTATGTATCCCAAATTCCTGACACTTTGAAGAAAGCTCCGATACCAAAATCGTTAAGTTCTCTTTGTCTTCCTGTTCATTTGACGCCACATGGACGGATATCAAATTCATTCCATTGTACCCGGAATGCTGCACAAAGGAATGCCTTTTCTTCAACATCCCAAGAAATTCCAGCAATCCGTCCTTCCCGCGATTCCCTTCCACATCCACATGAAGCTGTATGCGGAACTGATTTTCCCCAATCAATGGCACGATCAGAAACTCTAAGCCGCTATACG
Source organism: uncultured Roseburia sp. (assembly GCA_947652855.1). Taxonomy (GTDB): domain Bacteria; phylum Bacillota; class Clostridia; order Lachnospirales; family Lachnospiraceae; genus Roseburia_B. The sequence goes on along the minus strand of CANTEO010000020.1, from coordinate 37,335 downwards.
CCCCATGCATTACATTTTGTGCTTTTTCAAACACAAAGCCATCCGGCATGGCCCTTTCCATCTGTACGTTCATTTTTCTCCTCCTTTATAAACTGATTACGGGCAACCAATCGCATACTCTGCCCTGCCACTCGAAATCAGAGCGTCAATCGCCTCGCGACATACTCCAAACTTCAGCGGCCTAAGCTGCTTCGATTCCCCTCAGCGTACAATTCTATTATACATATTTCTGCAAATTTTTCTATAGAATTAAGAAAATAAAGCTACATAATAATTGACAGCATACATAATACGTGCTAGTATTGAATAAAATAATACATAGTATTAGATACTACATGAAGCAGACACAAAAAGGAGGATGGCCTATGCAAATTACAATTCGAGAGCCCGGAAGCGCGATTACGCATTATATCGGCATGATCCTGTCGTTGCTTGCAGCTGCGCCCCTATTGATGAAGGCGGAGACAAGCCGCATCCCATCTGCGCTGACGGCAATGGGAATCTTTATTCTTGCGATGATTTTATTATATGCGGCATCGAGTTTGTACCATTCCTTAAACGTGAAGGAGAATATCTTAAAGCTGTTCCGCAAGCTAGACCACATGATGATCTTTGTCTTAATCGCAGGCACATACACGCCTGTCTGTATGCTGGTGCTAGGCGGAAAGACAGGCATGCTCCTGCTTTCCTTAATTTGGGGAATCGCCCTTGTCGGCATCGTGCTAAAAGCGCTTTGGATTAACTGCCCCAAATGGTTTTCTTCCATTATCTATATCGCGATGGGATGGGTGTGCCTGCTGGTGTTCCCCATTTTGTGGGAAAAGCTTTCCACGGCCGCTTTCGCCTGGCTGTTGGCGGGAGGAATCTTATACACTGTGGGCGGCGTCGTTTACGCCCTGAAATTAAAGGGCTTTAACGGAACGCACCAATATTTCGGGAGCCACGAGATTTTTCATCTGTTCGTAATGGCCGGCAGCTTCTGCCATTTCATCGTCATGTACTGTTACGTCGTATAAAGCCATGTCAGCCAGAATGAAGCCTGTTAGAACGCAATATCATTCCCTTTAAGGGATCTGCCGCTTAAGGCGGCGCCCATTGTTTCGCCCTTTTTATTTTTCTCCAAATTAATAATTGACAGAACGCCATGAAAATGATAGCTTAAAAAGAAAAAAGGAGCAAGTTAGACATGACGGAAAAAACCATACCTTATAAAATCTATCTGGACGAACATGAGATGCCAAAGCAATGGCATAACCTTCGCGCAGATATGAAACATAAACCAGCCCCTCTGCTAAACCCAGGAACCCTGCAGCCCATGACGGTCGAAGAGCTTTCCGGCGTCTTCTGCACGGAGCTTGCGAAGCAGGAGCTGAACGACACGGATCCATACATCGACATTCCAGAGGAAATCATCAAATTTTATAAAATGTACCGCCCCTCTCCCCTGGTGCGCGCCTACTGCCTGGAGGAAAAGCTTAAGACCCCGGCAAAAATTTATTACAAATTTGAAGGCAACAACACAAGCGGCAGCCACAAGCTAAACTCGGCGATCGCCCAGGCATATTATGCGAAGAGGCAGGGCTTAAAGGGCGTCACCACAGAGACGGGAGCCGGGCAATGGGGGACGGCGCTTTCAATGGCGTGCTCCTATTTCGACCTGGACTGCAAGGTTTATATGGTGAAAGTCTCCTATGAGCAAAAGCCGTTTCGCCGTGAGGTGATGCGCACATACGGCGCCAGCGTCACGCCCTCCCCCTCAGAGACGACGGAGGTGGGACGCAAAATATTACAGGAGCATCCCGGAACCACCGGCAGCTTAGGCTGCGCCATTTCTGAAGCGGTGGAGGCCGCGACGAAGACGGAAGGCTACCGCTACGTGCTTGGCAGCGTCTTAAATCAGGTGCTTTTGCATCAGTCCATCATTGGCCTTGAGGCAAAAGCAGCCCTAGACAAATACGGCGTCACCCCAGACGTCATTATCGGCTGCGCGGGCGGCGGCTCTAACCTGGGCGGCCTGATTTCTCCATTCATGGGAGAGGCGCTGCGCGGCGAGAAGGAATACCGCTTTATCGCGGTGGAGCCTGCCTCATGCCCAAGCTTCACAAGAGGAGCCTTTGCTTACGACTTCTGCGACACCGGAAAGGTTTGCCCGTTGGCGAAGATGTACACCTTAGGCAGCGGCTTCATCCCTTCCGCCAGCCATGCAGGAGGCCTCCGCTATCACGGCATGAGCTCCACGCTTTCCCAGTTATACGACGACGGGATGATAGAGGCGCGCGCCGTGGATCAAACCTCGGTGTTCCAGGCAGCGGAGCAGTTCGCAAGAGTGGAAGGCATCCTTCCGGCGCCGGAAAGCTCCCACGCGATCCGTGTCGCAATTGACGAAGCCATAAAATGCAAAGAGACGGGAGAAGAAAAGACCATTTTATTTGGCCTGACCGGAACCGGATATTTTGACATGGTCGCTTATGAGAAATTCCATAATGGGGAAATGTCCGATTATGTTCCGACCGACGAGGAGCTTCAGCCCGGATTTGCCTCACTCCCCAATGTAAATAAATAAAATGCCCATAGAATGAATGCAAGACAGAAGCTGTGACAATTTGCGCAGCTTCTGTTTTTGCAGCTTTCTGGGCAAGCTGCTTATTCCCATCAATAATAAAAAAGGAACGGATTGCAAATTGAAAGACATTCGTATTATTTCTGAAAAACGCATTACGCCGGATTTTGACGCCGTATGCCGCCTGTTGAGCTGTAAAAACGCCCCACAACGCCACTCTGCGCCTGTTTCCAGCCATCCTTTTGCACCAAACGGCGAAACGCTGCGGCCTGCCTATGAAAAGCTGCTTCTGCCTGTTCAGGCGCATATAAAAGCAAAAGCCGCCCTCGCCATCGGCCAAAGAGCCGACCCATCCAAAAAAAATGGGCAGATTGACGTGCTTTACGCCATCCTTACCATTGGAGGGGCCGTCAGCCGCCTGATCAGCCGCTATCAGGCCAAAGAAGACCTAATGTCAGTGATGCTGATCGACGCAATGGCGGACAGCTGCCTGTTTCACCTGGAGGAAATGCTGCGCCCCAAAATTCGAAGCCTCCTCCTTGAGGAGGGCTATGGCATTTCAAGACGGCTTGAGCCGTCTGCCGACCTTCCCATAGAGGCATTGAAAGACGCATTCCTGGCAGTAGAGGCCGACCGCACACTGGGCCTTTCCATCACCTCCGGCCATATGCTGAATCCCGTCAAATCCATGTGCTGCATTTATGAGCTGACGGACGACCTGACAAAACAGGAGCTTTCGCACGATTGCGGCAAATGCTCCAATAAAACGTGCATACTGCGGGAGGAGAAGGGCATACTGCTTCACATAGAAAGTGAATCTGACGGCACGAAATGCATTTCCTGCCCAAAAGGCAGCAATTTGCTCGACACCTTGCGCAGAAACGGCATTTATCTGCCCGCCATCTGCGGAGGCAGGGGAACCTGCGGCAAGTGCGGCATACGCGTCAAAAAAGGAACGCTGCCCGTCACTGCTGAAGATCAGGCCGCATTCTCCAAAGAGGAGATGCAAAACGGCGCCCGGCTGTCCTGTAAAGCGATTCTAGAGGAGAGCCTTACGATCTCCCTCTCCCCTTCTACAGAAAAGGATTTCCTGGCACTCGGCGAAGACGCTGCGGACAGGCGGCCTATGCGCCTTGCGGACAAGGCAAAAGAAGACGGCTGCGGAATGGCAATTGACATCGGCACGACCACCCTGGCCTTTTGCCTATTGGACTTAAAGGATGGCAACATTCTACAGGCCCATACGGCCCCCAATCCCCAAAGGGCATTTGGCGCGGACGTGATTAGCCGGATCCAGTCCTCCTGCAACGGAAAAAACAGGGAGCTGCAGGAATGCATTCAAGAGGCGATTTTAGACGGGATCCAGTCGTGCGTCAATCGCGCGCCCCTTCGGCACGCAAAGATCAGCCGCATTGCAATCGCGGCAAACACCGTCATGCTGCACCTGTTAAGAGGGTATTCCTGTGAAGGATTTTTACGGCACCCCTTTACGCCAAAAACCTTAGACTGGGAGGAGCTGCCCGCCGCAAAGCTGCTTGAAACGCAAAAAAGGCCAAATGCTCAACTGCTTTTTACAGAACAGGCGAAGGCGACGCTGTTTCCCGGCATCCTCCCCTTTGTAGGCGCGGACATTACGGCCGGATTATACGCCTGCGGCTTAACGCATAAAAAAACCTCCCTGTTCCTGGATCTTGGCACGAATGGGGAGATGGCCCTTTGGAGCAAGGGCAGGCTGCACGCCGCATCCGCCCCCGCAGGCCCTGCCTTTGAAGGCGGAAACATTGCCTGGGGGATGGGCAGCGTGCCTGGCGCCATCTGCAAAGCAGCCATGGAGGAAGGCGGGTTAACGCTAAAGACGATTGGCGGGATGCCTGCGCGTGGAATTTGCGGGACAGGAGTTATTGAAATCGCGGCGGAGCTGTCTGCCTCGCATATCCTGGACACAACGGGAAAGCTTTCGGACGCGTACTTTAAAGAGGGCTATCCCCTCGCCAAAACAAACGACGGAAGGCGCATTGCGCTGACACAGCGCGACATACGCGAGCTTCAAATGGCAAAAGCCGCCATCCGGGCCGGGATTGAGCTGCTCCTCTTACGTTCCGGCGCCTCTTATGAGGACATTGACGCCGTTTTTTTGGCCGGGGGCTTCGGCTATTTCCTGGACGCCGAAAAAGCGGCCTCCATCGGCATCCTGCCGCATCCGGTTGTGAAAAAAACACAGGCAATGGGAAATACGGCATTGCGCGGAGCGCTGCTTTATCTGGCAAATCAGGATCGGGGGCCGATTCAGGCCGCCCTTTCCGATGTGCGGGAAATATCCCTGCCAAACGATGAAGCGTTTCAGGAATGCTACCTACGCTATCTGAATTTCTAAACGAGTATATGACAAGGAGGCCGCCATGGCGCAAAACCATCCGACATTTCTGGCTATTGACTTAAAATCGTTTTACGCCTCTGTAGAATGCATCGAGCGGAAGTTAGACCCAATTACGACGAATCTGGTTGTCGCTGACAAAAGCCGCACGGAAAAAACCATTTGCCTTGCCGTGTCCCCTTCCTTAAAAGCCTACGGAATCCCGGGTCGGGCAAGGCTGTTTGAGGTTGTGCAAAAAGTCAGGGAAGTGAACGCAAGGCGGCTGCTTTCGGCTCCAGGCGGCGCGTTTCTTGGCTCCTCCTGCCAGGATCCCGAGCTAAAGTCCTCCCCGGGCCTGTCGCTGGATTATATCGTCGCGCCGCCCAGGATGGCGCATTATATGGAATACAGCGCACGGATTTATCAAATCTACTTAAAATACGTCGCTCCGGAGGACATTCATGTCTACTCTATTGACGAAGTTTTCATCGACGCGACGCACTATTTAAGCGCTTACGGGCTGACGCCGCGGGAGTTTGCGGCAAAAATCATGCACGACGTGCTAAGGACGACCGGCATCACCGCCACAGCCGGGATTGGGACAAACCTCTATCTGTGCAAGGTTGCGATGGACATTGTGGCGAAGCACGTGGAGCCGGACAAAAAAGGCGTGCGCATCGCAAAGCTGGACGAGTATGCATATCGGCAGATTCTCTGGACGCATCAGCCGCTGACCGATTTTTGGCGCATCGGGAAGGGATATGCGCGCAAATTGGCCCAAAACGGCCTATTCACAATGGGCGACATCGCCCGCTGCTCACTCGGTGCGCCTACAGATTACTACAATGAAGATTTGCTCTACAAGCTTTTTGGCGTCAATGCGGAGCTTCTGATCGACCACGCCTGGGGATGGGAGCCTTGCACGATTGCAGACATCAAGGCATATAAGCCGGAAACAAACAGCCTTGGCATGGGGCAGGTGCTAAAATGCCCCTACTCGTTTCAAAAAGCGCGGCTCGTCCTCTCTGAAATGGCGGACTCACTTGCGCTGGACTTGCTGGAAAAAAAGCTGGTGACGGATCAGATCGTCCTCACCGTAGGATATGACATCCAAAATCTGTCAGGCCCCCACATCCAAAAAACGTACAAAGGGGAAGTCACGACAGACCGCTACGGACGCAAAACTCCAAAGCACGCGCACAAAACGGCGGGCCTTGGCAGGCAGACCTCTTCCGCAAGGCTAATCCTTGAGGCCGCCTTACGGCTGTTTGACGAAATCACGGACGAATCCCTGTGGATCCGGCGCCTCTCGCTCACTGCAAACCATGTGACAGACGAATCTTTGGCAAAAGAGTCGGCTTCTTATGGGCAGTTGGATTTGTTTACCGACTTCCATCTGGCGCAGGAGGGCGGCCAAGAGCAGCAAGCCGCTTTCGACCGGGAACGTAAAATGCAGCAGGCGGTGCTGGAGATTCGAAGAAAATACGGAAAAAATGCGATTTTAAAAGGCATCAATTTCAAAGAAGGCGCAACGGCGAGGGAACGCAACCAGCAGATTGGCGGCCACAAAGCCTAGGACGCGCCTGGAAGGGAGAGTTATGGATTGGGAGGCAAAAGACCGACGCAAATATGAAGACATGATCCGTCTGCCGCATCATGTCTCAAAAACCCGCCCACAAATGACGCTGCATGACCGGGCGGCTCAATTTATGCCTTTTGCGGCGCTGACCGGCTATGGAGCCGTGATAAAGGAAACGGAACGGTTAACAGAAGAAAAGGTCGAGCTGGAAGAAGACTCCAAGACCGAGGTGGAAGAGAAATTGCAGCTCTTAAAGCTGTATGCGGATGGAACAACGCCCATTACAGCGACCTATTTTGTGCCGGACGAAAAAAAATCCGGCGGCGCCTATGTGACCGTCCCGGGAAAACTAAAGCGGATCGACGAATTTGCTTTTACGCTAGACCTGACAGACGGGAAAAAAATCCCCATAAGAAATCTATTGCAGCTGGACTCTCCTATATTCGACGCAATAGAGCCTGAAGCAGACGATGCATTCCGCCTGCCATAAGGCAGGCGGCCGTCACAATGCCCATTCCAAAAAACAGCTTAGACATTGCACGGTTGCCCCTTTGTTCATTCAAAACGCCTTCCTCTCTTACGCCTTTGCAACGCCTACACATTATAAATATCTGTCTTATACGCCCCTAAATGCTCTCTTAGCCATGCAATCGTCTCCGCAATTCCCTGAGCAAACGTGTACTTCTGCTCCCAGTCCGTCAGCTCCTTAATCTTCGCGTTCGCGCCAAGCAGGCGGTTCACCTCGCTCTTTTCGGGGCGCAGCCGCTGCTCGTCGCAGACAATTTTTGCAGACGGGCGAATCTGGGAAATAATCTCTTTCGCCAAATCCCCAATCGACACCTCCTGCTGCGTGGCGATGTTAATTTCCTCCCCAATTGTCCGATCCGATTCCGCGATCGCAAGAAATCCAGCCGCCGTGTCCTTTACATAATTAAAATCCCTTGTCGGCGTCAGCGAGCCTAGCTGAATCTCATCCTTACCGGCCAACAGCTGCGTAATGACCGTCGGGATCACCGCCCTTGCCGACTGCCTTGGACCATACGTATTGAATGGGCGCACAATCGACACCGGAAGGGAAAAGCTGCGGTAAAAGCTCTCCGCAAGGCGGTCAGCCCCAATCTTTGTCGCAGAATACGGCGACTGCCCCTGATACGGGTGCTTTTCATCAATCGGCACATACTGCGCCGTCCCATACACCTCCGAAGTGGACGTGACAAGCAGGCGCTCCGTCTCAAGCTCCCTCGCGGCCTGCAAGACGTTCAACGTTCCCTTGATATTCGTGTCCACATAAGAGTCCGGCGAATGATAGCTGAATGGAATCGCGATTAACGCAGCCAGATGAAACACGATGTCCTCGCCTTTCATTGCCTCCCGCACGCCGTTCGGATCCCTGATGTCTCCGGAAAAAATTTCAATCTGACTTAGCTTTTCCTTCGGCAGCGTATCCAGCCAGCCCCAATTGTTAAAAGAGTTGTAATACACAAATGCCTTTACGTCGTACCCTTTTTCTAACAATGCCTCTGTCAAGTGGCTCCCTATAAACCCATCCGCTCCCGTCACAAGCGCTTTTTTCATTCTATTTCCTCCTTTAAGTCATAAAACACTTTCTCTGTATTTTCAAACCCGCTCAAATATTCTTTGCAGCGCCTCACAATTTCCTCTGCGGTTCCCTTCCCTTCATACGGATTGCTGACGCTTCTGCACGTTTCACGGAACGCGTCAGACAGCGCCAGGCAAAACGCCCGCTCAATCTCCTCCTGGCCCGTCCCGCAGTCAATGACGCTTTCCGCCCTGACCCTCCCCTTCTGCCGGTTTCCGATATTTACCGTAGGAATATGAAAAGACGGAGCCTCAATGATGCCGCTCGAAGAGTTCCCAACAACGGCGGCCGCATAATGCAGCATGCTCAAATACCCGGCCTGCCCCATTGAGGCAAATGCCCGGCAATTGCCCCGCTCAGACACAAACCGGTCAATTTTACGGTTGATCGCCTGCCCGTCCATATCCGCGTTGGCATAAGTGAATACATAATGATATTCCGAATGGGCGCTTAAGACCGAAAGCAGGCGTTCCGCCTGCTCCACAGCCGTCCCTCCCTCCAGCGTCACAGGATGGTACGTCACCAAAATGACGGGCCGCTCCCAGGAAATGCCAAACCGCTCCGTCAGAGCAGCCTGAGAGAGAAACTGCATTTTTCGGATATTGGAAACGCCAAGCGCGCCGACTGAAAACACGCGCCCCGGCTGCTCCCCCATCTGAATTACACGCCTTCTGTACCGCTCTGTGCTTGTAAAATGAATCGCCGCCATCTTTGTCACAGAATGCCGGAAACAGTCGTCAACGGCTCCCTGCGTCAGCTCCCCGCCGTGGATATGCGCAATCGGCACACGGTTCATCACGGCGCAGGCCGCGGCCATCATCAGCTCATACCGATCCCCAAGCAAAATCAAAAGATCAAACGTCTCCTTCGCAAAAATTTCTGCCAGGCCGTTCAATTCCAAAGCCATGGAATGCAGGATGCCCTCTGTTTTGTCAGATGTTAAATTCATATGCACTTTATAATGAATCGGGAACCCGTCCTGCTCAATTTCCCTGACCGTCTCCCCAAACTGCCCCTCCAGGTGCGCCCCGGTGACGATCAGGCGCAGAGCAAGGCCCCCGTCTGCCTCTATTTGCCTTAAAACCGGCTTTAACAATCCGTACTCTGCCCTTGTCCCCGTCAAAACTGCAATTTTTTTCATATCAAACTCACCTCGGCTTACATCCCATCTTAGCTCTCCTCGCTGCTGCGGTTCAGCTTCTCCTCCATTCGGCGCATTTCCTCAAATTCGCCCATATCCAAAAAAGAATCCTCGCTGATCGGGTACATCCCAACCTTTCTCTTCTGCTTCAGCAGCATATCTGAAAGATCCGTCATATGGAACATCACATCCGGCGGGATCTCCTGAACCAAAAGCGGATTTAAAATATACATCCCTGTATTGACAAAATACGACAGCTTCGGCTTTTCATCAATGGATTCCACCGTCCCGTTCTCACTGGAGCGCACCACGCCGTAAGGCACCACAATATTTTTTAACGCCGTCACAATTGTCATCTCATTCCCGGATTCCTTATGGTATCTGTATATGTCCCCATATTCCGCATGAATCAAAATATCACAGTTTGTCACGATAAATGGAACGTCAAATGGCCGCTCCAACAGCCGCAGGCTTCCTGCCGTCCCAAGCGGAACGTCTTCCTCCACATAATGAATGGCGTAGCCTGCGTTCACTTCCGCAAAATAAGATTTAATCATGCTCTTGCGGTAATTGACTGTCGCATAAAACTCATCCGCGCCAAATTCATGGAATTTCCTTAAAATGCGTTCCATTATCGGAATGTCTCCAATGGGAATCAAAGGCTTCGGCAATATTTTCGTATAGGGATAAAGCCTCGTCCCTTTCCCTCCAGCCATAACGACGACCGGAACGCGTTCCAAGCCGCCTTTTTTCCTGGAAAAAGCATCCTCCTTAGATTCCCGAAAAAGAATGTCCAGCACCACGCCCGCTTCATCCACCACAGGCAGCGCGGTAATCACGGACTGTTCCATGTATTCCTTAGAAAACGGAATCTCCTCCCGGCTCACCACTTTCGGATGGCAGTTCATCACCTGGCTGACCGCTCCATGCAGCTTTCCTGTCCGAATCAGCCATCTTCGGATGTCCCCGTCCGTAAGCACGCCGCATAATTTCCTTTCCTGATCCGTCACAAATAAAATTCCCCTGGCGTTGGTGTCAATCTTCTGCATCGCCTCTACGACAGTGCCGTCCGGGGAAATGACAAAAGATGTCAATTGCTCTGCATTCATAGCGCCTCCTAGTCTGATATGTCGCCATATGCCTTTTATTTTGTAAAATCAATAAATGGTATATGAAACAATTGCTCTAATTGCTGCCCTTCCATTTCGTACTCCCATGAAAATTCTGAAGCCGCCGTCACAGAAACATAAACAGGCAGGTTCTGCTCCCTAACATACTCCTCATTTTTATTAATTGATATTGTAAACATCACTATTGCGCATTTTCTGTCTGGATCCCTCTTAATTTGTGTTTCTGCACCCAGTTCCATTGCATACTGTTTCTTATCATTTGGCCATATTTCTTCATTTGCCATAAAAACACTTCTCATAATACGAGGATTTGAAAACTGAAATTTGCTTTTCTCCATAAGTTCCCATCTTTCTCTTCTAGTAATGCAGCTATGCCGCTGAACAATTCATGCTATTTGCCCCATCTTCAATTACAATATTTCCCAATTTTAATGCAGCGCTCTCTATTCTATAACTTCCATCTGATATTTCTTCCTTAAACTGTATATTTGATACGACTTGAACCAATTCCATATTCCTTTTCGGAATACGAAACAACCGTTCTGCTTCATTGATAAATAAAAAGGACTTCTCATTTGTGTCCATGCCAAAAAAATCTAGATACTCCTGCCGGTCATCTTCATCCAAGAAAAAATCTTCATCTGGCAAGTCCACCGCATCAATGTCATCATAAGAAACCTTTCTGCATTTCTCCTCTTTTAAAAGAGTATATTCAATGTCAAAAATATGTTCTGCACGTTGAAACGCCTCCCACACAGACACTTTCCCCCAAAGCATATCATCTAAGCATATCTGCGAAATCTCTGCCAAATGCCACCTCTGCACTTTTCTATATTCATAACATTGACACAGATACTCCCTTCCAGCCTTATCTTTGCACAAAAATAAAATGGGATGCGCATCCTCATAAAATACATATAAAATATCTAAACTCCCGATTCCCTGTATGTCTGCAAAATAATTCTCCTTTTTCACGTCACCCCTCCTCACTGATTTGAAAATAATCCTGCGGCTTGCTGTCTTTATAAAGCCACCAGTCTATATGACCGTCATTTCGCCTAGCTGGCACTCGCTTTTTTGTAAGCTGACTTGGTCCACACTTTAATCTCTCATTATAAATTCCGCCATATGAAAATCAAGCAAATCATCCACATCTATGGAATGCTCCCTGCTCATCACATACGCATATGACTTTTCATTATACAGATTTTCCCCCGCCAAAAGCATACGGGCATATTGGATATAAATCGCGCCGTTAATCCGGTAAAGCTCTGCCTGTCCCTGGCGCGCCCCCACCCGGTTGCTGTCCAGAAAGCCGCACATAGACCCGCCTTCCCCAAGCGCGCCGCAAATCGAAATGGGATGCTCCAGCCGGCACACGCCAATCACCGCGTCGGCTTCTTTTTTCAGAAAAAGCCGATATGCATTTTGAATGTCCTGCGCGTCCCGCAACGGAGAGGTCGGCTGCAGAAGCGTAACTATGTCAAACTCCCGCCCTAACTTTTTATAATTGGAAAGCACAAAGCGAAGGGCGTCCCATGTGCTTGCCCCGTCGCCCGCATATTCCGCCTCCCGCAAAAATGGCACGTCCGCGCCATGCGCCTGCGCGATCTCTGCATATGCCCTGCTGTCCGTTGACACATGGATGCAGTCAAAAATCCCCGATTTTTGCGCCGCCTCAATCGTATGCGCCATCATCGGCTTCCCGTTCAACTCCCTGATATTTTTGTCCTTTAAGCCCTTCGATCCGCTGCGGGCCGGAATGATTGCGATCTGTTTCATCCTGCCTCCATATCCTCCCACCTGATCGGTGGAAATTATTCTATCATTTCCTCTTCCTCATAGTCCTTTTGCGCCGTCTGCCCTAACGTCTCCCTCCAAAGCATCGGGCTTTTTCCACTGCCCGGCCGTTTTACGGTCAGGTTGTCCACAGTGAATGCCTCTCCTTTGCGGATAGGGCGTTTCGCGACAATGCTCTTCCTGGCGGAAATACAGTTCTTTTCCTCGGAAGCCGTGCGCCGTTTGACGCCGTCCCCCAAGCTTTCTTCAATATTCCGAATCGCCTTTACCATCTGCGCAAGCTCCCGCGGCTCTAAGCTGGCTTTATGATCCGGCCCTTCCATCGTCCGATCCAACGTAAAATGCTTTTCAATGACTGTGGCCCCAAGCGCCACGGCGGCAATCGCCACCTCCGTCCCCACTGTATGGTCTGAATAGCCCACAGGCTTTTTCAGCTCCTCCTTCATCTGGCGCATCGCCAAAAGATTCACATCGGAAAACGGCGTTGGATACTCCGTGTTGCAATGCAGAAGCGTAATATCGAAAGCGCCGTTCTCCTCCAGCACAGAAACCGCGTCCTTGATTTCCTGCATCTGACACATCCCCGTAGACAAAACGACTTTCTTCCCAGTCTTTGCGATTTTTTCCAAATACGGGAGATTCGTCGCCTCCCCGGAAGGAAGCTTCCAAAAATCCATCTCCATCTTCGCCAAAACATCTATGCTCTCAAAGTCAAACGGCGTGGAGAGAAACCCAATTCCAAGCACGTCGCAATGCCGCTTCAATTCCCAAAAATCCTGCTCCGTCAGCGCCAGCTTCTGCAGCATTGCAAGCTGCGAGCCGTCTTCCCCCGTCGCCTTCTTCTGATACTCCGCTTTCTTCGCCTTTTTCGAAACCAAATTCTCCGGCACGAACGTCTGGAACTTAACATAGTCAGCCCCCGCCTCTTTTGCCGCCTCGACCATCCGCTTCGCCAAAGACAGATCCCCATTGTGATTTACGCCCGCCTCTGCAATGACCGTCACTCTCATCCTATTTCCCTCATTTTCCTCGCCGGGACGCCCGCCGCGACGCAGTCAGCGCCTAGATCCCTTACAACTATGCTCCCCGCCCCCGTCACGGCGTTCCTCCCGACAGTGATTCCCTGTATAATCTTTGTCCCAAGGCCCAAGCTTACGCCATCCTCTACCGTCACGCAGCCTGCCAGCCGCACATCCGGGCCAAGCGTCACAAAATCGCCAATCCGCCCGTCGTGGCAGATTCCGCTCCCCAAGTTTAAGAACACAAAATCCCCCAACGTCACATTCGTTGAAATCCGCGCGTCCATGCTGACAATGCAGCCCATCCCCATCTGAACATCCTCACAAATCCGCGTGTTTCCAAGAATCAGGTTTGGAAAGCGGATATGCGGGTTTTCCTGGAGGCGTGACGCTATTTTCTTCCGAAGCTTTGGCTCGCCCACGCAAAGAACGGCATTGACTTGCGTTTCCTGACGCAGCAGAAACTCATCATCCCCCAAATAGGGGATGCGCTGCCCGCCAACCCATACGCCATCCCGGCCGCAGGGAGGCTCACGATCCACGTACCCTAACACATTCCAGCCTTCCCGCTCCCGGTTCCATTCCTGAATCTGCCAGGCCAGCTCCCTCATGCAGCCGCCGGAGCCGGCCAAAACAATGTCATCCATGCCTCTATCCCCTCAGCGCTTCTTTCAGCATTTTCGCCATATAATCTATCATCGCGTCCGTCATGCCCGGATAGACGCCCACCCAAAAGCTGCGTTCCATAATCCGGTCTGTGTTCTCCAAATCGCCGATCACCCGATAGCCCGCCTTTGCCTTCCTTAGCTCATCAAAGCAGGGCTGCTTGATTAAATTGCCGGAAAACAGCATCCGCGTCTGCACGCCATGCCCTTCCAAGTAAGAAACCGCTTGATTTTTATCCACGCCTTCCCGGCAGGTAATCAAAAAGCCAAACCAGGACGGGTTCGCGTCCTTTTGCGCCTCCGGCAAAATCAGCTTTCCTTCAAGCATCGACAGCTGCTCCTTCAACCGCGCAAAATTCTCCCTGCGCCGCTTTGTAAACTCCGGCAGCTTCTCTAGCTGCGCGCAGCCCACCGCCGCCTGTAAATCCGTCGCCTTTAAATTATACCCAAAATGCGAGTACACGTATTTATGGTCATAGCCAAGGGGCAATTCCCCATACTGCCTGTCAAACCGATGCCCGCATAAGTTATCCTGTCCCGACGCGCACATACAATCCCTTCCCCAGTCGCGCATAGAACGTATGATCTTATGCAGCAGGGGATTGTCGGTATACACCGCCCCGCCCTCGCCCATCGTCATATGATGCGGCGGGTAAAAGCTGCTCGTCCCAATGTCCCCAATGCTGCCCGTCCTCTTCCACACGCCGTCCAGGCAATACTCACTTCCCAACGCGTCGCAGTTATCCTCCACCAGCCACAGCTTATGGCGGTCGCAGAACTCCCTGACTGCCTTTAAGTCAAACGGATTCCCCAACGTATGCGCAATCATGACCGCTTTCGTCTTTTCTGACAGCGCGTCCTCTAAGCGTGACGCATCTATATTATATTGCGGGATCGTCAAGTCTACAAACACCGGGACGGCCCCATACTGTAAAAACGGCGTCACCGTCGTCGGAAAGCCGGCCGCCACCGTTATGACCTCATCTCCCCGCTGCACGCGCCGCTCTCCTAAAAGGGGGGACGTTAGCGCCATAAAGGCCAACAGATTGGCGGAAGAGCCGGAATTCACCAGCGCACAATGCCGCACGCCGATGTATTCCGCGAGCTTTTGCTCAAACTGATCCGTGTACCGCCCGCTCGTCAGCCAAAACTCCAGCGCGCTGTCCACAAGGTTCTTCATCTCCTGCGCGTCGTATACCCTGGACGCATAGGAAATCCGATCGCCCTCCTGATACTCCTTTTTCTGATGAAAGGTAAGATAATACTCCTCTGCCAAGGAACGCATCTCCTCCCTTGCCTCTGCCTCCGTCTTCCCTTCAAACATTCCGCTCTCCATCCTTTCTTTTATACTTTCCAGGGCGCCTTCCCCTCATTCCAAAGCTTCTCTAAATATTTCCTGTCATGAATGTTATCCATCGGGGACCAAAATCCGCCATGCCGATAGGCCGCCATCTGCCCATCTACCGCAAGCCGCTCAAACGGCTCCGCCTCAAGCATCGTGCTGCCATCCCCCAAATAGGGGAATGCCGCCGGCTCCATTACCATAAACCCGATGTTCACCCAAGCCTGATCTTCGCGCGCCTTCTCCTTAAAGCCAAGCACCTGATTCCCCGCGCTGTTTAGCTGAAGCGCGCCAAAGCGCCCTTCCGGCTGCATTGTGGAAATCGTGACCGCCTTTTTCTGCTCCCTGTGAAACGCCAAAAGCTTGTGCAAATCCACATCGGAAACGCCGTCGCCATAGGTCAGCAAAAACGGCTCCTCCCCAATATAATCCCGCACCTTAAGGATTCGCCCCGCCGTCAAGGTCTCAAGCCCGGTGTCCACCATCGTTACCTTCCACGGCTCACTGCTTTTTGCAAGCGCGCGCACTTTCTGATGCTTTAAGGAAATTTCCAGCTGACTGTTATTTTGATAATAGTTGACAAAATATTCCTTAATCATATGCCCCTTATACCCACAGCATATGATGAATTCCGTAAATCCATACGCGGCGTACTGCCTCATAATATGCCAAAGAATCGGCTTTCCGCCAATCTTCACCATCGGCTTAGGACGAAGCCTGGACTCCTCGCTGATCCTTGTTCCCTTTCCGCCCGCTAAAATCACTGCCTTCACTCGACACGCCCCCTCGCTTCCGTTTGACGGCAGGCAGCCTCAAATTGCAGAAACTCCCTGACCTGGCTCTCCATGCAGGCCGCAAGATCTCTCTTGTCTCTGTACGCCTTCGTCCACTCAACCGTTTTCTGCACCGCTTTTTTTATATCCCATCTGGGCCGCCAGCCAATTTTCCGCCTTACGAAAGAACAGTCTAATTTTAAAAACGCCGCTTCATGCGGCCCCTTGTCACATACATTCTTCCAGGCCGCGCCTTCTCCCCACGCCTCGCAAAACAGGCTGGCCAGCTCGCCCGCCGTCACGCAGTCGCAATCCAGAGGGCCTACATTATAATATCCCTGGCAGTCCGGGAAATCCGCCTGCTTTTCCACAATCCTCAAATACGCACTAAGCGGCTCCAAAACGTGCTGAAACGGGCGGACGGAATACGGGTTCCGAATGGCGATCTCCTGCCCCGCCAGCACAGAGCGCACGCAGTCCGGGATAATCCGATCCTTCGCAAAGTCCCCGCCGCCAATCACATTTCCCGCCCTGGCCGTAGACACTGCGATCCCCATTTCATCCAGAAATGACTTCTTGTAACTGTGCGTCACCAGCTCCGAGCAGGATTTGCTGTTCGAATAGGGGTCATGCCCATCCAACGGATCCGTTTCACGGTAGCCCCAGTCCCACTCCCTGTTCTCATATACTTTATCCGTCGTCACATTCAACACGGATTTTACGCCAGGAACCGTCCTGACGCATTCCAAAACGTTCACCGTCCCCATCACGTTCGTCTCATATGTCTCCGCCGGATGCACATAGCTTTCCCGCACAAGCGGCTGAGCCGCCAGATGAAAGAGCAATTGGGGCTGATGCTTTGAAAACACCTCTTTTAAATGCGCCATATCCCTTACGTCGCCTTCCACCGAGACAATCCGATCCTGTATGCCGGAAAGCGCGAAAAGGGACTCCTCCCCTTCCGGCCGAAGCGCATAGCCGACCACGTTCGCGCCCGCCATAGAAAGCATCATGCAAAGCCAGCTGCCCTTAAACCCTGTGTGTCCGGTCAATAATACCGTCTTGCCCTTATAAAAATCCAATGCCCCCATGCTTTAGTCCTCCCACACTTTCCAGGGCGCCTGACCCAATGCCCACAGCCTCTCCAGGCACGTCTTATCCCTTACCGTCTCAACCGGCGACCAAAAGCCTTCATGGCGGTATGTCTGCACCGCCTCCCGCTGCGCCAGGCAGCCCATCAAAGTAGGCGCGGCCGGGCGCTGAATGCTTTGGCCCAAATACGCAAACGCCTGCGGCTCCAAAACCATGCTGCAGGCATTCACCCAGGCATCCCGCTTGGCGCCATCCGCCTTTTCTCCATGATAGCTTCCGTCCGAATCCAACGAGATCATTTCATTCCGACCCGTCGGATGCGCCATCGCAAACGTCGCAAGCCGCCCGGAACGCTGATGGAGCCTTACCATCTCCCCAATGTCAATATCCGAAAGGCAGTCCCCATAAGACACCAGCACCGGCTCATCCCCCGCAAGATGGCGCACCATGTACATCCGCTCCATAATAGAGGAATCCCGTCCCGTGTCGATAATAGAGACATTCCAGTCCTCGGTCTGCTTTCTGTGAACCTCCACCTCGTTTGTCTGCAAATCGACTGTAATGTCCGACTGGTAAATATAAAAATTCATAAAATACTCTTTTATCACTTCCCCTTTATATCCGGTGCATATGATAAAATCCCGATAGCCATAATGGGCGTACTGCTTCATAATATGCCACAAAATCGGCCTGCGGCCAATCTCCGCCATCGGCTTTGGCATCTTCTCATCTTCTTCAATCAATGTGCTAGGCAAGCCGCCCGCCAAAATAATCACTTTCATATAACGTAAAAGCCTCCATGCTCCTAATGCTCAATCTCTCCAACCCAACCACAGCAAATAAGCTTAGCGGTCAAAAATGCTCTCTGTCACAAAATGAATCTGCATCGTCGCTTTCGTCGAAGCCTTCACGTCCTGGAACATATCGTCAATTTCCGCGTTCAGCTCATCCCATCGGTTGTCAGGATTTAACGTAGGCAGAGAGATGTCCGCATAGCTCTCATTATATTTATGTTTAAACCCATCAAATCCGGCAAGCGAGACGCGCCCGACATGAAGCTTGTCTAAAAGGCGAAGCGACATAATCACGGCATTGTCAAAATGCTCCCACCCACGCTTCATGACGCGGTTAAAATTCACAATCTGCTCATTTTCCTCCGGCTCAGTCTTAATATTGGACAGCAAAATCCGCTTTGTGCCACAAAACTGCTCGGAATAGATTTCCTTTGCATAATTATACCGTATGACATTGATGAAAAACAAGTAGTCATACGAATAAAACGGATTTATGGCGTTCACGCCAATCACAATCGGATTCGTTTCCCTTATATATGCCTGAATCGACTCTTTTTGCGTCTCATTCGTCTTTCCCGGGGCAATCAACAGAACCTCGCGCCCATCAAATTCCTTCCCAAGCCGCTCCAGCACGTCCGTATCCTCTACCACGCGGCTTTGGTTCTCCAAATACTTCTCCTCCAGCAAATCATAGTCATATGCCCTGCGCTCCTTTGGAGAAAGCGATTCAATAATATGCTTCATATCCTGCGCGTTCGTCCGATGGTTCTTCTGCAGATACGCAATATTATTCACATGGCAGCAATACATCCCTGCGATAAAATAAGGCGTGGAGTAGCCCCAAACATAATTTTCCTGAAAATACGGCATATACATATCAATCGCGTTCAGGATTTGGTTCATGTCATAATTGCAATTCCACTTTTGGCTTAAGTAGTTTGCTAAAAGCTCAGTCGTCGCATTTCCCGCGCCCCGGCCCATGCCGCACAAACTGGCGTCCACAATGCATTCCCTGCCCAATTTCCGGGACAATTCCACAAAATGCATCGAAAGCGCAAACGAAAGCTGCTGGTTATTGTGCGAATGGAACCCAAGCTTAACGTCAGGATCCAACGCCTCATCTAAAATAGTTACAATGCACTCCAAATCCTCATTGTACATCGCCCCAAATGTATCCACAATCGACAAGGCAATCGGCTTCGCCCGATTCACTTCCTTCGCAAGCTCCACTAAATCCTCTCTGCTGTACGCCAAAGTATTCGCCGCCTGGAAAAAAACCTGATACCCTTTTTTCGCCACTTCCATTCCTACGCCAACGCCCTCCTTATGCTTTCCATGCGGAAATACAACCCGGATCGCGTCAATCGTCTTTCCGTCGCATTCCGGCAATGCGCCCGTATCATATCTATCCCAGTCAATCATAGCCACATACAGCGCACGGCCGCTTTTGCCCGTCAGATAAGCCTCCAGATCCGACGGCACATGAAAATAGGACGTCCCTTCATTATGCGGCGCATCCTTTAACCACCCGCACTCAATGATGTCCACATTTGCGTCCTGCATTTTCTTGATAATCCCTTTCATGGCGGCAGACCCAAACTTCGCGTCCACAATATACGCGCCATCCCTTAACGTACAATCCAGTAATAGTATCCCATTTGCCATTTACGCCATCCCTCCGCATATTCTCTTCCAGTGCAGCTTCACTTTACGTCTTGTGGCCGGCATTTCCGTTTCATGCCTAACCCAAAAGGGCATGAGTTCACCCCATGCCCTATATCGCAGCAATTTCACGCTATGACTGCTGCCCTATATCCTTTTTGGACGCATTAACTGCATTTCACTTTTTATTATCAATAAACTGCGGCGCCGCGTTTCCGCTCTTCATCATATTCTGATAATACTGCTTCACAACCTTTTGGCTGTTACGGACGCCCTTGACCTGCTCACGCACATCCGAAAACTTACGCATTACCTGTTCCTTGTTGCGCGCCTCCTGCGTTTGAACCGTGTTCGTCTGTGCAGTAATTTCTTTTATCAATGACTGCATCTTTTGAATCTCAGATGCAAATGCCGCCTTATCCGCATTCAACGTATCCCTGACACGGTCAAACAGCTTCTCAAATCCATCATCCAGAAATCCTAGCTGATCCACCAGATCGGACTTGTATTTCATGTTCTGTTCAAACTCATCCGGAGAGAGATTTGGATCCTGCAGCAGAATTCTCTGCTGTTGGTTCAGCTCTGTAATCTGCTTCAAAAGATCCCTCTTTTTTTCCAAACTTTCTATCATAATACGAATATAATCTGATTCCATTCCGTCGCTCCCCGATTCTTGTTCCAATTTTTCCTGTTATTGAAGAAAAACCGCCCTAGCTGCCAGAGCAACTGTAAACTAGGACGGCTTTTATTGCATATCAGGCGGTTACGTACCCTTACACTTCGTTCGGCGGCAATGCGGTTACGCCCCCTCACTTCGTTCGGCGGCAAAGTATGCAGCTATCTGGCTCCATTTCCCGCCTGCTTCATAACCTCTTTCCATGTGTCGCGCATTGTCCGCAAGTGAACCAGCACTTCTTCCAAAATCTCTTTGTCTTTCTTCAGATTTGCCTGCAAAAGACGCTGCCGCAAATATTGGTATACATTCTCAAAGTCATCCGCAACCGCAAATTTATGATCCAGGGTCGCCTGAAACTCCGTAATGATATTCTCTACCTTGATAATATTATTGTGCGCCTTCTCCACATCATTCTTTTCAATTGCGACAATCGCGATGTTGCAAAATTTTATCGCGCCTTCATACAGCATCAATGTCAATTCCGCGGGAGAAGCAGTCAAAATCCTGTTATTCCCATAAGCTGCATATCCCTGTTTATTCGTCATCTGATAACCTCCCTGTTAATGACAACGGATATTGATTCAGTGTAGCGTTCTGCAGCCAACCGGACTGTGCCTCCAATTGACTGCAGCAACTATTTTAAGATCCACCTCGCCGGCTTAATCCTGATCAATCGGCTGACCTATCGCCAATCCGGTTAAAATCCCATCAGGCTCGCCAAAGAAGACTGCTGGCTCTGCAATGTCGCCAATGCAGATTCCATCGCCGCAAATTTCTTGAAATAAGATTCTTCGATGCTTTCCAGCTTCTTATCCCATTTGCTGATCGTCGTGGTGTAATCGCTGTATTCCGCTGCCATCTGTTTGTCGTTGTACACCACGCCAAAGCTGCTTAATGTAGAAGAGCTCATGCGTTCGTGAATGGAATCATATAACTTTCCTGTCAGCTGCTTCATGAAGTCCACAATCACATCCGGATCTTCCTTAATCGCCGCCATCAGCCTGTCGTCTTTTCCAGATACGGCAGAATCTTCCGAATCCCCGTCAATGTGGAACGCCTTCTCTTCATTCTTATTCGCATTGAGGATTCCAATCGTCGAAATGCCAAAGCTGGACAGAGAATATGATTTGCCATTTACCGTAAACGAACCCAACATGATATTATGCAGGCTGTTCACGATGGAGCTTACCGTATCATCCCTGCGGAATAAAGAATCCTTGATCTTCTTCTCCCATTCCTCCACCTCACGGTCTGACATCGCATCCTTCTCTTCTGACGTCAACGGCTCATAGCCTTTTGCTGAATCTGCATTATACAGCGAATTCATTTCATTGATTAAGGTGTTGTATTCTTTTATGAAATCCTTTACAGTATCATACAGCGCCTGTGAGTTCGTGTCAACCGAAATAGTAATCTCATCTGTCGTCTTCGCAAGCGCGTTGATCGTCAGGCCGTTAATGTCAAACTCATTGGAAGAGGATTGATAGGTAACGCCGTTTAACTCAATTTCCGCATCCTGCCCATACATCCGCACTGCGCCTTCGCTCTTGCTGACCGGGCTGTTCAATACATTTACCGCGCCAATGATCTTATCTTCCATGGCATCCAGGTCAAGCGTCGTGTTATCCACAACCTCATGCTCTTCCAGGAATTTCCTTGCGTCCGCAATGCTGTCCCGCCATCCTGTAATGTCACTGTCTAAATTGCCTGCGGCATAAGAATCCTGAATCGCCGTCTTATCCGCCGCATCCAAAGCGGATCCGTTCACAATCGCCAGCGCGTCCTGATATTCCTGGCTGGTCGTGTCCGCCGTCTCCTGCACGGTGCGATATGCCTGAGCATATTGAATCTTCGCCTGATTCTTTGTGATTTCAGCAGATTTCTGGCCTTTTTGATTGATGATGTCCTGTAAGGCCAGCTTTGTCTGATATGTATCAAGGTCGCCGTTCGTAATCGGCTTTCCGTCATCGTCATACCCCGTGATATAAGGGTTGCCGTCTGCATTTTTCGCGTATGCAGCCCATACTTTATATGGCTCCCTGTCCTCGCTGCTGTCAACGTTCAGTCCAAGCTTAGAGAGCGCCTCGTTGCCGGACACGCTTATGCCAGACAGCGTAAAGTCGTTTTCCGACCCTGCTTTTTTTGCGGACACATAAATCCTGTGATATTTGGCGTCGAAGCTCGCATTCACTCCCGCCTCATTCAGAGAAGAAATAAAATCCGATATCTTCGTGCTGCTGTCCACCGCAATATTGGTGGTTTTTCCCTCTGCCGTGACGCTGATCTCCCCGCCTTCAAAGTAACCGAGCTCAGCCATCGTGCTGTTTGCCGTAATGCCGTCCCCAAGAGCCGCGCCGGACAGATAGCCGGACTTCGCCGTCTCATTGATCTTTAGGGAATACGATCCGGTCGCAACGGAGGACTTCACTGAAACCGACGCTTTTGTGGCGTCAGATATGCTTGCCTTCTTAGACACATACGCCGTAGAGTATTTCATGTTCGTCAGCTTGGAATAGAATTTCGACACCTTGTCATTTAAGTTCTTCCAGGCATCCTGCTTCCAGGACAGCTTCGTCTGAGCCTTTGTATACTTCTCTGTTTTCTTACGATACGCGGACACCAGCTCCGATACTAACGCCTCCGTGTCCAAACCTGAATTTAAACCTGTAATTCGAATTGGCATATAATCTCCTCCTAACCTTTCTCATCCACCATAAGACCTGCCATCTCCCATACTTTCGCTATCATGTCAAGCGATTTCTCCGGCGGGTACTCTTTGATCACCTTTTTTGTATCTTTGTCCACAATTTTAATCGTTAATCGGTTTGTCGCGTCATGAATCCCAAAAATCGCCTCTGAGTTTTTTGCGTTCTTGTTCAGCTCCTCCACTGCCTTTTTCAGGCTTTCCGTGCTGACTGCCGCTGATGCGTTTGGATCTTCCGTCCTGATATTCGCTCCATCCTCATTTGCCGCAGGCTTGCTTTGCGCACCCTTCTCGCTTTCAACAGCAGCCGCGCCGCCTTCCGGCGCCTCCGCGCTGACCTGCGCACTTTCCGGCCCGGACGATCTTCCCTGATAAGCCACGGCCTTCGTTGATACTTCTTCTATTGTCATTGCAAACCACCTCCATATGGTCTTAAAAAAAGTACGTTCTAGTTAGTATATCGGACGGTGAATATAAAATGATTAGAATAACTTTTTCAGCGCATCCATTCTTTCTGCGCTTACTGCCTCTTTATTCTCCTCTTTGATCTGTAGGTATACTTCCTTGCGATAGATTGGGACTTCTTTTGGCGCGGAAATGCCGATCTTTACCTGGTCACCGCGGATCTCCAGTATGTCAACTTCAACATTGTTATTGATCACCAGCGATTCGCCCTTGCGCCTTGTCAATGCCAGCATCCCTATTCACCTTCCTTTTTGATCTTGTCATAAATTTTATATTTTACCGGATAGTCCTCATCCAATATCAGCTGAACCGCCCGATTATTCTCCGTGTTTATGATAATCGGCGCCTTTAAATTAATGGAAATTTGCCGGATATCCTCGGGAACCGTCACCGTCACCAGCAAAAACGCGTTCCCATCCTTTAACCCTCCCAAAGAATCGCTCAGCTCATCGCTGACGGTCGGCCTATAGTCCTCCACCAAAGCGGATGGATCCAAAACAGGCATGGCAAACACCGGGTCATCCATAGACTGCAGCCACTTAATCACCGCGTCCTGCCCTTTATCCGAATCGAAAATCAATGCAAAATTCACCATATCGGGAAAACCGACGATGCCCTGCTCAATCTTGATGATTTTTGAGTCCTCAATCTCTATCTCCCCAAACATCCTTGTGTCTGCTTTCATCCTTAACCTCACTTTTAAATATAATCCAACAATGTCTGCTTCTCAATCTTGCTGGCTGACATAAGCGACGCCTGATAAGCATTATAAGCCGCTGTGTAGTCGATGATGATATCCGACAGCTCACGATTCTCATTGGAGCATTTCAGCTCCTCCACTGTAAGCTGCTGATTGCTCATCCGAATCTCCGTCATCTCAAGCTGCTCTCCCCTTGCCCCGATTTCTGTATAGGCAATATTGAGCGTCTCCATATATTTGTCAAACTTCCCGATCCCTGCGCTGTACAGATCCTTCATGCGGCTGTCAGCATAATCCGCTTCTTTCTTTGCTGCGGCCAGCCATTTCTGAACCTCTTCCTGGCAGTCCGCGAACTGCTCCTCATTCTGCATCTCCTCCAGGCGCTTCACTTTATCATGCGCGTCAATCGCCACCCTGACCGCGTCCGTAAGCTCAACGACGTCCTGATAGATGCTCATGTCAAATATTTCATCCGCCTGCAGGTTGACCTTGATCGTCTGATTCATGGCGACGGTGTAATTGATGTCTTCATAAATTTTGCTGCCGTCCTCATTGAACTTCGTGTAAGTGATCTGGTTCTGACGGTCTGTCATGTCTGTGCAATTATAGTAATATTCCGGGCGAAGCTCTCCCTTATCGAATCCGGTCTTCTGATAATCCACCTGAACGGACGCCTTGCCGGACTTTAGCTCTTCCGCTATATTCTTGCCGAAAATCACATCCCCGGTGCTTTTAATAAATACAATTTCGTCGTCGCCAACCGTTTTCTGGCCGTTTCCATACGCCTCCCAGTCCTTCTCGGTCTCAAACGCCGTCATTGTCGCGCCCGTAACGAGCTGCCCATTCGCGTCTGTCGCGTTATACGTCACGCTCCCGTCGGGATTTGCGACGCCGCCTTCAAATGTGATTTCCGTATCGCCATAGCTATATTTTAAGCTGGAGATGTCATCCACCCCGTCATACGCAAGCCGTATTCTGTTATAGACGTTCTTATCAATGACGGATGGAATATTCGCCGTCGCCTCCACCTCATCCACGGTTGTCGGCAAGGTGACCGTTCCGCTATAGTAGGAATACTCTTTCATGTCCTTATATGAGAATCCCTGCGTGATCTTATAAGACGTCGCCGGCTCATCCTCCATAAACGTCAACTGGGAATTCGTCTTATATCCGGTGAACACCGTCCTGCCTGCGCTGTCCGTATTGCCCTCCGCGTACAGCTGCTCCTTCAACGCCGTAAGGCTCTTCAAGATCGTGTTCCTGTCATCCTCCGTCAAATAAGAGTTCGTTCCCGTCACGCACTGCGTCTTTACATCCGTCAAAATTTTGTTCATGTTCTTAATCGCCGTTTCCGTAGCCTCCATCCAGGCCTGGGCATCCGGGATATTTTTCTCATAATACTGGTCAATCTGGCCAAGAGACGTCCGAAGGCGCAGCGCGCGGATTGCAATGACCGGATCTTCCGATGGACGCTGAATCTTCTTCTGAGACGACATTTGCATATTCAGCTTATTGACATTGATTTTATTTCCATTGATGTTCGCTGTCGTATTATGGATCATCATATTATTCGTTACTCGCATGGCATTCCCTCCTGTCATCCGGCAACGGCGCCTGACTGACCGCCAAGCCGCCTGCCGAACCTCTATACTCCAGTTTCATTGATTAATTTGTCATACATCTCCGTCATGCACTGAATCATCCGTGAAGCCAGATTATAGGCGTTTTGATATTTCACGATATCCAGGGCCTCCTCATCTTCATCCACCCCGGAGAAAGACAGGCGCTGATTGGTGATCGCGCTCTTCACGTCGTTAAAGCTGTCTTTAAACACCTCCGCCGCCTCTGTGTCAATTGAGATGTCGGAATAGATGCAGTGCAGAAAGTCTGACGCGCTGCCGCCGCGAAACATCTTGATGTCATTTTGCAGCTTCAGCATCTCATCCACAATGTCATGCGCATCCACATCGCCCTGGTCAATATGCTCCTTCGTCGTCGTCGCGAAACGCCCTGAATCCCTCTTAATCGCATCCGCAACGTCGAAATTGAGCGCCGTCATCTGATAATAGCTGTTCGACGTCGAGGAAATTATGGAATCTTGGCTCGTCACGCCGTCCTTGCTCACTGTATGATCCGCAAAGTCAAACTCCTTCCCTTCAAATGACATCGCGATAAAATACGTCCCCATCGGATCTCCATACAAATCCGTGCCTTCCTTTTGATATGCATTGAACCGCTCTGCAAACGAGCGTAAGAATTCGCTCATCTGCCCCATATAATAGGGTATCCCCATAGCGTCTATCGTATCCCCCGCTTTGGCATTTTTTCCGATCATCGCCGATATCTGGGATGCGTCCGCCGGCTCCTTTAGCTGGAACGTATAGGAAGCTATCGTCCCGTCCTCGTTCAGCTTCGCCTCAAACCCCTCATACTCATACTCTTTATTATTGACGGAAATGACGCCTTTGTCCGCCAGCGTCATGGACTCCACCGTCGTCATCGTAGACGGCTCAATCGTGATCGTCTTTAAGCCTGCGCCAGTCACCTTGCCCTGGAAGTTCTCTCCATTATTGCCGTCGCGAATTTCCAAAAGCGCCTTTAATGTGCCTTGCATAGACTTGGCGTTTATATTAAACTTCATGCCCGTATCCGACCATACGACGTCATACAGGCCCTTTACGTCCGTCTGATACACTTTGTTCTCCCGCGGCACGCATTCCAGCTTGCGGTAATTAAATGTATCTACCAGCGTCTCCCCGTCCAGCTTCACGATAAACTTGGTTCCGCCCAAATAGACATCCGGATAATTGCTGTTTGGAACCTCGGACTCCTCCACCGTAATCGGCACGATCTCCGAAAGCTCGTCAATCACCAATGCCCGCTGATCCCGCAGCTCATTAGCGTATCCGCCCTGAAGCTCAATGGAGTTAATCTGCTTTGTCAAAGAAGCGATTTTCTCCGAACTGGAATTGATCTGATCAATCATGGCCTTGATCTGGTTATTGCAGTCTTTTTGAATGCTGGAAAGCCCATTCGCCACGTCATGAAAATAAGTTGCGAAAATCTGCGTCTCACTGATGAAATTTTTACGCCGGCTCTCATTCCCGTCGTCGCTCGTCAACGCGTTCAGCTGATTGAACATCTTAGCGAAAATTGTGGAAAAGCCCGGGTTCGTCTTGCCGTCATCAATATAATAGGTCTCAATCTCATTCAGATAGCCAAGCTTTGTCTCAAAATGCCCTACCGCAGACTGATTGTTCCAATACTTTGTGTCATAATAGCTGCTTCGCGCCGCCCTGATTGACGTCGTCGTCACGCCGCTCCCAGCCGTCCCGAATTTCTGGTTCACACGAAGCGCCTCTGACGCCTCACGGTTCGCGACCTGCCTGCTGTAGCCTGTTGTCTGCACATTCGATATATTGTTCGCCGTCGTGTTCGTCGCCACCTGAAATGCGCTTAAAGCCGACGACGCGATGTTCAATCCAAAAAATGTGGATGGCATATTCGATCACCCCTCCTTAACCCATCTGCCTGATTATCGTTTCAATCATCTCACTGATGACATTGATGAAACGGCTGGATGCATTGTATGCATTCTGATACTTTATCATATTCGTCAGCTCCTCATCAGAAGAGACGCCAATGACCTGCTGCCTTGAATTGTCCGTCGCAAGCGCAGTGCCTTCAAGCCCCCTTGAGGTAGATTCAAACACATCTCCTAAAGTGGAAAGCTCTCCCGTCATCTTCATGTAAAATTCGCTGAACGTACACGGCGTGGTGTCATGCGGGCTTAAATACAGGAAATCCTGCTCCCAAATGTCCGACAGCGCCTTGCCAAGCTCATAAGAAACCGGAAGCTCCCCTGGCTTTCCGTTCTGCGAATACGCCGGAAGAAGCGACTCGCTCTCCAAAAGCTCCGGGTTCACCTTGATGCTCCCCGTCGTATACTGCATCGCCGTATCCTTGGGGTCTTCTTCATTATAGACATAATAGGTCTTTCCGTCGTCGCCATAAACCGTCGTATAGCGGGGGCATCCCGTCCGCACAAACAATTCCCGGGGCGGCAGGGCCTCATCCGAGCCAACGCAGCAATTTTCCGCATCCAGAATCTTCGTCTTGCCATCCGGGCGATACGTAACGGCGTTTCCGTTCGCGTCCGTTCCTGTAATCGTCCTGTCCAACACCTTATTCGGCGCATACAGGTCGTTGATTTTGGTTACGATCGTATGAACCAGCATATCAAGCTCCGCCTCAATGTTCATCATCACGGAATTGCCCAAGGTATCGTCATATTCCTGCATCGACACCCCGTCCAAATCCAGATAATTCGCGCGTTTGTCCCCCCTGGCGAAAAGCAGGGCCTTCAGCTTGCCGATATCTGTCTTCTTGGCAGTGGAGATCTCCTCTGTCGTATCATATACTTTATAGCGCTCACCCTTCTCCACATTGGACAGATGCCGCCAATACGGCGTAATGAACCCCGTGTCCTCATCCGTATGCTTTGCAATTTCATTCAAATGGGTATTATCTACAAAGTCAACATCCTCAAACTTCACCTTTACCATGCCGTTTCCAAGCTCTTTGTAGCTAATGTCCCCATATTTCGCAAGCTCATCCAAAGCCAGATCGCGGCGGTCCCTAAGATCCATGGCCGTTTCCAAGCCACCCGCTTCAATTCTCATAATTTGGAGATTTAGGTCACGAATCGTCTCGCCCAAAGAATTCACTTCATCAATAGCGTCTGAAATCTGTTGATTTAAATTCATCTGATAGGATTTCAGGCCATTGTAGACTGCCTTTGACCGATTAGCGAACAGACTTGCTTTATGAATGACCAGATTTTGATTGACCTTGTCGTCTGGATGCTTCGCAAATTCCTGAAACGCCACCCAGAGTCCTTCCTTTCCAGTCAGGATATCCTGAAACGCCGTCCCCTCCAGCTCCTGGAATAACGTCTCCACTTCAGATATCGTTTCATATGTAGAAGAATAAAACCCGTGACGTCCCGACTGCGTCCGAAAGGTCTTATCCAAGAAAATGTCCCTTGCATGAATGACATCTCCAATCGCGACGCCAAGCCCCGACTGCTGCTTGCTGATGGCCGCCGTCGTATTAAACGTTAAATAATGGCGGTCCTCCTGCAGCACCCGCTCCCGCACATACCCTTTGGTATCCACGTTCGCGAAGTTATTGGCTGTCGCGTTTAAGGCATTCTGGCTGGTTTTGATGCCAGACTCCCCAATAAATAAACTCCCCATTGAATTGGCCATAATTCTTCCTCCCTGTCAACCTCTACTGTTTCGCGTCGAATCCGCTTCCGCCGAGCAAATCGCCTGTGCTGAAGGCATTTTTGTCATAGTTGGCGGTTTCCGGCGCCTGCCGCATGCTTTTAAACAAGGTGAGATCGAATTCCACCATTTCAAGCGCTTGATTCAAAAGAGCCTCATTTCGCCTGTTCCACTCCTGCATCTGCTTTCCTGTCGTCAAGATCTTCGCGCGGATTCTGGACAGGCGCTCCTGTTCTTTTGGCTGCTGCTCCAAATATCCAATCAGCTTGGTAATAGTCATCTCATTGAAGTCCTTGCCAAGTACGTCCGACATATCCTTTAAGATGGCATCCCGGCGGATATCCAAGTTCCGAAGCTGACTGGAAACATCCTGCTCCTGATCCGTAATGCTTTCCAAAGCATGAATATCCGCCTGAATGATCGCCTGCTTCTTCTCCTGAGACAATTCTACAAGCTTCTCGTAATGCGTGTTCTCTTCCTCTAAGACTTCCACAAGATTATCCATTAAACTAGCCACTGATATTCCTCACTTACTTCGCACTTATTTCTGCAGAGAATGATATTTCTCTAACAGCTTGCTGGCAAAATCTCCGGGATTCACTTTGTAACTCCCTGACTCCACTCTTGCTTTCAGATGAGCGACTTTATCTTCCCTGATATTTGAAGCTTCCTCTACTGCCTGCTTTGCAATCTGGTAATCATAGCCTGCCCGTGAAATGGTCAGCTCATCCCGTTCCGCGGAGGCTCCATATGATCTCGATGCTTTTGACGTCTTGCCGCCCTGATACAATGCGGCTACCTGATGATAAGTCTCTATACGCATGACAGCATCTCCTTTCTTCCCTGAAAATATTGAAATGCGAGCTGTTTTCTTCGCTCTTACACTATTTATCGGCCGATTTTCCATTTTCCTTAGACAAAGAATGAAAAATTGTCACAGCCATGCCTTGCCGCCGCAAAAATGGAAAGGCCTGTCCCGGCGACGCCGGGGCAGGCCCCAATACTCACTTTTCACGGCAAACGCGGCTACACGACCTGGTTTTTCCCGTTCTGCTTCCCGAAATACAGCCGCTCGTCCGCTTTTCGGACAGCCTCCTCGAAATCCGCCGCCTCCGACGACACGGCCACTCCCAAGGTCATCGTAATATGGAATATGGCGCCGTCCTCCGTCCTGACTTCCGCCTTCCTCACACTATCCAAAATCTCATTCGCCCTCTGCCTGGCGTTTTCAAACGGGCAGCCTGGCAGGAAAATCAAAAATTCCTCTCCTCCCCATCGGCAGATCGTATCGCCTTCACGCACAATGCCTTTAAAAATATCCGCCACCGCCTTAAGGGCGTTGTCGCCCACATTATGCCCATAGGTGTCGTTCACCGCCTTAAAATCATCAATGTCCCCCAAAATCACCGCATACGCAAGCTCCGACTGCCGCGCCGAGGCATACCGCTCCTCTAAGCTCCTCCGATTCGCAAGCCCGGTCAGGGAATCGGTCTTAGAAAGCTTTTCCAGCTCCTCATTTTGATTTCTGTGCTGCGCCTCATGGCATTTGATCTGATTGAGCAATGTGCTCAAAAAGAGCACGACGACGATTCCCGCGGCAAAATAATTCATAATGTACACCAGCCGGCCCATCCGTTTATTTTCATATGTAAACAGCGGCCCGATGTCGTGGATCAAAAACTGCGCGGCAAGAAATGCCGCCGCAGAAAAAATGACATAGCGCATTGGATTTAGGCGCCTGTCCTTTACGTCAAACGTATATGCGGCATAATACCCAAGCGGAAGCGTCGCCACCATATGGAAGATGAAGCCTGTCCCGATCCCCATTAACAGCTCCCCTACGACTGCATATATTATGATTTCTAAATATGCAAGGTTAAATACCAGCAAAAGACGCTTACTTTTGCGCGCCTGCATATAACAGAAAAAATAAAGCGCCGCGCTGACGGCATTTAACGCCGCCATAGGCAAAATGAGCAAAAAAAGAAAAAACACAGTCAGGCAAACGTGAAATACGCCTAACGAAAACACCACCAAAGACATTACCTGCTGTGCGGACAACGCCTGCTTAGCCCTTGCGGAAATGTAATCCCAGATTGTCCTCATATCATTCTCCAATCTCTAATATGTTATTTTTTATAATAACAACATTTCCCAAAACTTGCAAGAGCGTCTGTTTATCAGGCTGATCTTTTTGCATCCATCCCCCCAGGGCTTTACATTGGATAAATAGCCCACAGGTTTTTGATCTGTGGGCAAAGGGCCTCATAGCCCCACTGAAGCTTACTGTTTCCCACCCGGTTCGGGTCATTCACGAAAAATCCATTTTCGTCGTATCCGCGCACTAAAATAAAATGGCCCGTCGTCGTAAAATCTCCGGGCGACATACTGCATACTAAAAGCCCGCCGCCGTCCAAGGCGTTCTTCATGGCGCCCTCGCTTAAAGAGATGTTCTCTCCCATAAGGCCCAAGCTCTGCGCGCCCAAAGTCCAAAAATCCCAGCTCGTCCCCTCTGAGCTGTGAAACCCGTTTTCCTGCGCAAAGCAAGCCATTTTCCTAGGATTCATCTCCAAATCGTTTGTAAAATACAGATACGCCATCGTCATGCAGGTCGGCCCGCAGCCAGACAGGCCAATCATAGATTCCCCGTACAGGTCATACCCCCACCGCTTGTCCCATTGCATCAAAAGAGGCACGCGCCCTGCCTGCACATCCCCTGAAAGGTCAATTTCCTGATCTATATAGGCATCCCTGTTCGGATAATTTTCCACAAAATCGCAGGTTTCTTCGTTCTGCTCCAACAGCTCTGCCAGCTCCTTCGGGCAGTCCGCCTGCTTCGCCACACGCTCTGCCTTCGCTTTTTCTTCTTTCACGGCCCGTCCGCTTCTCCACTCCGTCTGTCCGTCAATCCAATCCGTCTGCTCCATCCAAACACCAATGAACGCCACAGCGCAGCACGCCAGGCAAATTCTCCTTATCCTCTTTCTTAAACGCCTCTTTCTCCTTCTCGCCTTGAGGGTTCCGCTTCTTCTCCCTCCATAAGGCGTTCCTATAGGGCGGCCAATTGAGAGGATCTCCAGCTCGTCTTTCTGTGCTATCATAATATAACCACCTTTCAGGCTATATTATACAAAAGAAACCTCTATTTTTCCTTTATAATTCATTTGCATTTTATTAAGAATCCGTAAAATTTTTCTTTTTTTCACGCAATTGACTAAAAAATCCGCTGATTAAGGCCGCGCTCTCCTCCTCTAACACGCCGCGCTCCACTTCCGCCTGATGGTTAAACGCAGCCATTTGCAATAGATTTAACACCGACCCGGCGCAGCCTGCCTTTGGGTTCATCGCCGCTATCACAACCCGCTTCATCCTAGCCTGCACAATGGCTCCGGCGCACATCTGACATGGCTCCAGCGTAACATACATCGTGCAGTCCTCCAGCCTCCAGTCCCCGCATTTTTTGCTGGCCTTTTTTATCGCGCTAAGCTCCGCGTGCGCCAGGGCGTTTTTATCGGTGTTCCTTCTATTATATCCTCTGGCTATAATTTTGCCTTCCCGGACAATCACACACCCGATTGGGACTTCTTCTAAGGCATATGCCTTCTTTGCCTCCCTGATTGCCGCGCGCATATATTTTTCATCTAATTCCTCCATGTTTTCCCTTTCCAATCTTTCTTCCTTATAGTATACTGGTAAAAACCGTTTCCATTTATTATAACACAACATCTGCAAAGAAGGACACCCTATGAACTTTGAATATGAGACGGAGCGCTTAAGGATGAAGCTTCTGAAGCCAACCTTAGAATCCGCAAAGCAGGTACTGGAATTTCACAGCAAAAACCGCATCATCTTCGAACGATACGAAGCGACGCGGCCTTCTAATTTTTATACGGCTCTTCACCAAAAATCTCTGTTGGAATATGAATACAACCTTGCCATCCAGCAAAAATGCATCCGTTTTTGGGCTTTTTTAAAATCGGATCCATCCGCTATGATCGGCACGGTTTGTTTTTACAATATCTTGCGCGCCATGTATGAACGCTGTGAGCTAGGATACAAATTTGACCGGAGGCATTGGCATAATGGCTACGCCAAAGAAGCGCTGGCGTTTGGCATTGACCTTATGTTCGGCGAATTGGGCCTCCACCGCATCGAAGCCTATGTGATGGAGCAAAACGCCGCCTCGATCCGCCTGCTTTCCCGCCTGAACTTTGAATGCGAAGGCATTTGCCGGAAATCCGCCCGCATTCGCGGCAAATGGGAGGATCATATGCTGTTTGCAAAGCTTAAGGATCTTAAATGACCCGATACCAGTATCCAAAGTTACCCGTCTTATATTCCGTATTTTTTGCCGTCCGAAACTCCGGGAATCCAAACATCGCCGCCATGATCCGCTCCTGGTTCTGGAAAACGCCCGGAACGCCAATCAGATACGCCTTTCGCCCATCCTCCTCCATTTCCCCGAAAATAATATGCCTGTAATTGAAAAATCCATGCAGCAAAAAGCTGTTATTTCCAATATACCAATATTTTTTCGGAAACTCCCGCAAATCATTCAGCTGCATACGCACGCATTCAATTTCCTCTCCCTCAAACGGATAAACGATCTTAAGCTTTTTCTTAAGCTTACGAAAAATCCCTTCCCACCCTTTCTCTTCAAAAAACGCCTCCAACGGAAGCTCGGTTGCCTGAATGTTCGTCTCTTCCTTGGGACAGGCCGCCGCTTCTTTCGCCTCACCTGCCGCGCTTTCTTCTAACGCGCCCGGCGAACGCGCCATGCTGCCGTCCTCTGCATCCCGCTCAGGCGCGCTCGCTGGCTGCGATCCCTCCTGGCTGCCTGGCGATCTTGTTGGCTGCGCGTCCTTCTGACTGCCCGGCGCATTCACTGCCTGCACGCCCTCCTGACTGCCCGGCGATCTCACTGGCTGCACACCCTCCTGACTGCCCGGCGCGTTCACTGGCTGCACGCCCTTCTGACTGCCCGGCGATCTCGTTGGCTGCGCGCCCTCCCCGCCGCCTGGCGCATTTACTGCCTGCACGCCCTCTTGACTGCCCGGCGATCTCGTTGGCTGCGCGCCCTCCTGACTGCCCGGCGCATTTTCCGGCTGCAAGGCCGGCGTATTCATTTGACTTACGGGCATTCGCTTTTGCCCCACAGGCATTTGCGCTGGATGCGCCGCTCCCTGGCCTGCAAAAGCATCTGCCGGCTGCGCAGCCCTTTGCCTTACAGGCCCGCCTGCCCGCTTTAACTTTGCCTGGCGCATCTGGCCGCCCGGATGCATTGCGCCAATTTGACGCGTCTGCATATTCTGCCGCATTGCGCCCTCCTGGCGTGCGCCCGCGTCTGGCCGAACCTCGCTTTCTTGATTAAATGCCTCATCTGCCTGCCAGCCGTCTGGCTGCTGCGCCTTTGCTTCTGGGACATCCTGCGCCTCTTGCTCCTTTTTCTCTATGACCTGAAATAATTTTCGTTCAATCTTCCCTTCCTTCCACTGGCTTGCAAGGTAAGCCGCCTCCTCAAACGGCACAAACAGCCCTTCCATGTCCTTCATGGACTTCCCATAAGAAAGCAAGTCTTTCACGTCAAACACAAAGCGGACGTCCCCGCTCCCCTTTGAAATTTTCATGCCGCCAACCGAAATTCCCTGCATAATATCCGCATTTCTTGCAAATAAATAAACTGTGGCCTCCGATTGCTCCATACTTATATTCCGTATGTGCACTTCCACTCTGCATACGCCGCCCCGAACCTCAATTTTCGCAAAGCCGGCATTCTCTTTCTTCTCATCGTCCTCATATTTATAAATATAAGTAATAAACCGCTGCAATCCCGCCATACACCCTCATAAACAGTTTCTTTTACATCATTTTATGCATCAATGAATTTTTTTATGAAAACGATAAAAAAAAGTATTGACAAGCTGTCTCTTATGAATTATATTTATATTGCAAATGATAATTATTACTATTTATAAGGCGGCGAGAATGGAAGATGCCCAGATACAGCAGACAACGAGAATCCATTCAGGATTACCTAAATACCCACCGGACGCATCCGACCGCGGAGGCTGTTTACTTAGGCTTAAAGAAGAAGTTCCCAAACATTAGCTTAGGCACTGTCTACCGAAATCTAAACTACCTTGCGGACGTGGGCGAGATCTTGCGCATTTCTTCCGTAAGCGGGCCTGACCGATACGATGGAAATGTCAGTCCGCACTACCATTTTATCTGCACAAGCTGCGGCAAAGTGCTGGACATTGACATGGAGCCTCAGACAATGCTCAATGAGCTTGCGAATGAGCGGTTTGAAGGCGTCGTCACAAACCATTTGACACATTTTTTTGGACTTTGTCCAGAATGTAAAAATAACAAGAAGCAAGAATAGAAAAGGAGATTATTATTATGGCAAAATTTGTATGCTCAGTATGCGGTTACGTTCATGAAGGAGATCAGGCTCCAGAGTCCTGCCCAATCTGCAAGGCTCCGGCTGAAAAATTTACAAAGCAGGAAGGCGAGAAGTCCTGGGCCGCTGAGCACGTGGTAGGCGTGGCAAAAGGCGTGAGCGAGGATATCGTGGCTGACTTAAGGGCGAACTTCGAAGGCGAATGCTCTGAGGTTGGAATGTACCTTGCCATGGCAAGGGTCGCTCATAGAGAAGGCTATCCAGAGATTGGATTATACTGGGAAAAAGCCGCTTGGGAAGAAGCGGAGCATGCCGCTAAGTTTGCAGAGCTGCTTGGCGAAGTCGTAACCGACAGCACAAAGAAAAACCTTGAAATGAGAGTTGATGCTGAGAACGGCGCGACAGCTGGAAAATTTGACCTTGCGAAAAGGGCGAAGGCGCAGAACCTGGATGCGATCCATGACACCGTTCATGAGATGGCAAGGGATGAGGCAAGGCACGGAAAAGCATTTGAGGGTCTGTTAAAGAGGTATTTCGGTTAATCAGAAATACCGTAAATTCAACATTTTTGAGGATTTTGGGGTATGTTAGAGCAATCTGACATACCCTTGTTTTTATGCAAATAGAGATCATAAAAAACAAAAAAGTGTGTGCCAAGGCACACACTCACGCCAAAACGCGGCTGCAACAGCAGTCTTTTTCTATTGCGGAAAGCATACATTCCAACCACAACGCCGCATCCTTATGATTTTGTATTTTCTATCCTTTTTGTCCCAACTGACGCCTCTGTCTTAAAAATCACGCCCCGATATTTATTCAAAATCCCAAGCAGCGCCATTCCCAAAACGCCGCAGGAGAGAATCTCACCAATCCCAACCGTCAGCATGAAATATGGAATGGAGCCTTCAAATTGATATACATACGCCAATATAAACGGCACAATCAGGACATTCGCCAATATTGGCGGAATCGGAGCCGCCCAAACGTGTTTCCGCAGCAAATACGTCCCTGCCGCCCCAAGCAGCGTCGCGACACTGCCAAACGCCACGTCAAAGGGCAGGCATCCCGTGAGCAGATTGCTTAATAAGCATCCAACCGTAAGGCCGGGAATCGCCGCAGGGGTAAAAAACGGCAAGACTGTCAAAGCCTCGGAAAACCGTATCTGAACCGCATAATTCGCCAGTCCCAAAAGATTGGCAAACAGCGTCAGAACGACATACAAAGCGGCGATCATCGCCGCCTGGGTTACAAATAGCGCTTTCTTGTCTCTCATCATTCATTCTCCTTTAGTTTTGTTTTAGGTGAGGAAGGTCTCGAACTCACCGTTTTATTTTGGAAGAACCTTTATTTTATGGGCTTTTCCGATGCTCTATTATAAAGCAATATGGAAAAATGTCAAGCCCTGACTCAATTTTCGACTCAACTTTTGGCATTGTGTGATAAAATGAGATAAAGATAGATAAAACTTAAAAAATAGCGCAGGTGAATAATATTTTTTAAGACTTGACTTTTTGATATTCTTATGATAATATATTACTGGTTGTTGCGGCGGCGGTTACAGTGATTATCTTTCTGTGGCGGAGCTGGTG
>CANTEO010000019.1 GCA_947652855.1 uncultured Roseburia sp. | reverse complement strand
CTTCAGGTGCCTGTGGCAGCAATGTCGTGAGGGTTCAAGTCCCTTTTCCTGCATTTCAAATGAGACGCGGAGCAGAACGCATGGAGTTCTTGTGCCGCGTCTTATTTTTTTGTCTCTCCCGCAGAAAAAAGTTGGAAAAATGAAAAAAATATAGTATGATATAAGTATTGGGTATGCATTAAAATTGATGGAGGGATACATATGGGGGTTGGCACAAAAAATCTTAGGGTGAAGGTGAAATTGGGCTTAATCGGACTGGGCATTTGTATGTTTATCGTGCTTTGCCTTTTGTTCGCAATACGCTCCATGAACCGGATTTGCGACAAAGCGGTGGAATATGCCAAGCAGGAGGCGCAGATGCAGGAAAGCGGGCCGGAACAGGAATTTTCGCAGATGCGGTCCGAATTGAGCTCTTATGTGTCGGGAATCAGCAGGTTTTTTGTGATAGCCTGCGGCATTTTCATTGCAGTTGAGGTTTTTTTCCTAACGTTAATGACGGTTCACATCACAGGGCCGCTTCAGTCGGTGGAGCGGACGCTTGCCAAGCTTTCAGAGGGGGATTTTTCGTCTGAGGTTGACCCTAAGGTATTGGAGCTGAAAGAGGATTTTGGGGATTTGGCGCGCTCCATTGAAAAGATGCGCAAAAACGTCAGCGGCCTGATCGGCGGCGTGAAAAACGACTCGTCCGACATATCGCAGGTGATTGTCAACATCAATGAGCGCATCGACGGCTTAAACAGCGAGATCGAGGACGTATCCTCCACGACAGAGGAGCTTGCGGCGGCAATGGAAGAGACGGCGGCCGCGGCGGACGACATGAACAATATGTCTCAGACGATTCAGGAGGCTGCCAAGAAAATGGCGCTGCGCGTGCAGGACGCCGCGGGTCAGATGGATGAGATCTACACGCGCGCAATGGACGCGAAATCGGGCGCGACGGAAAGGCGCGACATGGTGCGGCAGAATAAGGATGAGATTACGGAGAGCCTGATGCGGGCGCTGGAGAACGCGAAGGTGGTCGAGCAGATCTCTGTTTTGGCGGAATCTATCATGGGGATCACGGAACAGACGAACCTGCTGTCCTTAAACGCGAGCATTGAGGCGGCCAGGGCCGGCGAGGCGGGCAGGGGCTTTGCGGTGGTTGCGGATGAGATTCGAAAGCTGGCGGAGCAGTCAAGGAAAAATGTTGAGAACATTCAGTGGGTGACCGGCGAGGTCAACTCCGCAGTGAACAACTTAAGAAACGATTCTGAGCAGCTTTTGAATTTTGTGGACACGAAAGTGATTTCCAGCTTTGACTTTTTCAACGATATTGCGGACGCGTACAATAAAGACGCGGAGGAGGTCAGCGGCCTGGTAGTGGATTTCAGCATGACCTCGGGCGATTTGTTTGCGGCGATCAGCAATATGATGGAATCTATTGAAAATGTCAGCAAAGCGGCGAATGACGGCGCGCAGGGGACGTCGAACATTGCAGATAAGACGGCGGGCGCGTCGGCGGAGACGCATTGCATTGCGGATGAGTCCAGGGCTGCGGAGAAGGCGGTGAGGTCGCTTGAGGAAGGCGTTGGGCAGTTTGTGATTGCGCAGGAGGCGAAGTGACAAAAAGGGAGCCGGCTGAATAAAAGCCTGCATTCCATTCCGATATGGATTGGAATGCGGGCTTTTTGCTTTGCGCAAAATGGATCTGGGGGAGGCGCGTCCCCACATCCCAAAAATTTTGTAAAAAAAAAGGAAAAAGATGTTTTGCGCGGTAAATATAAAATAGGGAATGAGACGTTTTGGGGAGGGATGACGTGACAATTCGTGAAAAGATGGAGAAAATGGAGCAGGACACGCTAAGCCCCTTCGCGACGCTAAGCGCGAAAAGTAAAGGGAGGGAGCGGGAGGAGGAGGCGTGCGATATCCGTCCGGCGTTTCAGCGGGACAGGGACCGAATCCTGCACTGCAAGGCGTTTCGCCGCCTGAAGAATAAGACGCAGGTGTTCCTTACGCCCAAAGGGGATCATTACAGGACAAGGATGTCCCATACGCTGGAAGTCTCTCAGAATGCGAGGACGATCGCGAAGGCGCTTCGCTTGAATGAGGATCTGGTGGAGGCGATCGCCTTGGGGCATGACCTGGGGCATACGCCGTTTGGCCATGCAGGGGAATATGTCCTAAACGCCCTTTGCGAGGACGGGTTTCGCCATAATGAGCAGAGCGTGCGGATTGTAGAGCGGCTGGAAAAGGATGGCGAGGGCTTAAATCTGACCTGGGAGGTGAGGGACGGCATACGGAACCATCAGACAAGTACGACGCCCCATACCCTGGAGGGCAAGATTGTCCGCCTGTCCGACAAGATCGCCTACATCAACCATGACATAGACGACGCAATCCGCGCGCAGATTATGGTGAAAGAGGACATTCCAAAAGAATTGCGCGACATATTGGGCCATACGACAAGGGAACGGCTCAATACGCTGATCCACAACATCGTTATAAACAGCATCGGCAAAGACGACATCTGTATGTCAAAAGAGGTGGAGGACGCCATGTACAGCCTGCGCCGTTTCCTGTTTGAGCACGTATACAAAAACCCGGCCGCTAAAAGGGAGGAAGAAAAGGCGAGGGGACTGCTGCGGCAGCTATATTTTTATTATATGGAGCATTTCGAGCGGATCCCGAAGAAGTATGTCCAAATGCTTATGGAGGGCGAGAAGAAGGAGCGCGTCGTCTGCGATTACATATCCGGCATGACGGATCAGTATGCAATTGCGAAATTTGAGGAATACTATCTGCCTTTGGCATGGCAGGTGGATGGCTATTCGCATTTAGAATCCTAAAGGGGGATGGGGAAGATGCCCTTTTATTCAGAAGATGTCATAGAAGAGGTGCGGTCTAAGAATCCGATTGTGGACGTGATTTCCGGCTACGTGAGGCTGCAGAAGAAGGGCAGCGCATATTTTGGGCTTTGCCCGTTCCATGGGGAGAAGACGCCCTCGTTTTCCGTCGCGCCCGCGAAAGAGATGTACTATTGCTTTGGCTGCGGGGCCGGGGGGAATGTGTTCACATTTTTGATGGAGTATGAGAACTTCTCGTTTGCGGAGGCCGTGCAGGCTTTGGCGGAGCGCGCGGGGGTCAGGCTCCCTTCGCAGGAGAGTTCCCCCCAAAAGAAGCGGGAGGCCGATGAGCGGCAGCAGATCCTGGAGGTGAATAAGGCGGCGGCAAAATACTATTATGCCCTTTTGCGCGGTGAGCATGGAAAGCAGGCGCTCGCGTATTTTCGGGGCCGGGGGCTAAGCGACGGGACAATGCGGCAGTTTGGGCTTGGCTGTTCGGACAAGTACGGCGACGACCTGTACCGTTATTTAAAGAAATTGGGGTATCGGGACGAGCTGTTAAAGAACAGCGGCCTGATCTCCTATGACGAGCGCAGGGGCGGGCATGATAAATTTTGGAACCGGGCGATGTTCCCGATTATGGATGCGCGCGGCAAGGTGATCGGGTTTGGCGGGCGCGTCATGGGGGACGGTGAGCCGAAATACTTAAATTCGCCGGAGACGAAGGTGTTTGACAAAAGCAGGAGCCTCTATGGCCTGCATATCGCGCGGACGACGAAGCAGCCGGGGCTTTTGCTGTGCGAAGGGTATATGGACGTGATCGCGCTGCATCAGGCCGGGCTTGACAATGCGGTGGCCTCGCTCGGGACCTCCCTTACGCAGGGACACGCCAATCTGCTGAAGCGATATGCGAAAGAGGTGTATTTGACGTATGACAGCGACGGGGCCGGGGTAAAGGCCGCCCTGCGGGCGATCCCGATTCTAAAGGAGGCCGGGCTTTCGGTCAAGGTCATTGACCTGCTCCCATACAAAGATCCGGATGAGTTTATGAAGGCGCTTGGGGCCGACGCTTACAGAGAACGGATCTTGCGTGCGGAAAACGGGTTTCTGTTTGAAATCCGAATGCTGGAACGGGAGCATGACTTAAGCGACCCGGAGGGGAAGACTGCTTTTTACAACGAGGTCGCAAAGCGCCTCCTGGGCTTCTCGGAGGAATTGGAGCGGGACAATTACATTGAGGCCATTGCGAAGCGCTATCAGATTGGGTTTACGAACCTAAGGAAGCTGGTGTTTTCCATGGGGGCGAAGGGCGTCCGGCCGGAGCCGGTGAAGAAGCGGGCGCATGCAAAGCAGGAGGGAAAGAAGAAAGAGGACGGCATGAAGCAGTCTCAGAAGCTGTTGCTGACATGGCTGATTGAGGATGTCCGGCTGTTTTCCGTCGTGGGGGCGTACATTACCCCGGAGGATTTTACGGAGGAGCTTTACCGTAAGGCGGCGGGCATTCTGTTTCAGCAGCAGGAGGAGACGGGGGAGGTGAATCCTGCTAAAATTGTCAGCCTGTTTGAGGAGGAAGAGGGCCAAAGGGAAATTGCGT
Organism: uncultured Roseburia sp.; assembly: GCA_947652855.1. GTDB lineage: Bacteria > Bacillota > Clostridia > Lachnospirales > Lachnospiraceae > Roseburia_B. Next base: position 35,334 of record CANTEO010000019.1, on the reverse strand, counting down.
CGTTGTTCCACGCCAAAATACGCGGCATGGAGGCAGGCGGGGAGTTTGAGAAGGCGCTTAAGGAAACGATTATCCGAGTCAAGCAAAACAGCGTGAACGAGCGCCTGGCCCATTTGGATCCGACGGATTTGGCGGGGATGCAGCGCATTGCGGAGGAAAAACGGACGCTGGAACAATTGGAAAAATTGCATATTTCTATCGAAAAAGGACAGAATAGTAACGAACTATGAGAGGAAGGGAACATGGAAGAGAAGAAAAACAAGGCTGCAAAGAAGCGTGAGCCGGAAAAAGTGAGCGACGCCGCGCAGAGAGTGGAAAAATTAAATGAAAAGCTAAAAGAGCTTGTCGAATTTGCCAAAAAGCGGAAAAATATCCTGGAGTATCAGGAAATCAGCGATTTTTTCCAGAAGATGGAGCTGAACGCTGAGGAATTTGACAAGATTTTAGACTGCCTTGAGACCAACAATATTGACGTGCTTCGCATTAGCGACGATGACGACATCCTGATTGACGAGGAGGAGGAAATTGAGGTTGAGAAGATCGACCTTTCCGTGCCGGACGGCGTCAGCATTGAGGATCCTGTCCGGATGTACTTGAAGGAGATCGGGAAAGTGCCGCTGCTGAACGCAGAGGAGGAGATTGACCTGGCAAAGCGCATGGAACTGGGGGATCAGAGCGCGAAAAAACGCCTTGCGGAGGCCAACCTGCGCCTTGTGGTGTCAATTGCCAAGCGCTATGTCGGCCGCGGAATGCTTTTTTTGGACCTGATTCAGGAGGGGAACCTGGGCCTGATTAAGGCGGTGGAGAAGTTCGACTACCGAAAGGGCTATAAGTTTTCCACATACGCGACATGGTGGATCCGTCAGGCGATCACAAGGGCGATTGCGGATCAGGCGAGGACGATCCGCATCCCGGTGCATATGGTGGAGACGATCAATAAATTAATCCGCGTCAGCAGGCAGCTTTTGCAGGAGCTTGGCAGGGAGCCGACGCCGGAGGAGATTTCAGAAGAGATGAATATGCCGGTGGAGCGCGTGCGTGAGATTTTAAAGATCTCCCAGGAGCCGGTTTCTTTGGAGACGCCGATTGGAGAAGAGGAGGACAGCCATTTGGGCGATTTTATCCAGGACGACAATGTCCCGGTCCCTGCGGACGCCGCCGCCTTCACTCTGCTGAAAGAGCAGCTTCAGGAGGTGCTTGGCACGTTAACGGAGCGGGAGCAGAAGGTTTTGACCCTGCGCTTTGGCTTAGAGGACGGCCGCGCGAGGACGCTGGAGGAAGTCGGGAAAGAGTTTAACGTCACCAGGGAGCGCATTCGCCAGATTGAAGCGAAGGCGCTTCGGAAGCTGCGTCACCCAAGCAGAAGCCGCAAGCTGAAAGATTATTTGGAATGACGGCGCCAAGGCTTTCCGGGAGGCTTGCGCGCCTTGCCGACCTGTCAGGCGGCTATGCGCTTGCGGACATAGGGACGGACCATGCGTATCTTCCGATTTACCTTGTCATGACGGGGAAAATACAGCGGGCGTTCGCAATGGACATTGGGGAAGGACCCCTGGCGCGTGCGAGGGAGAATGTCAGGGCGTATGGACTGGGTGATTACATAACGCTGCGGCGTTCCGACGGGCTTGCGGCTTTGCAGGAGGGTGAAGCGGGAACCATCGTGATTGCGGGGATGGGCGGCGACCTGACGCTTAAGATTTTAAGGGAGGGGGAGCGCGTCGCCTCGTCGGCCAAGGAGCTGATTTTGCAGCCGCAGTCGAATATCCATAAAGTACGGGAATATATCTATAGAAAGGGATATGCCATTGACCGGGAAGAGCTGGTCTTAGAAGACGGCAAATTTTATCCGATGTTCCATGTGCCTCTTGAGAGGAAAGAAGGGAAGAAGCCTTCCTGTTCCGGGATGGCCTGGAACATGGCGTGCCGCTATGGCGAGCCGGGGCTGGTTTTGGATCGGGATCTGCAGCGGCGCTACCTGCTCCATAAGATCAGCCGTTTTTTGGAAATTGAAAAGAGCCTTTGCGCAAAAGCGGATGGAGAGGGCAGTAGGATCCGCAGGCAGGAAATTTCAGAAGAGCTTTCTTATGCAAAGGCTGCGCTTGTATATTTTGGAGGTATGTAAGGTTGAATGGGAAAGAGCTCATACGCATATTAGAGGAGCAGTCCCCGCGTTCGTATGCCCTGGAATGGGACAATGTGGGGCTTTTGGCGGGCAGCGCGGACAAAGAGGTCAATAAGGTTTATATTGCGCTTGACGCCACAGACGAGGCAGTGGAGGAATCGGTGAAGATGGGGGCGGATCTGCTGCTGACGCACCATCCGTTGATATTTAAGGGGATTCGGCGTATTGTCCCGGACGACTTTATCGGGCGGCGGCTGATATGCCTGCTGCAAAATGACATTGCATATTATGCGATGCATACGAATTTTGACGTAATGGGAATGGCGGATTTGTCCGCGGCGATGCTTGGCCTGGAAGAGCCGAAGGTTTTGGACGTGACGTATTCTTTGGATGGAAAGGAAGAGGGCATCGGCAGGGTCGGCCGCCTGATGGAGCCGATGGCGCCAGGTGAGCTGGCAGAGTTCGTTAAGGCGGCGTTTTCCCTAAGCAGCGTCCGGATTTATGGAGATCCGGGAAAACGGCTTTCTGTGGCCGCGATTTCGCCCGGCTCCGGGAAATCGGAGATTGAGAACGCGATTCGGCAGGGCGCGGACGTGCTGATTACAGGGGACATTGACCATCACGACGGGATGGACGCCGCGGCAAGGGGCCTGTGCGTGTTGGACGCGGGGCATTATGGCCTGGAGCATATTTTTGTGCCGTATATGGAGGGCTATCTGAAACAGCGCTGCGCGGGCGTGGAAATTAAGGCGCAGGAGCTTTCGTTTCCGTATTGGGAGGCATAGGCTATGGAAGAGGAGAAGGTGACGCTTTGCGTCGATGGGGTGGAAAAGGCGTATCCGAAAGGGACGCCCTATTATGAGATTGCAAAGGAGCATCAGAACGGCTATCAGGACGACATCGTCTTGGTTTCCGTGGACAATCATCTCCGTGAGCTGCATAAGAGGGTGAAAAAGAGCGGGCAGATTACGTTTGTCACGACGGCAGACCGGGCGGGCAGGAAAACGTACCGCAGGAGCGTCACGCTAATGATGCAGAAAGCCCTCTCCCGGCTTTTGGGACGGGAACAGTCGATGGCGCGGGTCCTCTACAGCGTTGGCCAGGCGTATTATTGCGAGCTGGTAAACTATGGGGCGCCGGACGCGGAGCTTTTGTCGCGCCTGAAAGAGGAGATGCTTCGCATGGCGGGGCAAGACATCCCAATCATAAAGAGCACGGTCGGGACGGACGAGGCGGTGGAGCTGTTTCGGGACTATGGGATGCCGGAAAAAGAATGCCTGTTCCGTTACCGCAGGAGCTCTAAGGTGAATCTTTACTCCCTGGACGGCTACAGCGATTATTTTTATGGCTATATGGCGATGCATACCGGCTATTTGAAGTATTTTGACCTGTGCCTGTTTCAGGATGGGTTTTTGCTGATGTTTCCGGGGGAGGACACGAGGAAGACGGCCCCTTTTGCCCCGGCCGTAAAATACGTCGAGACGCTGCGCTATTCCAGGGAATGGGGGCGCACCATGGGGATTGGCACGGTCGGGGCCTTAAACAACGCCATTGCGTCGGGCAGGACGAAAGAGATCATCCAGGTGCAGGAGGCGCTGATGGATCAGAGGATCGCCCAGGCGGCTGCAGAAATCGCGGCGAGCGCAAAGCACAAATTCGTCATGGTCGCAGGCCCGTCCTCTTCCGGGAAGACGACGTTCGCCAGCCGATTGTCTGTGCAGCTTATGGCGATGGGGCTAAGGCCGCGCCAGCTTTCTTTGGACAATTATTACCTGAACCGGGACGTCTGCCCTAAGAACGCGGACGGAGAGTTTGACTTTGAATGCTTAGAGTCGATGGACGTGGAGGGCTTCAACCGGGATATGCTGGCGCTCCTGAATGGGGAGACGGTGGATTTGCCCACCTTTAATTTTAAGACGGGCAGGCAGGAATTCCATGGGAATACGCTTCGCCTGGGAGAAGGGGACCTTCTTGTCGTGGAGGGCATCCATGGGCTGAACGAAAGGCTGACCTACAGCCTTCCGAAGGAGAGCAAGTTTAAGATTTTCATTAGCGCGCTGACGCAGATTAACATTGATGAGCATAATTATATGCCGACGACGGACGCAAGGCTGATTAGGCGCATCGTCAGGGACGCGAGGACAAGGGACACGACGGCGCAGGAGACGATTGCGATGTGGCCTTCCGTCAGGCGCGGGGAGGAAAGGCATATCTTCCCTTATCAGGACGGCGCCGATATTATGTTTAATTCTGCTTTTATTTATGAGCTTGCTGTGTTAAAATTATATGCGGAGCCTCTGCTGTTTGGAGTGGAGCGTACATCCTTTGAATACAGGGAGGCGAAGCGGCTCTTAAAGTTTTTAGATTATTTTCTCCCGGTGCCGGGCGATGCGATTCCCGGCGGCTCCATCTTAAGGGAGTTTATTGGGGGAAGCGTGTATTAGCATAGCTTTTGGCATGGAAAATCGGCCGCCTGGCGTTTTGGGCGGGCGGCAAGAAAAAATTAAGTAGGGCAAATGATCGCGGCTGCTTTTTGGGCAGACGAGGAAAGTCCGGGCTTCACAGGGCAGGATGCCGGATAACGTCCGGTGGAGGCGACTCCAAGGATAGTGCAACAGAAATGTACCGCCAGCCATGGGCTGGTAAGGTTGGAAGGGCAGTGTAAGAGACTACCGCCTCCCTGGCAACAGGGAGGGCATATGTAAACCCCATCCGAAGCAAGACCGAACAAAAGCGTTGACGTGGCCCGCCAGCTTTAGGTAGGTTGCTTGAGGCAACTGGCGACAGTTGCCCTAGATAGATGATCATTCACGACATAACCCGGCTTATCGCCCTGCTTAATTTTTGATGTCACGAACGAGCGCGCGCTGCGGCGCACGCTTTTTATGCGGCTGCGCTATGCGGCAATGGGGGTTGTAAGATGAAGGTATTTGATATGTTAAGCGTGGCGTTTCAGGCGAAGGCGTCGGACGTTTATCTGTTAACCGGGCAAAAGGCCATGTTTCGGATGGGCGGTGCCTTGCGGGAATATACAGAGGGCAGGATTGAGACGGAAGATTTTAAGGAAGAGCTTTTTGGGCTTTGCTCCAAAGAGCAGCTTGAGAGGCTAGAGCATGAGGGAGAGCTGCGTATGGCGGCCGCGGCGTCTGATGCGTTCCGCGTCCGCTTTTCTGTTTGCAGGCAGCAGGAGGCGTATGCCGTCTCGGCGCGCATTCTTCCGGCTAAGGTTCCGAAGCTGGATGAGCTTTCGGCTCCGCCCCTGGCCTACTCTTTTTTGGAAGAGCGGAAAGGCCTGGTTTTGGTGACAGGGGAGGCTGGCAGCGGGAAGACGACGACGGCGTGCGCCATAGTCAGCCAAATTGCGGAAAGCAGGGCGGCGCATATTGTCGCTTTGGGCGGCTGCACGGAGTATTTGCTGCCGCAGGGAAAGAGCATCGTCTTTCAGCGGGAATTTGGCAGGGATTTCCCGGAATATGGAAGCGCAGTGAGGGCCGCGGCCAGTCAGGGCGCGGATGTGCTGCTCATTGACGGCATGGATCAGTCTTTGGGCGTCTGGGAAGCCTGTTCGGCCGCCCTTTCAGGGAGCCTGGTGATCCTAACGGCGCCTGCCTGCGGGGCGCAGGAGGCGCTGCGGCGGATTGTGGCGGCGTTCCCGGAGGAGCTTCGGCAGGAGGCGCGCAATTGCCTTGCGGACACGTTAAAGGGCGTCCTGACGCAGCAGCTTTTGCCTGTAAGCGGAGTGGAGGCGCAGACGGCGGCATTTGAGGGGCTTTGCCCGGATTCTGAGATGCGGGCTTTGGTCCGTGAGGGAAGGATGGGGCAGATTGCCTCCCTGATGGAGATGCGCGAGGACTCCATGGCGCATACGATGGACGGCGCAATTTTGTCCTGTTACATGAAAAGCCAAATCTCTTCAAAGACGGCGCTGCTTTATGCGGCGGACAGGGAGCGGATGCAGCAAAGGATGCGGATTTATTAGCGAAACTGTCAGAAACGTACATCCTAAATTTTTATAAAATGTTTCTTAAAAAACGGTAGGTCAGTTGACAGCCCAGGGCGCAGACGCTACCATTAACATTATATTAAATACGAATGAAGGTGTATGTCAATGAGAGAAAAGGTACAGAGGTTTCTGATGGGGCGGTACGGGTTTGATGAGCTTTCGAGGGTCTGCCTTTGGGTCACGGTCGCGTTTATGGCGCTGTCTTTGTTTACGCAAAACCAAGCATTCTACTTGGTTGGCCTTCTGCTGCTTGCGATTTGCTACTTTCGCGTTTTTTCTAGGAAGGTTGAGAAGCGGCGGGAGGAGAATCAGAAGTTTTTGGGCGTAAGGCGTCTCGGCGCGGTGAAATGGAATGCGGCTAAGGCGCGTCAGGAGCAAAAGAAGATCTACCGTTTCTACAAATGCCCGCAGTGCAGGCAGAGGGTGCGCGTTCCAAAAGGAAAAGGCAGGATTTGCATTACCTGCCCGAAGTGCCGGGCGGAGTTTATTAAAAAAAGTTAGGAACGGATGCCTATGTTTGGATATATTAACATTAACCGGAATGAGCTGGCGGAGGAGAGCGCAAAGGCGTACCAGGCATATTACTGCGGCCTGTGCCAGAAGTTAAAGCAGAATTGCGGCGCAAAGGGGCAGATGCTGTTAAATTATGACATGACGTTTTTGATTGTGCTTTTGACCGGCCTGTATGAGCTTGAGCATGAAGAGACGGAATTCACCTGCCCGCTCCATCCTACGAAAAAGCAGAGGGCGTGGATTAATGAAGCGACGGAATATGCGGCTGACATGAACGTCCTGTTGGCGTTCCATAACCTGGAGGATGACTGGAAAGACAGCAAGGCGTACACCAAAAAGGCGTTCGCCAGGGCGCTCCTTAAGGATTATGAGAGGATTCGGGCGAAACGCCCAAGGCAGGTTTTTGCCGTAGAGCGTTATATGAAGGAGCTTTCCGCCGCGGAGAGCGCAGGGGAGGAGAACATCGACGCAGTGGCTGGCCTGACGGGAACCATGACAGGCGAGATCTTTGACTGGAAGGAAGACGAGTGGTCTGAGGAGCTGCGCTGCTTAAGCTTTTATCTTGGCAAGTTCGTCTATCTGATGGATGCCTACGAGGATTTTAGGAAAGATAAGAAGCGTCAGGAGTATAATCCGTTTTCCAAGATGGTCTGCCAAAAGAAGACGGATTTTGAGACGTTCGCAAAGCTTCTCCTCACCAGCATGATGTCAGAATGCGCGAAATCATTTGAGCGCCTTCCGATTCTGCTGCATGCAGACATTTTGCGTAACGTGCTGTATTCCGGCGTATGGTCCAAATACGAATATATCCAACTGAAGAAGAAAAAACGCAGCAGCTTGGGCAAATCTGCGCATCCGTCGCGCTAATGGCCGTTTGGCATGGCAGAATAGGCGCCTAAGCTGCCTGAAAGCAGGAAAAGAAAGCCAGAGGAAAACAGAATGTTAAATCCCTATGAAGTCCTTGGCCTTACGCGTGACGCCAGCGACGAGGAAATCAAAAAATCATACCGCGCGTTAAGCCGCAAATATCATCCCGACGCAAATGTGAGCAATCCTGACAAAGCGTTGGCGGAAGAGAAGTTCAAGCAGGTGCAGCAGGCTTACAGCCAGATCATGAAAGAGAAGCAGCAGGGCTACAGCTATGGCGGAAACGGCTATAACTATGGAAATACGGGGAGCGGGACGTATGGCTATGGAGGGAACGGCGCTTACGGCGGGTTTGCCGGAAGGGGCGGCAGCGACCCCATTGAGCTTTCCGCCGCGGCGAATTATATTGCGAACCGCCATTACAAAGAGGCGCTGCATGCGCTAAGCTCCGTTAAGCAGGAGGAGCGGGGCGCGCGCTGGCATTATTACAGCGCCATTGCGAATGCGGGGGCGGGCAATAACGTCACGGCAAAAGAGCACATTGACCAGGCAGTCGCCTTAGAGCCGAGCAATATGGAATACCGCCAGTTTAAGCAGCACCTGGATTTTGGCGGGACATGGTATCGAAGCATGGGGCAGGGCTATGAGCGTCCGTATGCGGGAACCGGGAGCTGGTGCCTTAGCATGCTGTTTTTAAATATGCTGTGCAGATGCTGCTGCTTTCGCCCCTGCTAGGAAAAGGGCGGCAGGAAGGGATTGACGGCGGCGTGGCGCCGCGCCTTGCGAGGCGCGCAATCAGGTATTGGGTGGGAGCAATCATGGGAATTTTTAAGAAAATAATGTTTCGGTTGGGCTATGCGCCGATTGGCCAAAGCGTGGGGAATGCGCCAAAATCGGAAGACGGGGCAGAAAACGAAGAAAACAGACAGGGAGACATAGAGATGGAATTGATGCGGCATAAGCTGGACCGGGGCGTAAAACTGCAGCCTTTGGATGAGATTGACGGATTTTTGGTGCGCCCAGGGTTTTACAACAGGGATGGCGCGACTGCGACCTCAAATGGGGTCAGCTTTACGATACATTCTTTTGGCGCGACGGAGTGCACGTTGCTTTTGTTCCGTCCAAAGGAGCAGGAGCCGTATGCGAAGCTTACGTTCCCAGAGTCCTATCATATTGGGAATACATATTCCATGTTGGTGTTTGGCCTAAACATTGAGGAGTTTGAATATGCGTTTCAGCTGGACGGGCCATACGACAGGAAGAAGGGGCTTTTGTTCCGAAAGGAGAATGTGCTGTTAGATCCCTACGCAAGGGCGGTGACGGGCCAGCGGAACTGGGGGGACCGGCCGGAAAGCGGCGAGAATTTTGTGTACCATGCCAGGGTTGTGGAGAATAATTTTGATTGGGGGAATGTCAGGCAGCTGGAGTACCCCATGGAAGACCTGGTGATTTATGAGATGCACGTGCGGGGCTTTACAAAAGACAAGTCATCCCGCGTGACGTCGGGCGGGACGTATGACGGGCTGCGGGAGAAAATCCCTTATTTGAAGGATCTTGGCGTCAATGCGGTCGAGCTGATGCCGATTTTTGAATTTGACGAGATGGAGAATGCCAGGGTTGTGGACGGAGAGCAGCTTTATAATTATTGGGGCTACAATACCGTCTGCTTTTTTGCGCCCAATACGGGCTATTCTTCCGTCGTGGAGCATAACCATGAGGGCGACGAGCTAAAGCAGATGATCTGTGAGCTAAAGGAGAACGGGATAGAGGTCATTTTAGACGTCGTGTTCAACCATACGGCGGAAGGGAATGAGAATGGGCCAAGCTTTTCATTTAAAGGCATTGACAACAATATTTACTATATCCTGACGCCGGACGGATATTATTACAATTTCAGCGGCTGCGGGAATGTCCTAAACTGCAACCATCCGGTGGCGCGTCGGTTTATTATTGACTGCCTGCGTTATTGGGTGACGGAATACCGGGTGGACGGATTTCGGTTTGACCTGGCTTCTATTTTGACGCGCAACCAGCATGGCGCGCCGATGGAGGAGCCGCCGATCATACAGGAGATTGCCTGCGACACCATTTTAGGGAAAGTGAAGCTGATCGCGGAGGCGTGGGATGCGGGCGGGCTGTACCAGGTGGGGAATTTCCCGGCCTTCCGAAGATGGGCGGAATGGAATGGGAAGTACCGGGACGATATGCGCCGTTTCTTAAAAGGGGATGAAGATATGGCGGGGACGGCGATCACGCGCATCACCGGCTCTAAGGATCTGTATGACCCGTTTAAGCGCGGCAAAAGCGCGTCCGTCAATTTTTTGACTTGCCACGACGGGTTTACCTTATATGACTTATATTCTTATAATACGAAGCACAATGAGAAAAACGGATGGGGAAATACGGACGGGGACAATAATGGAAATAGCTGGAACTGCGGGGTGGAGGGTGAGACAGACGACCCGGAGATTAAGAAGCTGCGCCTGCGCATGGTGAAAAATGCGTTTGCGACGCTGATGTGCAGCAGAGGCCCCGCGATGTTCTATGCCGGGGATGAGTTCTGCAATACGCAGTTTGGAAATAACAACGCGTATTGTCAGGATAATTTGATTTCATGGCTGGATTGGAACAGGCTGTCTGAGTACCGTGAGATTCATGACTTTGTCCGGTATATGATTGCGTTCCGAAAGAAATATGCGATTTTGCGGAAGACGACGAAGCACGTGTCCGGCTTTCAGGAAATCAGCATCCATAACGGATACCCCTGGAATTCCGGCACGGACTACACGAGCCGCCTGATCGGCGTAATGTATGCGGGCAGGGATGAGCATGACACGAAGGATGAGTTTGTGTTTTACGGGATGAACGCGTACTGGGAGCCGCTTGATATGCAGCTTCCCAATCTGCCAGAGGGAATGCATTGGAAGGTCTGCGTGAACACGTTTGTGGAATACGAGGATGGGAAGGACATTGAGGCGCTGACAGACTTTAGCTTAAAGAGCAAGCTTAAGATCCCGCCGCGCACAACGGTCGTCTTGGTTGGGGAGAAAACGAAAGGGACGGCGGAAAAGCCTGACGCGCCTAAGGGGCAGGAAACGAAGGCAGAAGGGGAAAAGAGCCTTATTAGGGAGACGGAAGGGGAACAAGGGGCTGTTGCAGAGGGAATGGCAGATGAGCCTTCCGTTTTAAAGGAGCGGCAGGCGCCGGAAAGCCTATAACAAGGAAGGCATTTGGGCTGTTACGGGCGCAGGCGCGCTATGGATGGAGGGAAAGGCCCCTTTTTTTCAGGACGTGGCTTTCAACGGGAGAGAAGACGGCCTTGTCGATCAGCACGCCGATGAGCAGGATCACCAGCATGATGGCCATGACCTGGTTGATGTCAGCCAGATCCCTCCCCATCATAAGCGTATGGCCAAGCCCCATGGACGCGGACATGACCTCGCCTGACATCAGGGCGCGCCATGCAAACGACCAGCCCTGCTTTAATCCGGTCAGAAAAGACGGGAGGGCGGCGGGGAAAATGACGCGGCGGTACAAGGGGAAAGAGGAAAGGCCCATCGTTTTTGCGACCTTGACATAAATGGGAGGCACATTTTTGACGCATCCTTCAATGGAGAGGGCGATGCCAAAAGCGGATCCCATGACGATGACAAAAAGGATGGCGCCTTCCGTAAGGCCAAACCAGAGGATGGCGAAGGGAACCCAACAAATGCTTGGAAGCGTCTGAACGCCAAGGATCAGGGGCTTTAGGCTTTTTGCCAGGAATTTGGAGTGGATGATGAAAATGCCAAACAAGATTCCGACCAGGATGGCAATGAGAAACCCGGCCAGCGCCCGGGTCAGGCTGCCAGCGGCCGCGGAGAGCAGGGTTCCTTTTTTTGCCAGGTGATAAAGGCTTGAGGCGACCCCGGCGGGAGTTGGGAGGGCATATGGCTTTGCCAGGGAAAGCCAGCTGCAGGCAATGGCGTAGAGAAGCTGCCAGAGAAGGAGGATGCCAACAAAAAAGAGAAGCTGCCCTCCGTAGGCGCGCAGTTTTGCTTGGTCAGAGTGAGTGTTGCAGTTCATGAGGGGGCCTCCTTTGTCTCGTCAAATTCGTTTTCCGCAGATTTCCATGCGCTAAGCTGCACCTGAGATAGGATCTCTTTTCGAAGCGCAATGAATTTGGCGTCTTCAATGTCTCTTGGGCGCGTGATTGGGATAGGAATGATTTCCTTGACGCGGCCTGGATTTTCAGCCATTACGATCACGCGGTCCGCGAAATAAACCGCTTCTTCCACGCTATGCGTAACGTAAAGGACCGTCTTTTTGTTCGTTTCCCAAATAGCCTCCAGCTCAGCCCGCAGGATATGGATCGTCTGCTTGTCCAACGCGGAGAATGGCTCGTCCATCAGCAAAAGCTTGCTGTCCATTGCGAGGGCCCTGGCTAGGGCGGCGCGCTGCTTCATGCCGCCTGAGATTTGATGGATGGGGTATTCCCGGTAATTCCAGAGCCGTACCATTTTCAGATACCGCTCTGCGATTTCTTTTTGACGCGCTTTGGGGCATCCTGTGGCCTGTAGGCCAAATATTACGTTTTCTATTACATTGAGCCAGGGATAGAGGGCCGCCTCCTGAAACATGACGGCGCGTTCTGCGCCCGGTCCGGTTATTTTCTTCCCATCTAAAACGATCTCGCCCGAGGTTGGGCGAACAAGCCCTGCGACTAGATTTAATAAAGTGGACTTTCCGCAGCCGGAAGGGCCGACGATACAGAGGAACTCACCTTGTGCGGCTTCAAAGGAAATGTCCTTTAGGGTTTCTTTTTGATGACGGCCCCTATTGTTGGCGCCGTCAAAGCGCTTATTGACCGAATTCAGTGTCAAATACATTGCGTTCCTCCGGTATTTCGCTGATGAATCCTTCTTCTTTGCTTAGGGCCGCAAAGGCCATGACAGCGTCTTTATTGATTTCATACGTCGCCTTTATATGCGTAAACGCTTCTTTTAATACATCTTCCTCCAAGGCTTTTCCCGTGGCGCTTTGGATTTCCTCATTTACAATTTCAAGCATCTCATCGGGCTTTTCATTGATCAGAAGCGTAGCCTCTTCGTGCAGCTTTAAAAAATCCGTGACAAGGTCAGGATGCGCCTCGATGAAATCCTTGCTGGCGACGACAAGCGCGGAAGGATAGTCGCCGTTTAAGAACAGCTCGTCATTGTCCAAAAGCACGTCTGCGGTTTTGCTTTTTTGCATGAGCGTCCCCCAAGGCTCCGGGACGGCCGCGGCGTCTATGCTGCCGTTTGCCATTAGGTTTGCGATGTCTGCGTTTGAGCTTGCGGCGATTGTCACGTCATCTGCGCTAAGGCCGTTTTCTTTTAAAATGCCAAGCAGGCAAAGATGCTGAGTGTTTCCAATCTGTGGGACGGCAATTTTTTTTCCGGTCAGGTCTTTGGGGGAAGTGATGCCGGAATTTTTTTGCGTTAAAAGCATGGCGCCGGCGTTTGTCGCGCCGGAAATGACCTTTACGTCGCCGCCGGATTTTACGTTTGCATTGACTGCCGGGATCGGCCCCATATAGCCAATGTCAATTTCCCCTGCAAAAATGGCCTCAATTTCTGCCGGGCCGGCGTTAAATGACGTCCATGTGACGTCGCAGCGGCCCTCCCAGGCGTCTTCGAGCTTTCCCAGGCGTTTCATGACGAGAGCCTGTGTATGGATCATGTTTGGGAAATAAGCGATCCTGACGGCCGGCGTCTCATTGTCGGCGCCGTCTGCCCCGCAGCCAAACAGGCCAGGCAGCAGGGCGAGCGTCAGGCATAGCATTTTCTTTCGGGATGATAGTTTCATGATGGATCCTCCTGTTGCCTTCATTATTTGCAGTTTTTTATGCAAACATACCATCGAACAGAAGAATTATTTGCTTTTGAGATCTACGACGACATATTCGCAATGCGCCCCGGTGCGTATGGAATAGGCCCATCCCGCCGTCCCGGAGGAGACGATTACGGTGCATCCGTCCTGTTTATAGGCTCCATAATTTAATGTGCCCATAAGCTCCGAGAGTATGCCTGTCGGCCAGATTTGTCCCCCGTGCGTATGGCCGGAAAGCAAAAGGTCAACGCCTTGCCCGCTGTTTTCTTTTGCTTCAATGGGTTGGTGGTCCGCCATAATCAGATAGGCGTTTGGGTCGGCGCCGTTTAGGATTTCTTTGACCGAAGCGCGCTTTTTTGTCGCGCCCCAGGCTGCGTCCCCTCTTCCGGCCAGGATGATTTCCGTCCCGATTTTGACCGAGGCGTCCTCTAAAATTTGTATGCCGCTGTCATGGATTGCCTGTGAAAGCTCTTCATCTGTATATGTCCGCCGTCTTGTGTAAGGCTGCCTGTCGTGATTTCCGTAGATATAGAAAATGCCATATTGATTCTCAAGGCTGCCGAGCAGATGAAATATTTCCTGCATTTTTTCTTTCGACGTCCCTTCCTCGACAATGTCGCCGCCAAGGATCACGAAATCCGGGCGCTGCGCGTTGATTTCCTCCAGCGTGCTTTTTAATACGTTTTCGTTTTGCACAGAGCCGTAGTGAACGTCCGTAAGGAGGACGATCCTGTAATCGTCGGTCAGCTGGCTGGTCGGAATCTGGTACTGCGTCTTTTGAATGTGATTCATGTTGAAAGAGCCGTAGGCGAAGGCGCCGGCGGTGAGCAAAAGCGGAAGGATTCCGCTTTGATAGAGCCTGCCGGTTAGATCCCAGGCCCACTTTCCTTCTTTTTTCCTGAATCGGGCTGCAAGGGGCCATGCCGCGATATCCAAAATGAGGGAGCAGACTACGGCGTGCAGCGTGAGGATTCCGACTGTTCGGAATAAATTCAGGCAGAGGAACGCAGTCCCCGCCGCAAGCAGGACGCTGGCGGCAATTGTTTTTTTGCTTGTTGCGTCGGCCCCGTAAAAGCAAAGCAGCCGACGGATGCGGAAAAATGCATAGACGCCCAAAAAGAGAATGAGCGCGATGAGAAGAATGAGATAGTTTAACATAGTCGCAAGCCTCCTTTTGCAGATAAAAAACAATGTACGCATTATAGCATGGAACGGGCGCAATTGTAACTAATTAAAGCTGCTAAGAGCATAAAGCATATATGCGTCTGTGCAATATGAATAAAAAAAGTTGACGCTACATGGGAATATTGTTATAATTAAACCATATTTCATTTGTTTTTAGAGCGCTGTGGGGAGCAGTCCTGACAGGCGCATTTATGAAGGAGGAGGAAGTGAGATGGACACTTGTAGAGGCCAGAAAAGACATATTGTTCGTTTTTTAGGGTTGCTGGCGTTTTTGCTGACGTTTTGCGTTCCGGCTTTTGCCGGGACTGCGGAGGGAAAAGGCGAGTATGAGATCTACCCTACGCCGCAAAGCGTGGAATATGCGGCGGGGACGACAAGCCTGACGGATCAGGTTGACGTGACGTACGGCGATTCCATTGACGGCTACACGAAGAAAAGGGTAGAGGACGCGCTTGGCGTGTTGGGCTTAAAGCAGAGCGCGGCTCAGGCGGCGTCGAACACGAAGCTGATTGTGGGCGTGTATGGCTCCGGGGACGCGGCGGACGCATACAGCGCGCAGATTGGCGTGGACGCAGAGTTTTTTAACGGAGCGAACCATTATGACGCGTATGCCGTATGGATTTCAAACGGGACGGTCGTGATCCTGGGCGAAGATGTGGATGCGTCTTATTATGGCGTAACGACGTTAAAGCGCATTTTTGAGCAGCTGGAGGGAAAGAGCGTTCGGAACCTGACGCTGAAGGATTATGGGCAGATTGAGTTCCGGGGGTTCATTGAGGGGTATTATGGAAACCCGTGGTCGAATGAGGACCGTATCGACCTGATGCAGTACGGCAGTGAGATTAAGATGAACCAGTACATTTACGCGCCGAAGGATGACCCGCTGCATAACCGCAGATGGCGTGATTTATATGATGAGACCGATCCAAAAAGCGAGGAAAGCATTCAAAAGATCGCGGATCTGGCGAAGGCGGGAAATGAAAGCAAATGCTTTTTCGTGTATGCGCTGCATCCGTTTATGAATAATGCCGTTGATTTGTCGGACAACGCATATGACGCGGAGCTGAAGGCGGTTCAGGATAAGTTTGAGCAGGTGATCCGAAAGGCCGGGGTGCGCCAGATCGCAATTTTGGAGGATGACGCGACTGGAGAGACGGCAGAGCGTATGGTGAGGTTTCTGAATGACATGCAGGCATGGCTGGAGGAGCTGAAAATGGAAATTCCGGATTTGAAGACGGATATCCTGTACTGCCCGACGTGCTATATGGCTACGACGGATGCAAAAATGACAACCATTAGCGAAGGCGTGAGTGAGAAAATACATATTTTAGTGACTGGCGGAAGGATTTGGGGAAAGGTCACGAAGCAGTTTTCGGATGATTTCTTTAATGGGCTGAATGGGAATGGCAAAGGGCGCTACCCGTATATGTGGGTGAACTGGCCGTGCAATGACAATACCAAAAACAGCCAGATTATGGGCGGCCATAATTATATCCTGAATACAGGCGTGGAGCCTGGAAGCTATGAGGGGATTGTGTTAAATCCGATTCAGGAGTCAGAGCCTTCCAAAGTCGGCATTTTTACAGCCGCGGATTATTGCTGGAAGCTCTGGGAGAGCGCCGAGGAAGGCGATCAGGCGTGGGATGACGCCTTTAAATATATTGACCATATGACGCCGATTGAGTCCGATTCATCCAACGCCTTACGGGAAGTCGCAAAGCATCAGATCGCCCAATCCGCGGATCAGGGCAGCGCTGGTAAGCAGGGGCCGTTTGAGGAGTCCGTAGAGTTAAAGCCGCTTCTGGATGAATTTTCCTCAAAGCTGTCAGGAGGGACGGCTACGGCTGCCGATGCGGATCGGCTGAAAGCAGAATTTCAAAAGATTTGTGACGCGGCTGAGTTTTATATGCAGAGTGGGACAAATCGTCGGATGGCGTCTCAAATGACGCCGTTCCTAAGCTGCCTGCGGGACATGACGCAGGCGGATGTGTATTTGATGGATGCGGTTAAGGCGGGCATTACAGACGACAAGAGCAGCATTTGGGCATATTATTCCAATGCGCAGGCGATGTATGACCGCTCCAAGACGTATGGCTTTGCCTATTATAATGCCGGGACATTGATGGCTCAGGCAGGCAGAAAGTATATTCAGCCGTTTACGGATGCGGTTATGAAGCGCATTGCCGATTTGGTGCTTCCGATCGTGAATCCGGAATATGGCGAAGGCGGAGAGGCTCAAAAATATGAAGGGACGCTTGGATTTGTTGACGGATGGTCTTTTTATCAGGACAATACGGGCGATAAGCTGACCGATGGGAAAGACAATACCTATGCCTGGTTCAACACTGGAAAGCGGGAAGGCGCTGAGGACGCCAGCATTGTCGGGGATTATATTGAGCTTGACTTAGGCTCTGCAAAGCCCGTGGGAGCGGTGCGTGCGCTGGTCGGCGCCGGTGACGGGGACAAAT
Source organism: uncultured Roseburia sp. (assembly GCA_947652855.1). Taxonomy (GTDB): domain Bacteria; phylum Bacillota; class Clostridia; order Lachnospirales; family Lachnospiraceae; genus Roseburia_B. Next base: position 18,326 of record CANTEO010000019.1, on the reverse strand, counting down.
GGGTGAAATATCATCTGTCTTATTCTGCGGATGGGAGCGAGTGGACGGATCTGGATTCCCACACGGGAGACGCGTCTGGCACAGATACTTATATGGTGAATCTGAAAGGGGTCAATGCGCGGTATGTCCGGCTTGTGAATGATGAAAGAGTCAATAAGTGGGTGAAGTTTTCAGAGTTTTCCGTGTATTCTTACGTAGATGCGGGCGGCAGGGATGAAAGGATTTATACGAATGCGCAGATAGATTCCCTGAGCGTGGACTTCAAGACGGACGTCTTTCAGATGAATCCGGCTCAAAACCTTACGCTGCAGCCAAACGAGTATATCGGGCTGAAGCTTGACCGTATCCATGACGTGAAAGAGATATCGGTGACAGGGGACGGCACAGGGAGCCTTGCATTAGAGAAATCCGTGAACCGAAGGGACTGGACAGAGGATGCGAAAGGGGCGGCGCGCTATATCCGTCTGATGAACCAGACGGACGTAGCGGTAGAGTTTAGCATCGCCTCGTTTATCGTGAGGACGAATGAATATAAGGCGATGGATTTGTTGGATTCTTCGATTGGCGGCGCGACTAATCAAGAGGATGCGAGAGCCCTTGGCACGACAAAGTATTGGATGGACGGGGATCTTTCCACGAAGGCAAAATATTGCTCGACTCCCGCGGCTGGCTCCTATGTGACATACGACCTGGGGCAGGAGATAGAGCTGAAGTCCCTTAGGGTATATGTGCTGGACACGGCGATTGACTATCCGCGTGACGCAAAAATTCAGGCGTCTATGGATCGAGAGACCTGGACGGATATCCTGGAGATTGGCGACGGGGAAGAGAACTCGGCAGAGGATAAAGACACAAAGCCAATTGAGAGCGAGGGCGGAAATTGGGTGCATGATTCAGTGGACGTCGCATACGCCTATGTCGAGAACGCGAATATCGAAAATGTGAAAGCAAGATACATCCGTCTGTACTTTACGGCGCCGTTTGGCCATCGTTGGGTGGAGCTGAATGAAATTTTAATTAATGGAGGGGAATTCATCCCGGCTGTGAATGACCCGACATTTGAGACGACCGCTGTGCAGAAGAGGGGGTTTGAGGCTCAGAATCTGATCGACGGCGATTTGACGACTTCCTTCCAGCCAGACGGCACGAAAGAGGGATCTTTAATTTATAAGCTTTCTGATGAGAAGCCGATTGGCAGGATTAATATTCTGCAGAGCGGCAGCAACATCAGTAACGCTGTCGTGTCTGTCGATACGGGCGACGGGAATTGGAAGCAGATTGGAAAATTAGACAGGAGCTTTTCGGCATTTTATACGAAGGATTTGGAGCATATAGACGCCATTAAGCTGGAGTGGAGCAATGTGGTTCCTGTCATTTCAGAAATCTTCACGTTGAAGGAGCCTGGGGATGTGCTGGAGCAGAATGAGACAGACGCCAGGAATGACTTAAGTAAAGCGGGCGCGGCCCTGACGGCGGCGAACGGTGAGCTTGCAAATGCAAATAAGGAAGTGAGCGACGCGGAACGGGCGTTTTCTGCGCTTGCCGATCCGGTTGAGAAGCTTGAAATGGAAGTTACGCTGCAAAAGCTCTATGCCAAGAGGTCGGCTGCGGAAGCGAGCGTGGCGGAGAATGAAGCGTTGCAGGCAGAGTGTGAAGCGAGGGTGGCGGAAGCAGAGGCAAAATCCCTTAGAGTGTCCGCAGAAGAGCCAGGGGCTGACCGTGACGCGCTGCTTTCGCAGGCGGAAGAAAAGGAGAGCGTGATTCCTGGCAAGCAGAGTCTAGCCGCAGATAAGAGGAGCCTTGCGGAGAGCAAAAAAATTGAGGCGGACGCATATGAAGCGGAGGCGAACAAGAAGCAGGAGCAATTGCCTTTGGCAATTGCGCAGGCAAAGGTGGACGCTGCCAAGAAGGATTTGGCGGCTGCGGAAAAAAATGTCACGGCGGCGAAGAATGCGCTAAGCGCGATTCAGTCACAGCTGCAGCAAGAAGAAGCAAAATGGAAGGCGGCTGCCGGCGGTTCAGAAAAGCTTCGGCTGGAAGTTGCGGTTCAGAAGCTGTATGCGCAGAGATCGGCGGCTGAGGCCGCATTGGCAGAGAAAGAAGCGGCAAAGTCCCTTTGTGAATCAAAGGTGGCGAAAGCGGAGGCGGATCAGCTTAGGACGAAAGCGGAATCTGCCGGAGATGAGAAAGACGCTTTGCTGCAGCAGGCTTCTGCAAAAGATCAGGAAGCGGAAAAGAAGCAGAATGAGTCGCAGGTCAAGCAGGCGGATGTGCAGAAAAAGAAAACAGAGGCTGCTGATTATGAAAAGGCTGCGGCGGATAAGCAGAAGGAATTGGATGGATATAAGCCAATTACGGAATTCAAAGTAAAGACCTTAAAATATAAGGTGCTTGACGAAGCCAAAGGCACGGTTGCCGTGGCAGGCCCGGTGAATAAGAAGACAATCAAGACGGTCACGGTTTCAAACACTGTGAAATATGACAAAAGGACTTGGACTGTCGTGCAGATCAATGCGAATGCGTTTAAAGGCTGCAAGAAGCTGGAGAAATTGATTATCAAAGGCAATAAAGTGAAGAAAATCTGCAAGCAGGCGTTTGCGCAGTGTTTCAAACTAAAGACGGTTGACCTGAAAAAAGCGACTGGGATTAAGATTGAAAAGAATGCGTTCCAGAAAATCAATGCCAGTGCGAGGATTACCGTTCCGAAGAAGAAATTTAAAGATTTTCAGAGGATGCTGAAAACGGGCGGCGTGCCGAAAAAGGTAAAGCTGATTAAGAAGTAAGCGGTTTTTTCTAAGGAATATTTTGGGGCCGAACCCCTCACAGCTTTGTTGTGAGGGGTTCGGCCCTGTCTTGAAGCAAGACAAAAGAAAATGTAAAAATTCAATAAACTTGTTTCCATTTTTTGCAGAATATTGTATGATAAAAAAGATTGAGGCATTTTAATACGAATACGGAGGGAAACATGGGAAACGTTAGGACACGATTTGCGCCAAGCCCCACAGGGCGGATGCATATAGGAAATTTAAGGACGGCGCTGTATGCGTACCTGATTGCAAAGCACGAGGGCGGCGATTTTATCTTACGGATTGAGGACACAGACCAGGAGCGTTATGTGGAGGAGGCGCTTGACATTATATACCGCACGATGCAAAAGACGGGGCTTTTACATGACGAAGGGCCGGACCGGGAGGGCGGCGTGGGGCCATATGTGCAGAGTGAGCGCCAAAAAAAGGGAATTTATTTCGATTATGCGAAGCAGCTCATTGATAAGGGCGAGGCGTACTATTGCTTTTGCGGCAAAGAGCGCCTGGAGGGCCTTAAGGAGACGGTGTCGGGAAAAGAGATTTCGATCTATGACAAGCATTGCCTGCATTTGAGCAAAGAGGAAGTGGAAGAGAAACTATCCGCAGGCGTCCCTTACGTGATTCGTCAGAATAACCCCAGGACAGGCGTGACGGCGTTTGAGGATGAGATTTATGGCAGGATTGAAGTGGACAATGCGGAGCTGGACGACATGATTTTGATTAAGTCGGACGGATATCCGACGTATAATTTTGCAAATGTGGTGGACGACCATTTAATGGGAATTACCCATATTGTCCGGGGGAATGAATATCTATCGTCCTCCCCTAAGTACAACAGGCTTTATGAGGCGTTTGGATGGGAAGTCCCGGTATATGTGCATTGTCCGCTGATTACCAACGAGGAGCATCAGAAGTTGAGCAAGCGAAGCGGCCATGCCTCCTATGAGGACTTGATCGCCCAAGGGTTTTTGTCGGAGGCCGTCGTGAATTTTGTGGCCCTGCTCGGCTGGAGCCCGACGGACAACCGAGAGATTTTCAGCTTACAGGAATTGGTGGAGGCGTTTGACTACCGCCATATGAGCAAGTCCCCGGCCGTGTTTGACGTGACGAAGCTGAAATGGATGAATGGGGAGTACTTAAAGGCCATGGAGCCGGCGCGGTTTTATGAGCTGGCCGAGCCGTACCTTAAGGAGGCTGTCACAAAGCCGTATGACTTGCGAAAGATCGCGGCTTTGGTGCAGAGCAGGATTGAGGTGTTTACGGACATTGCGGGGCATATTGATTTTTTTGAGGAGCTGCCGGACTATGACGTCGCGCTGTACGCCCATAAGAAGATGAAGACGACGCCGGAGACTTCGCTTGCCGTGCTGCGGGAAATCCTGCCGGTGTTGGAGGCGCAGGAGGATTATGGAAATGACGCGCTGTACGCCGCAGTCGCTGCTTTTGTAAAGGAAAAGGGCTATAAGAACGGATACGTGCTCTGGCCGATCCGGACGGCTGTTTCAGGAAAGCAGACGACGCCGGGCGGGGCGACGGAGCTTATGGAGCTGCTTGGAAAAGAGGAATCCCTTTTGCGTATCAAAAAGGGCATTGAGAAACTGGAACACTTCTATGAATCAGAATCTAATTGAGCGACATCATCTAAATGAGGCGCAGATGCAGGCTGTCCTGCATCTGAACGGCCCAATGCTTGCGCTTGCCGGGCCGGGTTCCGGCAAGACCACCGTTATCACAAAAAGAATTGAAAATTTAATCAGGAATGCAAATGTGGATCCGTCCAATATCCTTGTCATAACGTTCACAAAAGCGGCGGCGCGGGAAATGAAGGAGCGTTTTATGAAAAAAATGCCGATGGAGGGGAGACGCGTGACATTTGGCACGTTTCATGCGGTGTTTTTCATGATTTTAAAGCACGCCTATGGCTTTGACGCGTCGAATATTGTCCGCGAGGAAGAAAGAAACTGGCATCTGCGCAGCGCGATTTGCGCCATGGCGTTAGAGTACGATGATGAGGCGGAATTTGTGCAGGACGTGCTTTCTGAAATCAGCTTTGTAAAAAATGAAAGGGTCGCGCTCGACCATTATTATCCAATGAGCTGTGGGAAAGACGTGTTTCGCGATTTGTTTACGGGGTATCAGAATTTTTTGCGGCAGAGCCGGAAGCTGGATTTCGACGATATGCTGGTATATGCATATGAGCTGTTTACAGAGAGGAAAGACATTTTGCTCGCCTGGCAGAAAAAATACCGCTATCTGTTAATAGACGAATTTCAGGATGTCAATCAAATTCAGTATGACATTGTGCGTCTGCTTGCCGATCGGGAGAGGAACTTATTTGCCGTGGGCGACGACGACCAGTCGGTTTACCGTTTTCGCGGCGCAAAGCCGGAGATTATGCTGCATATGCCAGAGGACTATAAGGAGTTGAAAATTGTGAAGCTCTCCTATAATTACAGGTGTCCAAAGGATGTGGTGGAGATGGCCGCCCGCGTAATCGGGCATAACCGGGGACGGTTTCCAAAAGAGGTCATTGCGGCGAAAAAAGATGCGGATTCCATTACCTTGGAGGTGTGTGAGACACAGAGGGAGGAAAGCCGGAAGGTTGTGGAGCGGATTCGGCAGTCGAAGGCGCCATTTGCGCAGACGGCTGTTTTGTTCCGCACAAACACACAGGCCAGGATTTTAATGGAAAGGCTGCTGGAGTACAATATTCCGTTTTTGGCGAGGGATAAGACCCCAAATCTCTATGAGCATTGGATTGCGAAGGATATGTATGCATATCTGCGCATTGCGGAGGGAGGCAGGAAACGGAGCGATTTTTTGGCGGTGATGAACCGTCCCAAACGCTATCTTAGCAGGGAGAGCCTTGGCGGGGAAGAAATTTCTTTTCGGGATTGGAAGGCGTTTTACCGAAAGCAGCCCTGGATTGCGGAGCGCATTCAAAAAATGCGCGCGGACATGGAGACGATCTCTGGAATGCGCCCGTTTTCCGCGCTGAACTATATCCGAAAGGCAGTTGGGTACGACGGATTTTTGGAGGAGTATGCGAAACAGCGGAAAATAGATGTGGACGGCCTGCTGGAGGTCATGGACGCGCTGCAGGAGGGCGCAAAGGAATTTGACTCATTTGCAGATTGGCTTTTTTATATCGAACGCTATAAAGAAGAGCTGGAGGAGGCGTATCAAAAGCAGAAGACCGAGAAGAACGCCGTGACGTTAGCCACGTATCACAGCGCAAAGGGCTTGGAATTTGACGTGGTGCATATGATTGACGTCAACGAGGGGGTCACCCCATATAAAAAAGCCGTCCTTCTGCCTGAGATGGAGGAGGAGCGCAGGATGTTTTATGTGGGGGTCACCCGGGCGAAGAAAGCGCTGCATCTGTATGCTTCAAAAAAGATCAACAACCATGACATGGAGGTTTCCAGGTTCTTGACGGAGGCGGGGATTTGGACGGGCGAGGCAGGGAAGGGCCGGAAACGGGCGAGAGGCTTTCAGGAGAAAAAAGGTGGGAGAAATGGAGGAGGCGCTTTTTAAAGTAACAAGCATATATGATTTGATGATTATTGCATATGATCGGATTCGAGGAAAAGCGGAGAATAGGATTCTTAGCCGTTATTATGAAGAAGTGCAGGAATGCTTTGGAGAGATTACATATTTGATGCGCGAGCTTTTCACAGAAAATCTTACCATAACAGAGTTTGTGAAGGAATTGACGCAATATTTTTCTGTGGATGAAGAGCAGGTATGTATGCATTTATTGATGGAATTTGACCGTTTTTATAAAGAGCGTAATGAATATGCCTTACTCAAAGAGCCGTCTGTACGAAAAATGATGCAGTATCCGATGGATAGCCCTGTATCAGAATGCCTGGCATTTTATCCTATGTGTGAGGCCAATTTTATCATGTCGTCAGATGTTATGAAAGATGCCAGATGGCATAGGATAAAAAGGGGCATTTGGGATGCGATTGAAAGTTATCGCATTATAGAATTGCATGAATCTGAAAATAAAGTATTCGTTAAACAATATAATTATGATGGGATAGAGCAGGCGATAAAGCAAAATGGTACGCTGACATTTGCAATGATTCCTTTTTCAAATCAGGATGCGTTTCATAGGGATGAGAAGACAGGGAGGTTGGAGTTAAAAAGCTATCGAGGAGAAATGGGTCAGATTTACGAAGATTGCATATCGCTAATACGGGAGTTGGACGAGAGGGCTGTCAACATTGTGCTGTTTCCAGAGATCGTAATGACGGAATTATTGGTGGAGCAAATAAGAGGCTGGATTATAAAAAATGCATCAAAACTCAAGCATATGAAATTGTTGTTTATGGGAACGTATTATTCGGGGGATGTCAATCAATGCGTTCTTTTGTCAGGAGCAGGCAAACGATTGCTGACGAATCAAAAACGGAATGGGTTTGTTTATCAGGATCAGAAGAAAGAGCGGCATAGGGAGCGGTTAGGCGACGCTTGGGATGAGATTTCTTTAATAGATATGAAGGGATTAGGAAGGATCTGGTATTTGATATGCAAAGATTTTTTGGTATATGAGGAAGTGGCTTCAATGGTAAGCAAATTTGGCTGTAATGTGCAGATTGCGTCTGCTTATTCCAAATCTATTTCGGATTTTCGGTTAGTGGGGGAATCGCTGGCGGGTAACTGTCAGAGCCTATTTGCTGTCTCTAATTCCTGCGCCGTTCGCACGGGGAAGGAAATTGGCCTGATCGGCTATCCTGTTTTTTATGTAGAAGGGAAGTGTTTGACGGCTAAAAGTTTGCCCTATCAATGCAGCGTAGAATGTGAACGATGCGCTTATGCAAGATGTGCGCATTTGTTTCGGTTTTCGGTGCATGAAAAACGTATTTTTCAGGAGAACTGCAGAATAAGTGAGAATAAATTAGCAGGAATGCAAATAGAATATGTACAGCGCTATTTTGAACAAAAAGAGAAGCTTGAAAATGAGGATGAAAAGATGTAGAATTTAACTGATACGTTACATAAATGTTACATTTATCGCAAGGGGGTGCATGATATGAAAGTGAACGCATTGCAGGGAATGTTGGATCAGTTTTTTTCAAATCAGGGCACAGATGTTGAGGTGTTGGCGGAATACTATAGAAATACATTTTTGGAAGCGTATAAAAGTCATGAGCTGACAGCGTTTTATGAAGAAAGCGTGAAGTTTTCCAATCAGTTGGAGGCAATGTGGGAATATTTTGCGATAGAGGAAAATCGAACTCATCATAAAATTTATTTCTTTGCCATGATTGACACAATTCGCAGGCTAGGAGAGGGAATGGCGAAATTGGATGTCAATGAAACAAAAGATTATGGAAATTATAAATACATCTACCCTATACTTGATGTGCTGTATCGTTATGGAACGGTATCTGTCGGAAATTTGGCGAAATATCTAAATGTAGAGCGGCACACATTGACGAATGCGATCCGCCGCGCGTCTGATTTTGGGCTTTGGAGGAATAAGAAGCAGGGGCGCAGCTCTTTTTATCAGATTACGTCAAAGGGAGAGCAAGCTTATGTAATCTATATCAAAAAGAAGACAGTGAACAATAAGAGCTCTCTAGACGAGTTGATCGCGGCTTTATTGAAGGAGATTGCGTTGCATATGGCAGAGATTCAGCCGGATGTCAATGAGATCATTCGGAGATTAAACCGTAAACTGGGGTGTGCAGGTTTTGGATCTTCTATGATGAAAATTGCGCTTCAGGATATATTTAAAAAAAGAGGCGAATATATACGCACGGTCAATAGCTTAAAGCAGGAATACTTCAAATCTGCATCAAAGCTTGAGTGGGTCGGAAACGAGGAATGGCATATCATGAATGTAGAGGATGTTCCAGAAGTGCAGATAAAGGCCAGCAAAACAAGAAATGAGGAAAAACTAAGATTACGATTAAAGGAGGCGCGCCGTTTTGGAGCATCATAGGATCTTGCAGTGGGATGAAATCATGGAAGGAATTGAGAACAGCGGCGAAGAAGAGCGGGAGGCGAAGGCGGATCAACTGGTTGAGCAGATGATTGCAGATGTATATGAGAAGGGTTCTTTTGAATGCATGGAGTATGTGGAAAAGACGTTAGGCCACCTGGATATTTTTAAGGCAATCGAACGGAAGGTTCATTTCCAGACGGATTTTTTTGTGAAAACGGCTGCATTAAAAAAAATGTCAGAAGAGGAGGCGTTAAGGAAGATAAACGCAGCTTTTTTGGACTGGTATTTCTTACTGGAGAGTAAAGAATATATATGCAGTAAAGAGGGATTTGACCCAGAGCAGATGCGGGCGGTGCATTGCCTGTTCTTTCAGTGCGAATTTTCTATTCTTTTACAGAGAATTTCCAAACGCAGGCTTTTGGAGCTTCTTGTTGGGAAAGGAAAATTTTCTAAAAAATTTTCTGAAGAAATTTGGGCATTATTTGACAAAGACCAAGAGAAGCTGCGGGAAGTGGTGATGTCGCGCCGCTTGGCGGACTTGGAGATGAAGCTCAATTATGTAGTGAAGGGGCAGAACGAATTGCGGGAGGAGCTGGATTTTATCGAATATTTGCTGATCGAGAAAAGCGATCTTGCGGAATAGACGTAAGGAATGCGGTTCATTGCGTTTATGGACTTAGCGGCGACGGTTTCTGTGAGGAAGCAGAATCGTGACGCCATCCTTGCTTTTTCTCTTCCGATATGATAGCATAAAAGTACCAAATTACTATAGGGAAAAGGAGGATACATATGAGTTTGAAAAAAAGATTTTCTGCATTTGCGCTTACTCTATGCGTGGCATTGTCCGCTATGCCAGTGACTGCGTCTGCGGCAGAAGCCGATGCGGGGGCGGTGGCGCGCATCAACGTGAAGGGAGACCGATCTGCGGCGTATATGGTGATTAAGGAGGAATTTGCCGCCAAAGATCATGGAGTGAGGTTGGTGTACAATGATGAGAAGAAGGCAGGGGATATCCTGGTTGACACGAAGGGAGACGGCTATGAGGCGGCCTACGGCGCTGAGGGCTATGGCATTGCAAAAGAAAATGGCGTCGTTACAGTAAAGGCAGCAGGGACAGCGGGCGCCGCTTACGGGCTGCGGGATGTCTTAAAGCAATTGGAGGGCGGCGGACAGATAGAGGAAAAAGTTTCTGTGCCTTCCCAAAAGATTAGGTCATTGTTCGTGGACTGCGCCAGGAAGTACTTTAGCGTGGAGTGGTTTGAGACAATCATACGGGAAATGGCATGGAATGGCATGAACACTCTGTACATGAGCTTTTCCAATGACGAGGGGTTCCGTTTCCTGTTGGACGACATGAGCGTTTCCTTTGAAGGGGCGGACGGCTCCACCGTTATGTATGACAACGAATTTATGCAGCATCTTGGGGACAATCCGCATACGATTGACGACTCTGATTTTTTGAAAGAGCGCAACGAGGGCTATGATGACGTGGCGCATGGAATCAACAGTTATGACAATGAAAAAAGCCTGACGCAGGAGGATATGGTCAAGATCCTCACTTATGCAAAGACTTACGGGATCAATGTCATTCCGGAATTCAACAGCCCGGGCCATAACGGGCAGATCCTTTGGTATTTTCCGGAATACCGCAACATAGGAATCTGGGGAATCGGCAGCAACCCATGCTATGCGATGGATCTTGAAAACGTAGAGGCGAAAAATTTTATGTCCGCCCTGATTAAAAAATACATTGATTTCTTCCAGGAAAACGGATGCACGGATTTTTGCGTAGGCGGGGATGAGTTTGCCGCGCACGGCGCAACCGACCAGATGATTGCAGATTATGTAAACAGCCTTGCGGATTATGTGGAAAGCAAGGGGATGACGGCGTATGCCTGGGTAGACGGCCAGGCTGCGGAGGCTGATCTGTTGAAGAAAAGCGTAATCACGAATGACTGGAAGAGCGGCGGCGCTGCTGCGTCAAGGTATCAGGTCGTGAATTTTAACAACGACTTTATGTATTACGTCCTGAAAAGCTATGATTGGACAGTAAAGCCGAAGCGCGTTTTTGAAGAATGGCATCCTTTGATGTTCAACGGGAATTCTGTGGTGGATTCAGATTCGGAAGAGGTTAAAAATATCCTTGGCGCAAGCATGGCTATTTGGTGCGACGACGCGGCCGCCAAGACAGCAGAGGTTGTTTTAGAGGATATGATGGTTGACATCAAAGCATTTGGCTATCGCGTCTGGAATTACGACCCGAAGAAAGAGGATGGCGGGAATGAAGTCACGTATGAGGAATTTATTGCAGGCGCGACAAGCGCGGCCGCTGTAAAGGAAGAGGATGTCCTTAACGCGGGCAAGGTCGTTGAGTTGGAGGATCAGCTGAAGGAAGCTGACGGAAAGGCATCCGCTGCACAGGCAGCGGCTACGGCGGCGCAGAATAAGCTGACAGAGGCCTTAGGGCGCGTGACGGCTGCGGAACAGAATGTGACGGCGGCGAAGAATTCGAAAGATAAGCTTTCGGCGGAGGCGGGGCTTTGCGCGGCCCGTGCCGAAGCGAATAAGCTGGCTGCGGAAGCCGCTTTGAAAAAGGCTGAGGCTGCGGAGCTGAATGCGTCCGCAACGGCAATTGAAGCGCAGCTTTTGGGGCTGGAGGGCGAGACTGAAAGCGCAGCCGCAAAAGAAAAGGAGGCTTCGGGCCTGAAAGCAGAGGCGGAAAGCCAGAACAAGACAGCGAAGGAAAAGCAAGACGCACAGGCAGGGCTTGATCAGGCAGTAGAGGCAAAGAAAAACGAGCTGATGAATTACAAGGAGCCTCAAACGACGGCGACTGTAAAGAAAGTGAAGTATACGGTCTTAGATGCGGGCAAGAAGACGGCGGCGGTGACCGGCCCGGCAAGCAAGTCCGTAAAGGACGTGACGATTCAGCCTACAGTGCGCATTGATAACGTAACCTACAAAGTCACCCAGATCAACGCCAAGGCGTTCAAAGGCTTAAAGAGCCTGAAAAGCGTGACGATTGGCAAAAATGTGAAAAAGATTCAAAACGAGGCGTTTGCAGGGTGCGGCAAGCTGAAAAGCGTCAACATGAAAAAGGCTGCCGGGATCACTTTAATCGGTAGGAAGGCGTTCAGTAAAATTAATGCAAAGGTAAAAATAACGCTGCCGGCCAAAAAGAAGGCAAAATACAAGGGATGGCTGAAAAAAGCGGGGCTTCCCAAAGGGGCGTCTATCAAATAGCGAAGCGTTTGATGTGACGTCATAACATGAGGGCGCTGCACAGATTGCTGTGCGGCGCCCTCATTTCCTCTTCTCAATTAAGCTTCTTCGAATTCGGCTTCATCCAGCAGCTCGTCAAACCGCTCTTCTACGGCTTCGTATTCCTCGTCGCTTTCAATGTTTTCCAGGGAGGGATTTCCGTCTTCATCTTCGAAATAGCGGTAGATGTAAACGGTTTCTTCGTCTGCTCCTTCTCCTTCTGTGGGCAGAAGCGCGATGTAGTCCTGTCCCTTCACATCAAAAATCGTCAAAATCTCGCATTCCACTTTCGTCCCGTCATCCATGTCCAGCGTGACGAGGATGTCTTCGTCGCTTTCCGGTAAAGTATTGTTTTGGCTGTCCATAAGAGCCTCCTTTCAAATTGTGATGCTGTATGGATTATAATATAAATGAATCTGTTATGCAATAAGTGCAGAAAAAGATATACAAAATGTACCAAAAGGCGCTATAATAGACGTATACTTGCTTAGTTTAGGGATAAAAGGTGATAAAAACATGAAATTAAACGTGAAAAAAGGGGATTTTTCCCGATTAGGGGCAACAAAGGGCAGGACATGGGCGAATTTTTGCATGGAATGCAGAAAGGAGTCAGACTGCAAGGTGCTGATTTATGAACGAGGAAAGAATGCGAAGCCGCAGGAAATTGCCGTGCCGGGGGAGTTTTCAAAAGGGAACCTTCGGGCGATCCAGGTGGATGGGCTGGATCTTTCAGAGATAGACTATAATTTTTGGATTGACGGAAAGCTTGTTATGGATCCTTATGCAAGGAGGGTTGTGGGACGGGAGGCATGGGCGGACGAAAGCCGGCGCTTAACGTCGCCCCTTCGCTGTCGGCATGAGGAACTCCGTTTTTCCTGGAGAGGCGAGCGGGAGAAGGAGATTGCCAGGACAGATATGGTGCTTTATAAGCTCCATGTCCGGGGATTCACGATGGGCATGTCGGAAGGCACGCCTGGGCGCGGGACGTTCCGCGGCCTTACGCAGAAGCTGTCTTATTTGAAGTCGCTTGGCGTCACGTCGGTGGAGCTGATGCCGGTATATGAGTTTGAGGAGCTGATTCCGAAGAAAGAAAGCCAGTCGGACTCCTATGCGCGCTGGAAGCCATCCAAAAAGGATAAGATTAAGAAGCAAGAAGAGAAGCCGCGGTTTCAGATCAATTACTGGGGCTATGGGGAAGGGATGTATTTTGCGCCAAAGGCATCGTATGCCGAAGGGGACTCCGCCGCGCTGGAATTGAAAGAATGCATTTTGCAGATGCACAAGAAGGGCATGGAATGCATTTTGGAGATGGATTTTTCAAACTATGCGCCGAAGAGAAGGATTCTTGAAGCGCTGCGGCATTGGGTCAGGGAATATCATGTGGACGGCTTTCATTTACAGGGAGATGGGATTCCGCTTGATTTGCTGCTAGACGACCCTTATTTGGGGCGGACGAAAATTTTTTATAAGGGAGCCGCGGAGCATTTGATTTCAGATGAGGAAAAGGCATTTCCCAGGTTTTTCCTGGATACGGATGAGTTTCTCTATCCTTGCCGGAAATTGGCCTGCGGGATTGACGGGAACATCTGGGAACTGGCGGATCAGCTGAAAAAGCAAAATGAAAAGATCGGATATGTCAATTATATCGCGGATCACAATGGATTTACGTTAAAGGATCTCTTCTGCTATGAAAGAAAGCACAACGAGGCGAACGGGGAGAACAATGCGGACGGACTGGAGTGGAACTACAGCAACAATTGCGGCGTGGAAGGCGAGACGACAAGCCGGAACGTACATAAAATCCGCGACCGGCGCATGAAAAACGCGGCGGCAATGCTGTTTTTGGCGCAGGGCGTGCCGATGCTGATGGCCGGGGATGAAGACGGCAATTCGCAGAAGGGGAACAATAACGCCTATTGCCAGGACAATCCGATCGGTTGGAAGGATTGGCGGCAGACGGGTCAGGACCGCGCGTTTTTGAAATATATGAAGAAGCTGGCCGCCTTCCGAAAGGCCCATCGGATTTTGCGTTTAGAGCAGCCAATGAGCCTGATGGACGTAAAGTCTTATGGCTGCCCTGATTTATCCTACCATGAGGAAGACGCCTGGATCCCGCGGCATTATTATTGCCGGAGGTCGCTTGGCATCCTTTATTGCGGCAAATATGCCGATGAAGAGGAAGACGTTTACGTGGGGTTTAATTTTTCGGATTTTCAGAAGAATTTTGCCCTTCCTAAGCAAAAACGTGGACGTAAATGGCATTTGGTGATGGATACGGCAGAAAAAAATGCATTTTTAACGGAACCAGAGGAGCTAAAAGAGGCATACTATACGATAGAGTCGCATAGCGTATGCATATTGATTGCAAAATAATGGTTACGTGAGGTGAAATGCGGAATGAAAGCGTGGCGTCACTTAAGGACGATTCTCCACCATAAAAGCCTGGTGCGTAGGGGCTGCTTTCGGGTTGGCCTCTACCGTCAGGGAATCATGCATGACTGGTCGAAATATTCGCCGGTCGAGTTTTTGGTGGGCTGTAAGTATTTTCAGGGCGATAAGAGCCCAAACAACGCGGAGCGGGAGGACAAGGGGCATTCCTCGGCATGGCTGCACCATAAGGGCAGGAATAAGCACCATCTGGAATATTGGATCGACTATTCCGTAAGCGGGGATCGGCAGATGGCAGGGATGGAGATGCCGGTCAAATATGTGGTGGAAATGTTCATTGACCGGATCAGCGCGTCAAAAAATTATCAAAAAGAAAACTATACCGACGAAAGCCCGCTTCAGTATTATCTGCATGGCAGGGAGCATTATATGCTGCACGAAAACACAAAGGAACTGCTGGAGCGGCTGCTTACGATGCTGGCGGAAGAGGGGGAGGACGCGGTGTTTTCCTATATACGGAGCGACGTGCTGAAAAACAGGAGAAAGAAGGAGTAAGCGATGTTAAATGACAAGAAGATCTTATATAGCGGTATGCAGGCGACGGGGACGCTGACGCTTGGGAATTACCTTGGGGCGTTAAAGAACTGGGTGGCCTTGCATGAGGAATACGAGTGCCTCTATGGGGTCATGGATCTGCATTCCTTGACGGTGCGGCAGAATCCGGCCGAATTTCGCAAGAATGCCAGGTCGCTCTATGCGCTTTACGTGGCGGCGGGCTTAGATCCGCAGGAGAACTGCATCTATTACCAGTCCCATGTCCCCGCCCATGCGCAGCTTAGCTGGATTTTAAGTTGCTTTACGTATATGGGGGAGTTAAACCGCATGACGCAGTTTAAGGACAAGGCGTCAAAGCATTCGGATAACATTAACGCGGGCCTATACACGTATCCGGTGCTGATGGCGGCGGATATTTTGCTGTATCAGTCGGACGTGGTTCCGGTGGGCGTGGATCAAAAGCAGCATTTGGAGATCGCGCGGGACATCGCGCAGAGGTTCAATGCGCTGTACGGGGATGTGTTCACTGTTCCCGAGGCGTATATTCCAAAAGCCGGAGCCAAGATCATGAGCTTGCAGGATCCGGGAAGAAAGATGTCCAAATCCGATGAGAACGCCAATGCGGCAGTCCTTCTTTTGGATGAGAGGGACGCTATTGTCCGCAAGTTTAAGCGGGCGGTGACGGATTCCGGAAAAGAGGTGCGCTTCCTGGAGGAGAAGCCGGGCATCTGCAATTTGATGAACATTTATGGCTGCGTGACGGGAAAAAGCAGCGAGGAGATTGAAAAAGAGTTCGACGGCAAAGGATATGGCGAGTTTAAGCTGGCTGTAGGAGAGGCTGTGGCGGATGAGCTGGCCCCGCTTCAAAAGCGTTACGCGGAATTGATGGCGGATAAGGCGTACGTAGACGCCATGATTCAGAAAAATGACGAAAAGGCGGCGTATTTCGCGGAAAAGACGCTGCGCAAGGTGCATAAGAAGGTGGGCCTTACAGAGCGCGTGCGCGGATAGGCGCATAGGCGAAGGCGAGCTGCCGTCTGCCCTGCATTGAAAAATTAAATAAGCCTCCAAAAAGATGGAAAGGCACGAACAACATGGCCTTCTCATAGGATAGATTAAGTAAGTTTTTGAGGTGCTGGCTTGAAAACTTTTTTAACTCCCCTCAATGCAGCGGAAGAAAAGGAGTATCTTAGGCGTCAGAAAGAGGGAGATCCTGAGGCAAAGAAGATATTGGTGGAGCGGAATATGCGCCTGGTTGCCCATATATCCAAAAAGTACCAAAATTCAGATGAGGAAATGGAGGATTTGATTTCCATTGGGACGATTGGCTTAATCAAAGCGGTGTCCACATTTCAGGAGGATCATGGCAGCAAGCTTGCGACGTATGCGGCGCGCTGCATCGAAAATGAGCTTTTGATGTATTTTCGATCCAAGAAAAAAAGCTCAAGGGAGGTGTCCTTGTATGAGCCGATTGGCACGGATAAAGAAGGGAACCAGATTCAGCTCATGGACATTGTGGAAGTGGACGAAAAAGACGTGGTGGAGCAGCTGGAGCTTAGGCGGCAGATCCTAAAGCTGTATGAGCTGATCCCGGATGTCCTGGACGAAAGGGAAAAGGAAATCCTGCTGTTCCGATATGGGCTTTGGAACCGAAAGCCGATCACGCAGCGGGAGATTGCGGAACGGCTGAATATCTCAAGGTCGTATGTGTCCCGTATTGAGAAAAGGGCGCTGCTTAAGCTGCGCGAGAAGTTTGCGCAGGGGTGAAATAGGGAAAAGGCAATCCAATCGAGTGCATGGCATGCTTTCGATTGGGTTGTTTTTTGGGGTATTTTATGATGTCAGATAAAAAATATTACTTTCCTGAAATTATCCAGTTTGCTTTGGGCTTTAAATATAAGAAGGGGGAGAGGCCCAGAGTTTTATCTCTTTTAGCAAAGCAGTAAAAAAAATGACATAAAACCTATTTGAAAAAGATGGAATCTATGTTATGATAGTTCCATCTTTTTTCTTTTCTTTTTCTGTGAATTTCGACGCATATCCCAACAAAAATAGAATAGGGAGTGAATTTATGTACAGTATGGTGAAGACTGCGATTGTCCGCGGCTTAGACTGCGTGTTCATTCAGGTGGAGGCCAACGTCAGCGACGGAATGCCCATGTTTGAAATGGTGGGGTTCCTTTCTTCGGAAGTGAAGGAGGCCAGGGAGCGCGTGCGCACCGCCTTGCAGAACAACGGGCATAAGCTTCCGGCCAAGCGGATCACGATCAATCTTTCCCCCGCATATGTCAGAAAATCCGGCTCCGGCTGCGACCTTTCCATTGCGGTCGCGATTTTGGCCGCGCTTGGGGAAGTCGATTCGGCGGTTTTGCAGGATGCCGTGATTTTGGGGGAAATTGGCCTAAACGGGAAGATTTTGCCGATTCATGGAATTTTGCCGATTGTGGCGAAGGTGAAGGAGGACGGGATCAAAAACTGCATCCTCCCATCTGGCAACCAGGCGGAGGCCAGCCTGATTCCAGGGGTAAATCTATGGGCTTTTTCCAATTTGCGGGAGCTTGTGAGGTGCCTAAAAGGCGAGCAGTATCAAAAAAAGCCGTTTTATGGCAAAAAAGAGTCAGGCCCAAAAGAGGGGGAGCCGGATTTTTCGGAAATCAATGGGCAGAAGGCGGCGAAGCGCGCCTGTGAGGTGGCGGTCGCGGGGAGGCATCACTTTTTGATGGTCGGCCCGCCGGGAGGGGGCAAGACCATGCTGGCAAAAAGGATTCCGGGAATCTTGCCGCCGATGACAAGGGAGGAGAGCCTGGAGGTGTCAAAAATTTACAGCGTATGCGGGATGCTCCCGGAGCAGGGAGAGCTTATGGACAGGCGGCCGTTCCGCGCGCCGCACCATACGGTCAGCCCGAATGGGCTATGTGGGGGCGGCGCCATTCCAAAGCCGGGGGAGATCAGCCTGGCCCATAATGGGGTGCTGTTTTTGGATGAGCTTCCCGAGTATAAAAAGTCTACGCTGGAAATTTTACGCCAGCCGATGGAGGACGGGCAGATCACGCTGGCGCGGCAGTCAGGGGCTTACCGCTATCCGTCAAATTTTATGCTGGCGGCTGCGATGAACATCGCAACACCGAAATTGATACAATGCAAAATTGCTGAAATGCCTGAAAATAAGCCTTTTCACGGATTCCGCCATTTTGTTTTTTCGGTTTTTGAGCCTTTTTTCCGTTTCGGAAGCTGTTTCGCCCTCCGATTTTGCACCTCCTTTTAACGATAGCAGGCAATCGTTAAAAGGTTTAAATGGGGCAGAGTCTTGTGCAGGAAGCGATAAAAAATATCTAACAGCCGCCCAGGCGGCTATT
>CANTEO010000018.1 GCA_947652855.1 uncultured Roseburia sp. | reverse complement strand
GTTGCCCCGCTTTTCAGGGTATGTAAGATCCAGTCCCGAATCTGCTCAAATTTCTCCTTGTCCTTCTTAATCAAATCCACATATGCGTCATACGAGTTGATCTTATTCTTCGTAATCAGTGTGTTGATCCTTCTGCGCATCTGATTTTCTTTGTAAGAATTCAGGTCAATCTGTGTCATGCCAAATATACTTTTCTTAAATTTTTCATAATCGCCAAGCATACTTTCCCCACCTTCGCTCTATTGATCCTTCTTGGCAGCGGAATAGCCACGGGCTAAACCGCTATCCTTACCATTCTATGCTGTCAGTCAGCAAATAATTGGCGCGGAAGTGAACAATAACCGCACAATCCTTATTATTCCTCATCCTGCGCAGACGAATCCATATTCAAAAGCGCTTTCATGCTCAGGCTGATCTTCCGATCCTCTTCGTTGAAGTCCACGATCTTGGCCTCAATCTGCTGCCCGATGCTCAATACGTCAGACGGCTTATCAATATGCTCCTTCGCAATCTGAGAAACATGAAGCAACGCGTCCACGCCAGGCGCAAGCTCCACGAACGCGCCAAAGTCAGTCATGCGGGCCACCCTTCCGGTAAGGATGGTGCCTGGCGCAAATTTCGTCGCCGCGTCATTCCACGGATTCTCCTCCGGGAATTTCCTGCTTAACGCAATCTTAGTCTCCTTAATGTCCTTGATGAAGACGCGCACCGTCTCCCCAACCTTAAACGCCTTCTTCGGGCTTTCAATCCTGCCCCATGACATCTCGGAGATATGAAGCAGTCCGTCCGCTCCTCCCAAGTCGATAAACGCGCCAAAATCGGTGATGTTCTTTACCATCCCCTCTATCACGTCGCCTACCTTGATGCGGGCGAACAGCTCTTTTTGCATCTGCTCTTTCCTTGCGATTAAAAGCTGCTTCCTATCACCGATAATCCTTCTGCGGCGCGGATTGAACTCGGTGAGCACAAACTCAATTTCCTGATCCTTATATTTGCTTAAGTCCTTTTCATATGTATCCGACACAAGGCTCGCCGGGATGAACACCCTCGTCTCGTCCACGGCCACGCTTAAGCCGCCGCCCAATACCTGAACCACCTTCGCAGTCAGGACGGCATGGCTCTCAAACGCCTCTTCCAGCTTCTTGTTGCCTTTCTCGGCCATCAGCCTCTTATAAGAAAGAAGGACTTGTCCTTCGCCGTCGTTCACCTTCACGACCTTCGCCTCCATGGTGTCGCCGACTGACACTGCGGCTGTCAAATCTACATTTGGCTCGTTGGTGTACTCGTGCCTCGTGATAATGCCGTCAGACTTGTATCCAATATTTAAGACAATTTCATCTGGTTTCACATCGATAACAGTGCCTTCGACTACCTCTCCATTTCTTATTGTTTTGATTGATTCCTCCAACATTTGTTCAAAGCTTACTTCTGACATTCTTTTGAACCTCCTCAATAATATTGTTTGGGGTCGAAGCCCCTGCGGTAATACCTACGTTATCAATGGACCGAAACTGTTTGAAATCCAAGTCATCAAGTGTCTGTATATAGTAAGTATTTTCACATTCATTTTTGCATATTTCAAATAGCTTCTGCGTGTTGGAGCTGTGGCTCCCGCCTATGACAATCATTGCGTCCGCTTTTGCCGCGATTTCGGCCGCCTCTGTTTGCCTTTCCTCCGTCGCATTGCAGATGGTATTTAAAACAATTATATCATAACCTTTTTTTTGAAGAATTTCAACTAATTCTTGAAATTTGTTGTAATTAAATGTCGTTTGTGATACCACGCACACATTCGGTTGCCCATTTGACCCGCAAGCCGCCCCTTCTTCCGCGGATTTCAGCGTAAACTGCTCCGCTTCTTCCTTTGTCTTTAACACCGTCGTCCTCTTAGGGTCAGACCAGCCTTTGATGCCCTCTACCTCTGGATGGGAGTCATTTCCTATAATAATTATATGATAACCCTTCCTGCTGTGTTCCTCCACAATGCGGTGAATCTTAAGGACGAACGGGCAGGTCGCGTCCACGATTTGAAAGCCCTGCTTCCTGATCTCATCATAAGCCTCTTTTGAGACGCCATGGGAACGGATCACCATAACGCCCTTTGGAAGCGCAGAAAGCTCCTCTATGCCGCAAATAGCGCGCACGCCCTTTGCCTCCAAGTCAGCGACGACTTCCTCGTTGTGTATGATTGGGCCATACGTATAGACCGGAACGTCGTTTTTTTCCGCCTCCTCATATACTTTGTCCACCGCCCGCTTCACGCCGAAGCAAAATCCCGCGCTTTTCGCCAATGTCACCTGCATAGCGCCGTCTCCCCGCTTTCCTCCGAATGAATGTGAGAGGGGGCTTTCCTTTTGCAGATTCTCTTGACCGCATCTATCACTTCTTCTATGCCAAGGCCGGAAGAGTCCACCAATATGGCGTCCGGCGCCTGCCGCAAGGGAGAGGCGTCCCGGTGCATATCCCGATAATCCCGCTCTTCAATGTCTTTTTGAATTTCTGTAAGGTCACAGGAAACCCCTTTCGCCAAAAGCTCCTGATAGCGGCGCCCTGCCCTGGCCTTCACGCTCGCGGTCAGATAAACCTTCACTTCCGCGTCAGGCAGCACGCAGGTCCCGATGTCCCTGCCGTCCATAACGACATCCGCGCGGCTCGCCAAATCCTGCTGAAGGGCGACAAGCCGCTCCCTCACCTTTGGGTAGACGCTGACGGAAGACGCCATATTCCCCACTTCCTCCGTCCGAATGGCCCCATTGACGTTTTTGCCATTTAAGATTACCTGCTGCTCGCCGTCCTGATAGCATATGGTGATCCCGGCTTCTTCGCACCGTTTTGAAATCTCCTCCTCACTGGACGCCGGAATCCCCGCCTCCAAAAAATATAACGCCATAGCCCGGTACATGGCCCCTGTATCCACATACACATACCCCAGTTCTTTTGCCAGCCGTTTGGCTACCGTGCTTTTTCCGGCTCCTGCCGGCCCGTCAATTGCAATATTCATTCTATTTTTCCTTTCTCTATCCGTCACCGTTCGGCTGCCGCCTTCCCTGCAATGCTCATTCTGCGTCAGCATGCTGACTGCCCTTGCGACTGCCCGCCTGAGCTAATCCCGGCCAAATATCCCGTTGACCAGGCGATCTGTAGGTTAAACCCTCCCGTCATGGCGTCCAAGTCCAAGACTTCCCCTGCAAAATAAAGGCCGCAAAGGCGCTTCGACTCCATGGTGGAGGGATTCACCTCCTTCACGGAAACCCCTCCCTTTGTGACGATGGCCTCCTCAAAGCCGCGAATCCCTGTGAGCGTCAAAGGAAATGCCTCAAACAGGCCGCAGAGCCTAAGCCGCTCTTCCTTTGTGACCTTATTGACCAGCTTTTTCGGGTCAATCCCTGAAAGACGCACCATCACCGGGATCATCTTCTGTGGCAGAAGCCTGCTTAGCGCATTCTTAAAGCGCTTATTTTGAATTTCCGAAAAATCACGCTGTATCCTCTGATCCATCTGCTCCGCCGACAGCGCGGGCTTTAAATTGACTGTCATGGAAAGGCTTCCCCGCTTCAACGCCTCCCCCACAACCGCGCTCGCGCTTAAGATCAATGGGCCGCTGACCCCAAAATGCGTAAACAGCATCTCCCCGAAATCCTGATATAAGACGCGCCCCTTGTCCCGAACCGTAACCTCCACATTCCTTAAGGAAAGGCCCTGCATCTCTTTGACATAAGGCTCCTTCGCCGTCAGGGGCGCCAAAGACGGAGAAAGGGGCGTGACGGCATGGCCGCAGTCCTTCGCAAATTGATATCCGTCTCCTGTAGACCCGGTGCCCGGATAAGACCGCCCACCCGTCGCCACAACCACAGCGTCGCCTTTTAAGATCCGGCCGCCCTCCAGCAAAACGCCGCTCGCCCTGTCTCCTTCCGTCAAAATCCCTTCTGCTTTTGTGCGCAGGCGCACAGAGACGCCCGCCTGCCGCAATGCGCGCGACAGCGCCGCAATGACGTCCGAAGAACGGTCCGAATCCGGAAACACCCGGCTCCCCCGCTCTGTCTTCGTCCGCACCCCATGCGACTCAAAAAAGTCCACTACGCGAAAGTTGTCAAACGCATAAAACGCGCTGTATAAAAATTTTCGGTTTGAGACTACATTGGAAAACAGGCCGTCCATGTCGCAGGCGTTTGTCAGGTTGCACCTGCCCTTTCCCGTGATAAACAGCTTCTTCCCCAATTTCTCATTCTTTTCCAGTAAAATGGCCGAATGGCCTTGCCTGGCCGCAAACAGCGCGGCGAACATTCCGGCAGGCCCCCCGCCGATTACAATGATCGTTTTCATGTCAGCTCTCCCATTGCCAAATCATCCTCTTCCATTGGCTCAATCTCATCGTTCCCTTCCACCTGATAGTCTTCCCAAATCCGCTCCAGCGTCTGCAGCGTATCGGAGACTACAGACTGCCTTCGCCTGCACACCGCCACAATCAGCGCATTGATGACGCTTAGCGGGGCCGCCAGGGAGTCCACCACGGACGTCATTTTGCTTTTCGCAATTAAATTACAGGAAGAATAGAGGTTGAGCGGAGAATTCACGCTGTCTGTCAGCGTAATCACCCTGGCGTTCCTTTGATTGGCAAATTCCATTGCCTTTAACGTGCGCATGGAATACCTCGGAAAGCTGATGCCAATAATGACGTCCCTGCTCCCGATCCGCAGCATTTGCTCAAACAGCTCCGTGGAGCTGTTCGTATGCAAAAGGCGCACCCGCTCAAACATTAGGTTAAAGTAAAATGCCAAAAAGCCTGCCAGCGGGGCGCAGCTTCGGATCCCGACAATATAAATGCAGTCCGCGCTCAAGATCGCCTCCACCGCCATCTCAAATGCCGCCGAGTCAATCTGCTCCAGCGTATGCGTAATATTTTCAATGTCCGTCTTTAGCGCCGCCTCCAAAATCTCCGACTGGCTGACGTTCTTGTGCAAGATGGCGTCCGGCCCCTGCGCGTCGCTTAATTTGCCCTGCACAAGATCGGCCATTGCCCTCTGAAAGGCCGGATACCCTTTGTATCCTAACATCATGGCGAAACGGACGACCGTGGACTCACTGACGCCCACCGCCTCCCCCAGCTTCGCCGCCGTCAAAAATGCCGCCTTCTCATAATGATTCGTAATATATGCAGACAGCCGCCTCTGCCCTTTGCTCATGCGCTTATAGGCCTGATTCATCCGGCTGCTCAAATTGTTTACACTGCCCATCGCGTTTCCTGTTTCCATTTTCCCCGTCAGCCCCGCCGCGGGGGTATTTGACTATTTCATCTGCATCGTGTTCTTATATCCAGTCTTTCCCGTAAACAGCTTCTCATACGCCTTGCGCTGCTTTCCCGGGCATTTTATGGACGCGTTCTTATGTATGTTCTTAATCGCATTTTTTGCGACCGACACAAGCTTCTTGGACTTGATCTCAATTTCCTTAAGGTTTTTACAGCCCAAGAACGCATTTTTTCCAATGGAAATGACATTGCTGCCTATCACGGCTTTCCTGACGCTCTTATTATTTTTCAATGCGCCCTCGCCTATTGACGTCACTTTATAGGTAACGCCGCCTATCTTAATGGACGGAAGGATTTTAACGGTCTGCGACTTTTTGGCAGTTCCCAGAAACTGAGCCGTCCCTCCTTTTGCCCCTGCTTTGGTGATTTTGTAAATGCCGCCGCCATAAGGCGCTTTGTCCCCCTTCTTTGGCGTCGCCTTCGGGAGCGTCTCGGCTTTCGTCGTCCGGCACGTCTTGCAGGTAAAGACTTTTTTTCCTGTATGCTCAAACGTGGGGGCCTCCGTCACCTCTCCCGCATCCCAGGCATGCTTTCCGGTCGCTGCAATCTCCTTTGCAGCCTGAACCGTTTTTCCGCAGTCCATGCAGAACGTCTCGCCCGTGCTGCCCGGCTTTGCGCAGGTCGGCGCCTGCTGAAACCTCACCCTTAGGCTCTTATGCTCCAAAGCAGGGATAACCTCTTCTTTTTTCTCTCCGCACTTCAAGCAGATCCACTCATTCTTTCCCGGCTTTGCGCAGGTCGGCGCCTTATACTCAACGCCCTCTGTCCAATTATGCTCACAGACGTCTGGATCCCCCGGTTTTTCAGGCTTCGTCGGATCGTCCGGATCCCCCGGTTTTTCAGGCTTCGTCGGATCGTCCGGATCCGTTGCGCCTGCTCCAAATGTTTTTTCCGCCGTCAGCACGCCGCAGTACACCGGATGCACCGCCTTCACCATAATTGCCGCGCCATTATCCTCTTTCGTAAGCTGATACTCCCCGGAAAACAGATCCGCATCCAAAATCCGCTCCCCGTTCCGGTACCAATAATAGTAGAACATCCTCTGATTTTCCGGGAAGTCATCCTCCAGCTCCAACGTGGCCGTCAGCACGCCGCCTTCCTTCATCTCACCTTCCAAAACCGCCTTGCCTGGAAGGAGAAATGTCGGAAGCTCCCCCTGAACCCGCATGATCTCATCATGTAAGTCGCGGCCGACATTCGGGGACTCGCCCACATAATAAAAGAGCGTTCCATTCTCCAGCTTCATGCCATATAAGCTGGAAAAAGAATTTTCAGAAATCCCTATATTTTCCGATCCCAACAGCGTAAATGCCTCTTTCGTCTCAAACGGCATACAGTAGATTTCTTTCGGCCCATTGAAGATCAGCCGGTCTACATGGAGCTGAAGGTAGGAAAACGCGCCCTCCCAGGTCCCCATGCCTGATTTCCAGGAATCCAGCGCAAACAGCTCCTTTATCTCCCCGCCTAAGAGGTCGTCCGTTTCCAAAAGCTTCCTGCTTTTATTGTCAATATAGTGCCAGGCGCCTTCATGATAGGCAATGCTGCCCGTTGTCCTCCTCCAAAGCGCATCTTCAAAAGAAGCGTCCGCCGCCTCATATTCACTGACCCATCCATAGTGCTTCGTCTCTTTTTCTTCTTCCGTCGCGGCGCCAATTCCCTGATCGCTTAACAGAAAATTATCATGCATCACCCTTCCAATCACGTCCCAGGCCGGGTCGTCCCATGTCACGTCTACATGATAATGCTGCCCGTCTATCTCAACCATGTTCCATGCATGGCCCATCTCCTCGCTTGTGACAAGGGAGCACGGGATGCCCAGTTTTTCCAGGATATATTGATACGCCTTCGCATAGCCGTCGCAAACTGCGACCTTATTGATGAAAGGCCCATAGATGGTATGCGATTCCGCAGGCACCGTCCCGCTCAAAAAACGCTCCTGGTCATATTCGCAGCGAACCGCAAGCCAGTCATGGATCACCAGCGCCTTCTCATAATCCTCCATGTCGTCTGTCACCAGGGCGACCGCCTCATCCGCGACTGCGTCGATCTCCTTTAACGCCTCTTCAATCTGGCCTGCGCCAACGAACAGATTATAGTTTGGCTCAATCACCGACGCATAGGCTCCATCCATAGTGCCATAGCGAAACGACGAGTCCACATAAAAAAGCTCCGCATGGCTGTTTAAGACCTGAAGCACGCACGTCTGAACCGCATTGAGCGGAATCCTGCACTCAGCTATGTCAATCTGCTTTTCCAAATGTTGAAAGCCTTCCAGCAAAATTTCCTCCAGGCGCTCCAAGTCAGCCGACTTCCCAACCGACGCCCCCTTGCCCAAGGGCTGGTAGTATGCCGGCTCGTAACGCTCTTCCTCTGAAAGCTCCACATCGTAATCCAATGCGGCCGCCCCCACGTCCGTCGCTAAGCCAAAGCCAAGCAATAAGGCCAATCCCAACATGACCGTAAATTTGTACATTCTCAATGTCTGCATCTCCTTTTTGGTTTTTAAAATGATTTTTATACATTATTATAGCTTCTCCCCTCCTGTTTTGCAAGAAAATCTGAATTTTACTTCTCTCCCGCCGGCATGCAAAATGAATAAAAAAATCTTGACAAAAGACAAAATTTGTGGTAATTTTTTTGTATGATATAGTATGTTACTGGCAAGCAGGCATTAGCTATACATAAAACGATAGGATGTTTATGTATGTTAGTGCCTTTTTTATGCGATAAAATATAAGGCTGCAAAATACATAGGCTTCCAAAACATAATAGGAGGGATTGTCATGAAAGACAAAATTTTTGGCGTATTGCAGCGTGTGGGAAGATCGTTTATGCTCCCAATCGCAATTTTGCCGGTGGCAGGCTTACTGCTTGGCGTCGGCGGCTCATTTACGAATGAGACGATGCTAGAGACGTATGGCCTGATGGGCGTGATGGGGCCTGGCACGGTTTTGAATGCGGTTTTACAAGTCATGAGCGCCGCTGGCGACATTGTGTTTGGAAATCTCCCCATCATTTTCGCGATGGGCGTCGCGATCGGAATGGCAAAGAAGGAAAAGGAAGTCGCGGCGATTTCAGCCGCAATCGCGTTTTTCATTATGCACGCGTCCATTGGGGCGATGATCACAAACCATGGCGGCGCCAAAGCCATGCTGGACGGCGCGACGACTTCCGTGGTAGGCATCACGTCCTTGCAGATGGGCGTGTTTGGCGGCATTATCGTAGGGCTTGGCGTGTCGGCGCTGCACAATCGGTTTTACAAAATTGAGCTGCCGCAAGTCCTCTCCTTCTTCGGAGGGACGCGGTTCGTCCCGATTGTCTGCGGCCTTACATTTACGGTGGTCGGCATCCTGATGTTTTTTATCTGGCCCGTGATTCAGCAGGGCATTTATTCCATCGGCGGCGTGGTTTTAGAATCCGGCTATGCCGGAACCTGGGTATATGGGCTGATGGAGCGCGCGCTGATCCCGTTCGGCCTGCACCATGTGTTCTACCTTCCATTCTGGCAGACGGCGCTTGGCGGAACGATGGAAGTGGGCGGCCAGATAATCGAGGGCGCGCAGAATATTTTCTTCGCGCAGCTCGCGGAGCCTTCCATCGAGCATTTTTCCGTGTCCGCGACACGCTTTATGTCTGGAAAGTTCCCGTTAATGATTTTTGGCCTTCCAGGCGCGGCGCTTGCCATGTATAAAGTGGCAAAGCCGGAAAAAAGAGAGGCGGCCGCCGGGCTTTTGGCCTCCGCGGCGCTCACATCCATGATTACCGGCATCACGGAGCCGCTTGAATTCACATTTTTGTTCGTGGCGCCGCTATTATATGCCGTACACTGCATATTTGCGGGATTTGCGTATATGCTAATGCATATATTAAATGTAGGGGTCGGCATGACGTTTTCCGGCGGCCTGATTGATCTGTTCCTGTTCGGCGCGCTGCAGGGGAACGGAAAGACGAACTGGCTCCTTATCCTTCCGGTTGGGCTTGCCTATTTCGTGGTTTATTACTTCCTGTTCTCGTTCTTAATCAAGAAAATGGACTTAAAGACGCCAGGGCGGGACGACAGCGAGGAAGTGAAGCTGTACCGCAGGAGCGACGTGGACGCAAAGAACAAAGGCGCGGCGGCTCAAGACGGGGCGCTTTCAGAGGAAGACGCGCTTTCCGCGGCAATCTGCAAGGGGCTTGGGGGAAAGAAAAACATTTCCGACGTGGACTGCTGCGCGACGAGGCTGCGCTGCACGGTTCACAAGTCCGCCCTCGTGGACGACGGCCTTTTAAAGTCAACGGGCGCATCCGGCGTGGTGCATAAAGGAAACGGCGTGCAGGTGATTTACGGGCCGCGCGTGACGGTGATTAAGTCAAACCTGGAGGATTATCTGGAAACCGCGCCAGAGGAGGAATACGCCCCATCCAAAGAGACAGAAAAAGCGGCTTCGGAAGGAAACGGCCGCCAGCCCTCTGGAAACGTGGCCTCGACAAGCATCCTTTACAGCCCGGTCAACGGCACGGCGGCAGATCTCTCAGAAGTTCCTGACGAAGCGTTTGCCGGAAGGATGATGGGCGACGGCGCAATGGTCATTCCGTCCGACGGCGAAGTGCGGGCCCCGGAAGACGGGGAGGTCTGCTTCGTGTTTGACACAAAGCACGCCATTGGCTTTGAGACGGCGTCAAAGCTTGCGCTGCTGCTTCATATGGGCATTGACACAGTGAACCTAAACGGAGAAGGGTTTGAGGTGTTTGTAAAGAACGGCGACCGCGTCAAAAAAGGCGACCTATTAATGAAGCTGGATTTGGAGTTCATCAAAAGCCATGCGCCCTCACTGGCGTCTCCGATACTCTGCACGGAGCTTTCCGAAAACCAGAAAATCCGTCTCTTAAAGACTGGCAGCATTAAAGCAGGCGAAGCCTTGTTCGCCGTAGACACTTACGAAGCATAACAGTTATGTTTTACAGGGGGAAGGTATGTTCAGAGTAAAAAAAGCGTTGAACCACAACACAGTAATCGCAATCGGCATGGAAGATTCTTTAGAATATCTCTTGCTTGGAAAAGGGATCGGATTCGGAAAGAAGGTCAGCGAGCGCTTTGAGGCGCCGGAAGGCTGCACCGTCTACTCCCTTCACGAAAAAACAGATCGTGGGACGGCAATGGAGATTGTGAAAGAAATTGACCCTGTGTTTTTAGAGATTGCGCAGCAGGTGTTGAAAGAAGGGGAGCGTGTCTTTGGAAAAATTGACTGGAACATACTTTTCCCTATGGCGGATCATATCGCATTTGCGGTAAAGCGAATACAAAATCAGGAGCAGATCAGCAATCCGCTGACGAGCGACATTCAGGCGCTGTTCCATATGGAATATAAGACGGCAGAATGCCTCCACCCCATTTTACAGGAACGGCTTTCGGTGGAGATTGATGAACACGAGATTGGCTATGTGGCTTTGCACATCCATTCCGCGATTGTAGATGAGAATGTGGCGCTTTCCATGCAGATTGCAGGAACGGTGCGGGAATGCATCGGGCTAGTGGAACAGGAGACAGGGACGACGATTGACGTCATGTCCCTGTCTTATAACCGCCTGATGAACCATGTGCGCTATATGGTCGCACGCGCAATCAAAGGCGAGAAATTAAAGCTGGACATGAACGACTATATGTCGGTGAAGTTTCCCGAGGAATTCCGCATGGCCGAAACGGTCTGCGGGCATTTGGGAAATTATCTGAAAAAGCCGCTTCATGACGTGGAGATCGGATATTTGGCGATGCATATCCAAAGGGTCTCCGTGGAGCAGACATCCTAACAGCGAACCATTCATATTTTCATTCTCTGGCATAAGCAACCTCCCACAATGAAACTAATGCCAATAGGCAAAGAACGAATCCCCCGACTGTAATGGCGTACAGTCGAGGGATTCTTCTTTTCTTTTTATAGTGGCAAAGCGTCCACTAGGCTATTTGTTGCCTTTGTCGTGCCTGTCTAGCCATTTGCTGATGAGGTGGCAAACCACACCTGCCGCGACAGTCACAAGGCATGATTATCCATCAGCGCTCCCGTAAAAAACAGACTTTTTTCTGCCCAAAAGAAACAAAACGGCATAGCCTCTGACAACTATGCCGTTTTCATGTTTAAACTGTTTCTTTTCTAAACGGGATACGCCCCGTTCTTTGTGTCTGCAAGCGACGCGTCTACGCCCTTCTGCTGCGCCTCACGGTATTTAAAGAAATCCGTGGCTACCTGCGGGAACAGCGCATACGACAGGATATCCTCATCCTGCTGCTTCCACTGCTTCATCTCCGCCTCGATCTTTTTGAGCTCAGGCTCCAGCAAATCTGCATATCTGCAGGTAATCGCCTTTTTCTTGTCTTCCCCAAGCACTTTGTCCACGACTTCTGGGTTAAATGGCTTCACCGTCTGCCCATACTTGCCAAGCAATACGTCCTTCGTCTCCTTCGTCGCGACCTTGTAGCGCTCGCCCATCAATACGTTGAATACCGCCTGCGTTCCCACAATCTGAGAAGACGGCGTAACAAGAGGCGGCTCGCCCAGATCCTTACGCACCCTTGGGATCTCCTTAAGCACTTCTTCGTACTTATCCTCCGCATTCTGCTCTTTGAGCTGAGACACCATGTTGGAAAGCATGCCGCCCGGCACCTGATACAGCAGCGTCTTGATGTTTACGCCAAGGACTTTCGGGTTCATCAGGCCGCTCGCCAGCGCCTCCTCGCGCAGCGGGCGGAAATAATCTGCGATTTCCGCAAGCAGGTTCTGGTCAAACCCGGTATCGTACTCCGTCCCCTTAAACGCCTCCACCATAACTTCCGTCGCCGGCTGGCTGGTCCCAAGCGCGAACGGAGACATTGCCGTGTCAATGATGTCGCATCCCGCCTCAATCGCCTTCATGCAGGTCATGGACGCCACGCCGGACGTATAGTGCGTATGGAGCTCAATCGGAAGGGAAGTCGCAGACTTCAATGCCTTCACCAGCTTCGTCGCCTCTACCGGAATCAAAAGGCCCGCCATGTCCTTAATGCAGATGGAGTTCGCGCCCATGTCCTCAATGCGCTTTGCAATATCCGTCCAATACTCCAGGGTATATGCGTCGCCTAAGGTATAGGACAGAGCCACCTGCGCATGGCCCTTCTCTTTGTTGCAGGCGGTCACCGCCGTCTGTAGGTTGCGAAGGTCATTTAAGCAGTCAAAAATACGGATGATGTCAATTCCGTTCGCAATGGACTTCTGTACGAAATACTCCACCACATCGTCTGCATAAGGGCGGTATCCTAAGATGTTCTGCCCACGGAACAGCATCTGAAGCTTGGTCTTCTTAAATCCTGCGCGCAGCTTACGAAGCCGCTCCCACGGATCCTCCTTCAGGAAACGGAGGGAGGCGTCAAAGGTCGCGCCGCCCCAACACTCTACGGCATGGTAGCCGACCTGATCCATTTTATCTATGATGGGAAGCATCTGCTCTGTCGTCATTCTGGTTGCAATCAAAGACTGATGCGCGTCACGCAAAATCGTCTCCGTAATCTTTAACGGTCTCTTTGTCGTTTCTGACATGATTCTATCCTCCTGATAATCTTTTTATTTATGAGGCGGATTGCCCAAGCTGCGGGCATCCGCCCCGCCGGCCGCCTATATCCTGCAAAGCATTGCATCCATAAGGGGCCGCTTTAACGTAATGCATTGCCGCACTTGGCTAAATGCCGAAAATCGCCATAAAGATGCCGGCTGCGACCGCCGTTCCAATTACCCCGGCAACATTCGGCCCCATCGCATGCATCAGCAGGAAGTTGGTCGGATCTTCCTCTGCGCCGACCTTCTGTGAGACGCGGGCCGCCATAGGAACCGCGGACACACCTGCAGATCCGATCAGAGGGTTAATCTTCCCTTTCGTCAAAACGCACAGCAATTTTCCAAACAGCACCCCGGCCGCCGTGCCGAATATGAACGCGACAAGGCCAAGAACTACGATCTTAATTGTGCTCATATTCAAGAATGCCTCCGCGCTCGTCGTCGCGCCTACTGACGTGCCAAGCAAAATAACTACAATGTACATCATCGCATTGGAAGCCGTCTCCTGAAGCTGACGCACAACGCCGGATTCACGGAACAGGTTCCCTAACATCAGCATGCCCACAAGCGGAGCCGTCGTAGGAAGAATCATGCATACAACAATCGTAACCACGATGGGGAACAGGATTTTCTCCAGCTTGGAAACCGGCCTTAAGTTCTCCATCACAATCGCTCGTTCCTTCTTTGTCGTCAAAGCCTTCATGACAGGAGGCTGAATGATCGGGACAAGCGCCATGTAAGAATAGGCCGCGACCGCAATCGGCCCCATCAGTCCGGTCTGGCCCAACTTGCCCGCCAGGAAAATGGAGGTCGGGCCGTCCGCTCCGCCGATGATGGACACGGCAGCGGCAGCCTTATCATTAAAGCCCATGAAGATCGCAAGCAGATACGCGCCGAAAATGCCGAACTGCGCCGCCGCCCCAAGCAGAAAGCTGATCGGGTTCGCAATCAGTGGGCCAAAGTCCGTCATCGCGCCGACGCCAAGGAAAATCAACGAAGGCAAAATCGACCACTCATCCATCAAAAAGAAATAATGCAGCAGGCCGCCGATGCCGTTGCCCGTCTCTTCCGGGCTTGCGATGATGTCCGGGTAAATGTTTACCAAGAGCATGCCAAACGCAATCGGAACAAGCAGCAATGGCTCATAGCCCCTTGCAATCGCCAGGTATAAGAAAAAACAGGCGACCGCAATCATGAGGTAATTCCCCCACGTCAGATTCAGAAACGCAGTCTGATGCAGGAGATTCCCCATTGTATCGAGAATATATGACATCGTCTTTCAACCTCCTGATTAATTGTTTAATGTTGCGAGCAATGTACCTGATTCTACCTGATCTCCTACAGCAACATCAATGCTTGCGACCGTGCCGTCTTCCGGCGCCACAACCGGCGTCTCCATTTTCATGACCTCAAGGATTAAGATCGCGTCGCCTTTCTTCACCGCAGCTCCGGCATTCGCCTCAATCTTAAACACTTTCCCGGCAGCCTTCGCCTCAATCTTTACGTTGCCGGCCCCTGACGCCGCAGCCTTCGGAGCCGCAGCAGGCGCAGCCTTCGGAGCCGCAGCCGCCATCCTCCTTGGCGCCGGAGCCGCTCCCTGTCCTGCCCCTTCTTCTACAGTAACGTCATAAACAGTTCCATTTACGGTAATTGTATAATTTTTCATTGAAATAATCCTCCTGAATTTTTTATAAGCCACCGGTAAAGCCCCGGATGAAACGAAATGCAATTTCTCTGTCTTTCAATCCTATCTCCTGCGGATGGAGCGCACTACAAAGCCGTCCGTAGACGTCCCTTCCGATGCCGCAATCGCCGCCGCGATTGCCGCGACAAGCTCGCCGTCGTCCGTCTCGTCCACTGTCTCCTCACGCTCCTCGCGCGCCGCAATCTGCGCCACTGCGTCAGCCTCTGGAGCCGCCTTCGCCGCCTTCCTCTTCTCCAGATACGGGAAAATGTTAAAGCAGCAGATCAGCAGGCAGATAATGATTAATACGGCAAACACGACCGCAATCCCCATAAAGGTGTTCATGATCGCAGTTGACATCTTCTCCCCAACGGAATAGATGCCGTCGATCGTGATGTCCTCCACTTCCATGGAATGGTAGGTATAGATGTAGTTCAGCACCGCATCCCGTTTTTCCATATGAAGCGTCTGCTCCGCGGTCAGCGTCTTGCCGGATTTCGTAATCTGAAACTCACCATAGTCCACAAAAGCGCCATACTCCGAAACGGCCTCGTCCCATCTGTCAATCAAATTTTTCACCGTCTCGGCGCCGTTCTCAAGATAATAGGACTTGTCTTCCTCGGACAGATACGCCAATGTCTGCACCGTCCCCTGACAATTCGTCTGTAAGTCCTCATAACTGTATCCATTATAATCGACTGTCGTAGGATCCGTTTGCCCACATGCTGCCAGGCCCAACAGCATTAAGCACATGGCGGCAATCAGAAATATTTTTTTCTTCATGAAACTTCACCTTTCTATTTATTTTGTACCATGCTTTTTCATGGAATCCGGGACGCTTTTGGTATACAGCATCTCAAAAGCGGCGACAAGGTATTTCCTGGTCGTCTCCGGCTCAATGATCAAATCCACATAACCCCTCTTTGCAGCGGCCTGCACGCTTGACTGCAGCTTGTCATACTCCTTCGCCTTCTGCGCAATCACGTCTGCGCCCTCATCCGCATACATGATCTTAGCCGCCAGCTCCGGCTCCATCATGCCGATTTTCGCATCCGGCCACGCATAGGCCAAATCCGCGCCAATCGCCTTCGCGTTCATCGTCACATACGCGCTCCCATACGCCTCGCCCACAATCAGGCTCACCTTTGGCACATCCGCTGAGGAGAAAGCGTATGTAAGCTTCGCCATCGCCTTTGCCAGATTGCTCTCGGAGCATTTGCCCGCCTTATAGCCTTTGACGTTCGTTAAGGAAAGCACCGGGATGTCAAACGCGTCGCAGAAGCTCACGAAATCCGCCGCCTTGCCGCATCCCCTTGCGCTTAAGGCATTTGCGAACTCTTCCGACTTCTTGCCCTCTTCATCGTACACTTCGGTGCAGTTCGCGACAGCCCCAACAGTCGTCCCATTCAGGCGGAGGAAGCCGGTCACCATGTCCTTCGCATAATCCCTCTTCGTCTCAAAAAACACATGATCGTCCGCAATCTCGCTCAACACAAAGCGCGGGTCGCCCTTCATGCCGCTTACGTTCTCACAGGCGCGGTTTAAGTCATCCACGCACTCTTCCGTCAGGCCGCCCATCGCGCTGTTGCCCGGGAGCAGACATACCAGATTCCGGATGGATTCCAAAATCTCATCCTCCGTGCCGATCCCATCCACGCAGCCCGTCTCCTTCGACTGATACTCCGCGGAAGAAGTGTCGCACTTGTCAATGCGGTTGCCCGGAATCGCGTTCGGGGAATTGACGAACATCTTCCCTTTTGACGCCTCAATGAAAGTAAAGTCACACATCGCGGAAACTGTCGTAAGCCCGCCGCCGCACGTGCCAAATACAGCGGAGATCTGCGGGATCACGCCGGACGCCTCCGCCTCCTTCAAGTAAATCTGCCCCAGGCCGTTCAGCGCGTCCACCGACTCTTGAAGACGGATGCCCGCGCAGTCTAAAAATCCAATGACCGGAGCCCCCATTTTCATTGCCATATCGTAAACAGAGGCGATTTTCCTCGCATGCATCTCCCCAATGGTGCCGTTTAATACAGACGCGTCCTGGCTGTATACAAATACCAGGTTTCCGTCAATCTGCCCATGCCCAATGATGACGCCGTCGGAAGGTGTTTCCGTATTTGACAAATTAAAATCTGTGCTTCTTGCTGTGACGAGGGAGCCAATTTCCATGAAACTGCTATCGTCAAGTAACTTAACAATGCGCTGCATCGCCAAGCTGTTGTTGCTACTGCTCATTTTTTGCCCTCCATCTATTTTTATATTAAAATTGCCTACGGGTAATTGTATATAATTTCTTATGAATTTTCAATAGCTTTTCTAAATTTTCTAGGAAAAGAAGGCCGTTCTGTGCTATAATTCAGCTAAAAACACACAAAGGAGAATCGAAATGAGAAAAATCGGATGCTTAACTTTAGCCGCGGCGTGCGCCGCCATGCTCGCAGGATGGATATTCAAGAAAAAAAGAAAGGCTGGCAAGTCGGCGAGGGCCGTGACTGTCATTTGTGGGGCGGACGGCCCCACGTCCATCTTTTTGGCCGGGAAGTTCAAGAAACGAAGCCATATGGGGTAATGGCACAGGACAGCCTTCCGCCTGTTATCAAAAACAGGCTCCCATGCAGCTGCTCCAGCAATCTGTTCGTCTGTTCCGCAGTTCCCCATGAAAAATCCCCAATCATAACTGCTTCATCGTTCTTTCGGGCTTTCCCGCTCCACTTATTCATTCCTTCAGAATGCACGTAACGATTCCGCCTTCGGATTCCTTTCCAGCGGAGGCACAGCCCTAGGCTGGACTGTTACGAAATGCCGCCAGATTACGCCCGCAGCAAACAAAGCAAATGATTAGGCATCCCCCTTTCGGGGGATGCCTAAATGCATATCTTCTTTACATAGAGAATGTATTATTTGTAAAGCTCCACTAACCGAAGCAGATGCTCATAACGGTCTTTCGCCGCCTGCTCAGACTCTGCAAACAGCTTCTTGGCGCGATCCGGGAAGGACCTTGCCAAACGGCTGTAGCGCGTCTCGTTGTTCAAGAAGTCCTGATAGGTGCCGTCGCCTGGCTTGGAGGTCAGCGTGAACGGGTTCTTGCCCTCTGCCTTTAATGCCGGATTGAAGGAGAAGAGGTTCCAGTAGCCTGCCGCCACCGCTTTCTTCATCTCATCCTGGCAGTGGTTCATGCCGCCCTTCACGCCGTGCAGCTCACATGGAGCGTAGCCGATGATTAAGGATGGCCCGTTGTACGCCTCTGCCTCCGCAATGACCTTAACCGCCTGCGCCATATTCGCGCCAAGGGCGATCTGCGCCACGTATACATAGCCATAGCTCATTGCGATTTCCGCAAGGCTCTTCTTGCCGATGTCCTTGCCGGACGCCGCGAACTGGCAAACCTCACCGATGTTCGAAGCCTTGGACGCCTGGCCGCCGGTGTTCGAATACATCTCTGTGTCGAATACCATCACGTTTACGTTCTCGCCAGAAGCAAGCACATGGTCTAACCCGCCAAAGCCGATGTCATATGCCCATCCGTCGCCGCCAAGGATCCAGATGGATTTCTTCGCAAGGTAATCTTTCTTGTCCAGCGCCGCCGCCGCGTCAGGGCATCCCGCGCTCGCCGCTTTTTCAAGCTCAGCCACCAATGCGTCCGTCGCCGCCGCGTTCTCTACGGTGCTGTCCTTTGTCTCCATAAATTTCGCAAACGCCGCTTTCAGCTCTTCGCCCGCCTTATCTGAAGAAGCGCATTTCTCCGCGCTGGCAATCGCCTGGTCGCGAAGCACCTTCTGCCCAATCTGCATTCCAAGGCCATGCTCCGCGTTGTCCTCAAACAGGGAGTTCGCCCAAGCCGGGCCCTTCTTGGAATCCTTATGCACCGTATACGGCGAGGTCGCCGCCGGGCCGCCCCAAATGGAGGAGCATCCTGTCGCGTTGGAGATGTACATATGCTCCCCAAACAGCTGCGTAATCAA
This sequence comes from uncultured Roseburia sp., assembly GCA_947652855.1. Taxonomy (GTDB): domain Bacteria; phylum Bacillota; class Clostridia; order Lachnospirales; family Lachnospiraceae; genus Roseburia_B. The sequence goes on along the minus strand of CANTEO010000018.1, from coordinate 22,545 downwards.
GCGCGCATAGGAAGTCTCGGCGCATCCCGCGCAGGAGCCGGAGAACTCAAGCAGCGGCTGATTGAACTGGGATCCCTTTACGGTATTGTCCGCCGGCATGCCCGGCTTCTTCCCTACGTTCGCCACTAAATAATCGAATACCGGCTGCTCCGCCGCCTGGGATTCCTGCGGCACCATTTCGATTGCGCCTACCGGGCAGACGGTGATGCACTCGCCGCAGCCCATGCAGTCCAATGGGGAGACGCTCATCGTATATTTGTACTCGCCCGCCTTTGGCTTCATGTCCGCAAGCTTAATGTTCTCTGGAGCCGCCTTCACTTCTTCGTCGCTTAACATAAACGGACGGATCGTGGCATGGGAGCATACGAACGCGCACTGGTTGCACTGGATGCACTTCTCCGCATTCCAGGTCGGGACCGTGACTGCCGTGCCGCGCTTCTCATATGCGGCCGCGCCAAGCTCGAACTGCCCGTCCGGGTTCTCTGAGAATGCCGATACCGGAAGGCTGTCGCCATCCATTAAGGAAATCGGATCCATCAATTCCTCTACCATCTTCACGGTCTTTGGCAGGCCCTTGTAAGCCTTCTTGGCCGGATCCGCCGCAGGGTTCTTCCAGGAATCCGGGATTTCCACTTTATGTACTGCGTCAACGCCCGCGTCGATGGCCTTGTAGTTCATCTCCACGACGGCGTCGCCCTTCTTGCCATAGGATTTCTTCGCAGCGGCCTTCATGAAGTCCACCGCCTCGTCAATCGGCATCACGTTCGCCAGCTTAAAGAACGCGGACTGCAAGATTGTGTTCGTGCGCTTGCCCATGCCGATCTCAATGGCTTTGTCGATGGCGTTGATCGTATAAAGCTGAATGTTGTTGTCCGCAATATATTTCTTCGCCTCTGCATTTAAGTGATGCTCCAATTCCGCATCCGACCACTGGCAGTTGATCATGAACACGCCGCCCGGCTTCACGTCCTGCACCATCTTAAAGCCCTTGTTGACATAAGCCGGGTTGTGGCACGCCACGAAGTCCGCCTGATTGATGTAGTATGGGCTTCTGATTGGCTTGTCGCCGAACCTTAAGTGGGAAATGGTGACGCCGCCCGTCTTCTTGGAGTCATACTGGAAGTATGCCTGGATGAATTTGTCGGTATGGTCGCCAATGATCTTTGTGGAGTTTTTGTTCGCGCCTACGGTCCCGTCGCCGCCAAGCCCCCAGAACTTGCATTCCACGGTGCCTTCCGCCGCCGTGATCGGAGCCGGCTTCACCTCCGGCAAGCTCAAGTTCGTCACGTCGTCCACGATTCCGACGGTAAAGCGCGCCTTCGGGGCGTCTTTTTCCAGTTCCTTGTAAATCGCGAACACGGAGGATGGCGGCGTGTCCTTGGAGCCTAAGCCATAACGCCCGCCCGTAAGGACGATAGCGTCCAATCCCGCCTCACGCAGCGTCGCGGCTACGTCTAAGTACAGCGGGTCGCCCAAAGAGCCTGGCTCTTTCGTCCTGTCCAGCACGGCGACCTTCTTCGCCGTCTTTGGCAGGGCCTTTAAGAACGCGTCTGAAACCCATGGACGGTACAGGCGCACCTTGATCAGGCCGACCTTCTCGCCCTTGGCGGTCAGGTAGTCAATCACTTCCTCCGCCACGTCGTTGATGGAGCCCATCGCCACGATGACGCGGTCTGCGTCCTTTGCGCCATAATAATTGAACAGGCCATAGTCCGTGCCGAGCTTCTCATTGACCTTCGCCATGTATTTCTCAACGATTGCCGGAAGCGCGTCGTATACCGGGTTGCACGCCTCACGGTGCTGGAAGAACACGTCGCCGTTCTCATGGGAGCCGCGCATCGCCGGATGCTCTGGATTCAATGCATGGTCGCGGAACGCCTTCACAGCGTCCATGTTGCACATTTCCTTCAAATCTGCAAAATCCCACTTCTCGATCTTTTGAATCTCATGGGACGTGCGGAATCCGTCAAAGAAGTTAATGAATGGGACTTTCCCCTCAATTGTCGCCAGATGCGCCACCGGGCTTAAGTCCATCACTTCCTGCGGGTTGGTCTCGCACAGCATCGCAAAGCCCGTCTGACGGCATGCGTATACGTCGCTGTGGTCGCCAAAGATATTCAGCGACTGCGTCGCCACGGTACGCGCAGACACGTCAAACACGCAGGGAAGCTGCTCCCCGGCAATCTTGTACATATTTGGGATCATAAGAAGAAGGCCCTGAGACGCGGTGAAGGTCGTCGTTAACGCGCCTGCCGCAAGGGAGCCGTGCACCGCGCCTGCCGCGCCTGCCTCTGACTCCATCTCCACCACCTTCACCTGATTTCCAAAAATGTTCTCCTGCCCTGCCGCGGACCACTGATCCACAGTGTCAGCCATCGGGCTGGATGGCGTAATGGGGTAAATTGCCGCGACATCCGTAAAGGCATACGCTACATGCGCCGCCGCTGTATTACCATCCATTGACTGTTTTGCTCTTGACATTTGATTTCCTCCTTAATTAGTTAATAAGTGCCAAATCCTGGCGGTTTTCTTGCCGCCTCTAATGTAATATTGTATAATTCTTACGCTAAAAAATCAATACTTTCGACAAGTTTTTTTTCAAACTGCGCCAGGCGGCTTCAAAGCCGCCCGGCGCCCCACAGGGCGGCTTTTTATGGCCGGGCGCCCGCCCGTGGCGCCATGGCTACGAAAAGCTCCGCGTCAAGAGGTCGCTGCGCTCTAAAAAGTCGCGGATGTCCGTAAACCCAAGCCGCTCCAAAAGCTCCTTCACGTAAGGGTTCTCAAGCGGCGTCTGATACTTCGCCTCGTCGCCGTACTGGTTCACCAACGCCTTTCCGGCTTTTTTGTCAATCATGACCTTCGGGCCTCCCACGCAGCCGCCGCTGCAGGCCATGCCCTCGAAGAAATTCGCGTCCGCCTCCCCGCGCTGTATCTTTTCGATCAGCTCCTTGCAGCCTTTCACGCCGTCGGCCTGCGCCGCCTTCACCTTCACTTTCTTTTCGGGGTCAAGCTGCTCGACTGTCGCCCTCACGGCCTCGCTGACGCCGCTTGTCCTGGCATAAATCCGCCCGGCCCTGGAAGAATGCTCGCGCTCATCCTCCTGCATTTTGTGCAGATCCACATTCATCGCCTCGAAAAAATCCCACGTCTCCTGGAATGTAAGCACATAGTCCACCGCGTCCGCAATGTCCGGCTCCCTCGCCTCTTTCTTTTTCGCCATGCAAGGGCCAATGAAGACGGTCACGGCGTCCGGGTGCAGCTTCTTGACAATCCGCCCCGCGGCAATCATCGGGGAGACCGCCCCCGGCACATGGCCCACCAAATCCTGATAGATGTTCCGTATCATGGCGATCCACACAGGGCAGCAGCAGCTTGTCAGCTGAAAATCGCCTTCTTTCTGCACATGCGCGTCAAACTCCAGCGCCTCCTTTAACGTTAAGATGTCAGCGAACGCCGCCACCTCCACCATCCCATGGAACCCGATTTTCTTAAATGCGGACCGCAGCTGCCCGGTCGTCACCTCTTTGCCGTACTGGCCCACGAATGCCGGGGCGATCAGCGCGTACACTTCCCTGCCATGATCGCAGAGCGCCTCAAGCACCGGGTAGATTTCTTTGTTTTCCATCAAATGCCCCATCTTGCAGGCATCCACGCACGCCCCGCAGCCTGTACACTTTTGGGGGTCAATATAAATCCTGCCATTGATTTTTTCTATGGCGTCAAAAATGCAGGAATTCCTGCACTCCCCGCCATCCCCGCAGGAATCACAGCTCCCAACGGAAATGACAGGCGCGTGGCTCCCCGGATGCAGCAGGCAGTCCATGGAATAATTGTCGTACTCCTCCATCAGCTCCCTTCCATTTTTCAATTCCCTGTCCATAATCGCACGGTAAAGATCTTCAATGGTTTTCATGATTTCCTTCCTTCCTCTATATCATATGTTAAAGTATGGACAACATTCCAGTTTTTCATGCAGGAGCCGCTACCGGATCTGTGAGAGGATCTTCGGGTCCTTGATCGTATCGTCCTGCGCGAACAGCAGCACCTTCGACACAATCTCCGCCGTCTTTGGGTCGTCGTCCACAAACGGAAGGAAGATGCGCCCCCTGTGCTGAGAATGGACGGGAATGACGAACAGCATGGCGTTGCCAGCCTGATGCACGACGCCGCTCCCAAGGTGTACGGAATACTGCCCCAGCTTCCCGTCAATTATGGCGTGGCTGTCCTTTAGCGTGACGTTCGTAAGCCCAAACAATTCCATGCTGCACGCCACGATCGCCCGCCGCATCTCTACCGTCGAATGGCTCGTCTCAGGATCCACGCCGCCCGCATGGGCCACGCTCACTGCCAGGTCAACGTCCCGCATGACCTCGCTGTAGATGACGTCCGGGATCTCTTTGATTTTCATAGGCTTCCCCGTCTTCCGGTTCAAAAACGCCACCCATTCCAGCGTGGGCGCCTCCACGTCGCTTGGGGAAAACCAGTCGGCCATCGCATAAATGCGGGCCACAATGTCCTCATTATAGTAGACTTTCTGCAGCCCGTCCTCATAATCGGCCACCCACCGCCGCGCCCGCAGGGCGCCGACCGTCTTCTGCGGCTGAATCTGATTGCCGGAAAAGAGCCTGGACTCCTCTTTTTCCATTTCTTCCTCTAATTTTACGTACAGCTCCCGGAACACCTGCTTAAACGGCTGCTTCTCCTGCCGCTCAAACAGCAGCTTCTGATACGCGTGCCAATGCCCCTCCCGGTAAAGGTCATACGGGTGGGCAATCCGAACCTTATCCGACGGCTTGACTGGGATGGCATTGCCCAAGGAATCCGTCATGCCCTCTTTTGTCAAAAAGCCCATGCCTTCTTTCTTTCCGCAAAACAGCATCACAAGCGGCGCGGCGATCGGGCGCGCCACAGGATTTTTCTGCAGCTCCAAAAGCTCCCACGCCTCAAACTCCGTGCCATCCTCCATGGCCTGCTCCAGCATCTGCTTCGTCCGGCGGTACTGCTCCTTCAGCCGCTTATGCGTTTCCTGATATTCCAAAACCGCCTCATGCTTCTTATATTTTGCAGGGATGGACTTTAAGGGCTTTTGGCCCTTCCTGCATTCTATGGCGCTTTTCCCATAGGCATCCACAGACACCCGAACCTCAATCTCCTCAATGGCGCGCCACGTAAAATACGGGGCTGCGGACTGGGCAAGCTTATGCTCCATCCGAAGCGTTAAGCGCGTCACGTCCGTAAAGCCCGCGTTCACGCTTAAGTTGCGAAGCGCAAGCTCCGCCGCGCGCCCCTCGCTGGCGCGCCGCTGCGCCCCAAACTGCCGGCTCTCCTTCTTAAACTTCTGAATATAGGAATACCGCGCGAACAGCTCGTCCTCCCTGGCCTTTTTCGCCTTTGGGAGCGGAAGCAGGCCAAGGCTCATCAGAAGGTCTTTGTTGCGCTTCGCGTCAATCTCGCCTTCCAGCGCCTCCCTCGACACCTTGCCAAGCGCGGCGTCCGCATACTTCCTCGCCCGGCCATGCGCCGTCCCCGACGAGGAATATTTCGCCGCGCCGTAAAGCAGGGCGAAGTTTTTCTCCCCAAGCTTTCCATAGGCCTCAAAGAACCAGCTCACGTCAAACGCGCCGTCCCCAAGCTCCTCTGGGGAAAGCGGCGTGTACCTGGCGACGATGGAGGCCGTCTCGTCGTCCATGCAGTCGCTGGTGTGCGCCATGAAATAATAGCACGCGCTTGCAAACCCAGGCAGCTTTAAATACTCCTCCACCATCGGAATCCACTGCTGCGCATACATCGCAAGCTCCACCAGGCGTTTTTTGGTAATGTCCGTCCCTTTTAACGCCGCCTTTAAGTCAAGCGCCGTCTCTCCTGGCTTTGGCATGCAGACCTTCAGCAAATGGCTTAACGCCATGCGCCGGTCACCGTCAGAGGAATAGCAGCTGTAGCCGCGCTGCAAGGGATCCTGCCCCAACGCCGTTAGGATCTGGATCATATAGTCAATGCCATAAATCACCTGAATGCAGCAGATATGCCGGGAAAATGGCGTGGCCTGCTCCCCGCGCTTCAGCTCCACCGCTAACGTCACGGGCAGAAGCTCCTCATAAATCTCATGCGCGAAGGCCATCTGGGGCATTTCCCCTCTCATCTCGTCAAAGCGGAACCTCCCATCCACGGGCTGTATCGCGTCGCGCCCGAAAAAGAACGCGATTCCCCGCACCCTCCGATACGGCACCGCCCCTTTCTGCTCCACGGAGCTGACCGGCTCCAAAAGGCTCCCCAGATCATGGAACGTAACTATCGCCTTGTAAAACAAATCTTTATCCCAAACACCTGCAAGGCAGCACTTTACATAATCCGAAGCCTGCAAATAGGCGCGCGCGCTGTCATAGGCATAGCGGCTTCTTTCCCTGCCCTTCTGCTCCCAATAATGCTGCTGAAGCTGAAATTTCAGCGCAAAGGCGCTGCCCCAGTCCTCGTCCTCCAGGCCGGGAAGCCAGTCGCAGAGCTGCTGAAAGATCGGCAGCTCCACTGCCCGCTTGGTGTACGTCTCAGTTTTCCCAAACCATTTCTCATCGTAAAAAATCAGGTCGTTCGACGGATTTAACACGGAGAGGAATTTTTTCATTGCAGACAGGGCAAAGCTCGCCTTAAAAGAATCCGGCACATACTGCAAAAAGAGCGCGCGCAAAATCGTGTTCACTTGATCCCGGTAAGAAAGCAGGATATCCAGCTTCTCAAACGGCGGCGCTTGCTTTGCTCCTTTCCCAAACACTTCTTTGTACAGATTTTTGTTTTTCCCATAGTCGCCCGCACGCCACCAGCACTGCAGATACAAATATGCCTCTAAGAGAAGATTGGGATCGTTCACCTTCGTCTCATAAAACCCTTCCCAAAGCTCGCGGAAGGGATACGCGTCCAAAGGCGTACCGTCCGATCCGCCGTTCTTTTTTTTCACCGTCCTAAGCTTATCCCCTAAAAGCAGCTCATCATCCCAACTGTCCCGATACGTCCGATCCTTATTTTCCCCCACCAGCCGATCCAAGCCTTGAATCAGGCCAATGCACGCGCCCTCCCCACAGGCAAACAGCTCCGACGCATCGGCGCAGCCTGCCTTCACCTCTGGCAAAACCCACGCCTTGTCCACGTCATAAAGGCCATAGCCCGGCGTGCGCAAAATATCCTGCGCCTCGCTTTCCTCCGAAAGCAGCTCATCCAAAAGCACCTGCTCCCTCCCGGTAGGGCTTTTTAACGCCTTTAGGAAAGGAATCGCCTTTGCAAAGCTTTCCTTCCCCTCCTTCTTAAGCCACAGGGCAAGATCCAAGCCGCCCATATGGCATTCCTCCGACTTTGCGCTAAGCAGCCTCCCGATGCAGAAAGCCAGGCTCTCCCCGTCCTGCCTTTGCAGAATCTTTAGCGTCCCCGCACGGCCTTTTTTGTATTTTAAATTCTTCTCAATCAGCAGAAAGTCCTCCGCGGAAAGCTCCATGCTGTCCACCAAAAGGTGCGCCGCCTCATTGGCGGATTGCTCCGCATTGTGCAGAAGCGCAAACAATGCCTCCTTGCGCGCCGCCGTCTTGGGACGGTAAAGCAGCGTCCTTGCGACCGCCGCCCTTGACGTGCCATAGTAGCCCCCGCCCTGCCCAATCAGCGGAATCAGGCGCGCCGCCTCGTCAAGCAGCGCATCGTCCTGAAGCATCCAGGCAATCAGGCACATCCGCGTGACTGCCTCCGACTGGGTGATCTCCACCTGATGCCAAGGGAAGATGCAGGGGCTTTTCACAAAGCCTTTTTTGGGAATCCGATCCAGAATGCCTTTGAGCGTGACGTATGCCTCCCTGGCCTCCTCCTTGCTGTCAAACAGCTCCGTCGCGTCCATCTTCTTCGGCGGCGTGGCCTCCTTCTTACTCCCATCGTCTTTGGTAAGCTGATAAAACGTGGCGTCTGCCCCATCCATAAAGCTCGGGAAAAAACAGGCCACAAGCTCCATATCCTCTGGATGCCGCAAAATGATCTCCTTCGCCGCCTGCATCTTAAGCCTGCCCTCCTGGAGGGAGCGGCAAAAGTAAGAGGCCGTCATTTTCTGATGCCTTGTGCCATGGCGCGCCAGATGGACGACGGCGTCCACCGCATCCTGCGCGCAAAAAAAGCCAAGCGCCCAAAGCGCGCAGCTAATGCCCACCGCGTCTTCCGTGGCAAGCTGCTCTTTTACAAAGGCCGCATCCCGCAGACAGCGCCCCATCAGGCCCACCAGCTTTTCACTGATCCTGTCCACGCTCATTTCGTTGAAAATCCCAATCCAAGTGGCGACGGCGCGCTTCACGGAAGAATACCGAATCAAATGATGCTCCTCAATCACGGAAAACAGATGCAAAAACGCCTCCGGCCGCCCTTCGTCCATTGTCTCACAGACGGCCTGCCGCGCGCCTTCCTGCAGCCGCGCCGCAAGCAGGAACTTCCCCAAAAGCGCATACAGCTCTTTGTCCTGGCACATCACGACGCCACGGATCAGCTCATGGCTGACCATAAGCGTATTCCCCTCGCCAAGCAGCAAATCCTTCACGGCCTGCGCCGCTCCCTCCACGCCCATGTCAATCTGCGCCGCAAGCATCTCTGCATAAGGCAGATAGTCCGACCTTGCATGGTCAAACAGCTCCGCATCCACATTCCCTGTCAGAAGATCCGAAAGCGCCACGCCGTAAAACTCCATCCTGGAATACGCCCGCAGCAGCCGCACGCTCCGATCCACAAACGGGGCATAGCTTTCAGAGCGCAGGCTCCTGCGATGCCATCCCGCCGTCATTTGATACTGATTCATCTGATCTAGGGCATAGTAGAATTCCCCCTGGCGCCCCTTTGGCACGCAGACATCCACTAACGCCGGATGCTCCTTCTGATACAGGCGGCTTAAGGAAGGGTATTTCCCATCCGTCAAAAGCCGCCGCATCGTATCGCACGCCTCTCTTGGAATCCCATAGGCATAGATATCCGGGAGCATTTCTTTTTCCTGCTCGGAAAGATGCCCTCCGCGCTCCCTTACGCCCTCCACCCACGCCACAGTAAGCTTCCTTCTCGTCTCATACGTATACATTGTTCCTTCCCCTCCTGCATTTTACCATCCCGTAAGCATTGTCAGCCTGATAAAGGTGAACGCCGCGCCCTCTGCGACGTCAATCGCGCCGTCCAGCTCCGTCAGCTCCTCCTCCCCGCAAAACACGCGGTACATCCCGTCCTCAAAGCACGCGACGGCCACCTCCGCCGCCTCCTGCGCCGACGCGTAAGCGCCGCCATGCACGCCAAACGACACCTTCCCGGCCGCCGCCTGGCTCCGAATCTCCCCCTGCGTCAAAAACGGAAGGAGCTGCCCGCTGTCTTTCCTGCCGTTGTAATCCTCCGCCAAAAGCATAGCCAGCCCCGTCAAAAGCTCCCGCAGCGTCTTTGGCCTTCGCTCCAGGGCAAACGGGGACGCGGGCAGATCCTTGCGGCTCTCCTTCCCCAATTTCTTCATTCTGGCGTAAACCGTAAATGCCATTACATCCCCTCCCTGCCCCTTACCATGACATGAACCAAATCCCCCGGCTGCCTGCCGATTTTCTCACGGATGTCTTTTCGTATCCCGATAATGTAGCAAATGGAGCCGTCTGGGTTTTTGACCCCCATATTCACGACGCTCCCCTCATACGGCTCCCCGTCAAATTCCACATACACCTTCGCCCGGCCCGCGCCAAACTCCTTCCTCACATCGTATGGAAATGCCACATAGGCGCCGCCCTTGCCCTGGGCGCTCTCAATTTTTGTGTCGTATTCGTATTGCTTCTTGTCCATAACGCTCCTTTCCCATCGCTTACGCCGTTCCTCCAATTCCATCTTATCGCAAGCCTGCCCGCGGTTCAAGGGCTAAGCCGCCTTTTCTTCTTCAACGCAGCTCTGTTTAAGCGGTTAGATTTATTGAACCGTTTAGAATGTGTGGCGAAAACGGCGCAGGGCTTCCTGAACATACAGAAAACCCTGCGCCATTTCCTTGGCGGCAAATGCCCTATTTTTCCACAGCCTTCCCTTCAAAAAACTGCGGGAAGGCACACGTAAAACACGCTCCCTTACTTCGACTTCACTTCCAGATAGCCGTTCTCACCAGCAATCATCTGCCTGGCCAAATACAGGCCAATCCCCACGCCCTCTTCCTCGCCAACCGACGGGGCGCGGTAAAACCGCCTGAATGCCTTCGCCGTCTCGCCTTAAGCCGCGCCTCCCGGATCGTCCCATATGGGATCAGCGCCAGATCATCCGACTGAAGCGCCATGCAAATGCCCCGGCTTAACGCCGCGTCGTCCTCCGCCACAAAAATCCGCTTCATCCCATGCCCCTCACGTTCTGTCCAAAGGATATGCACGCAGCAGGAAAAAAATGCCAAGCAGAGACAGCTGCATAAACGCCGCCGTCAAGGCAAGCTGCACAGTCAGATTTTGATCCATAAAAGCAAACGCGCCTGTCTCCGCCCGAAGCACGCTCGTTAAATTCGCCGCCATATGCGCGGCGAAGGCGCCCAAAATGCTCCCCGTCCGATCCACGAAAAAGGCCAAAATCAGGCCAAAGAGGGATGCATAGATAAACTGCGCCAAATTCATATGGATCAGGCCAAAAATCAGCGCGGAAAGCAGCATGGCAGGCGCCGCGCCAAGCCAGCGCCGAAGCCTCCCATACACAATCCCGCGGTACAAAAGCTCCTCCACAAGCGGAATGACGGCGCAGAGCGCGAAAATCTCAAGCGCAAGCCTTCCGGTGTAAAAAGTCTGCTCCACCTGGCGATAAGCCGCGGAATGCTCCGCAATGCGGGCAAGGCCAAGCAGGTTATTGAGCGCAAGAGCCAAAAGCCCTCCCGTGAAAAACATCACCAGAAGATGCAGCGGGCGCGTCTTAGGCGGCTTTCCAAACGCCCCCATAGAAAGCTCCCCCTGCATCCGAACATCCTGCCGGTAAAACGAATACAGAAACGGCAAAGCCGCAAACGAGGTGAGAAGCTGCCTTAGCAGCCTGGAATCCACAGATTCTGGCAGCACATAATCCAAAAGGATCGCCGTCACTGCCGTCACCACAAAATAAATGCACACGGGATACAGCACATCCCATAGCTTCATCCCTCTCGACTGACTCAAGCCCAATCCTCCCTCCATATCCTGCAGCGGCGCTTGCCTTTCGCCTTTCCCCTAAAGCCGCCGTTATGCCAACTTTAATTTTAAATCTCTCACGTCGCTTTCCAGCATCCTAACTTTGATCGCAAGCATTTCAACTTCGCTGCTTGGCTTCATCGCCTCATGAAGATTCCTTGACAGGTCAAGATGCCCTTCCGCCACACGCTGAATATTCACGCGCAGCTCATTCTCAATCACCAAATCCATTTTCGTCACTTTCTGTTTTATGTCGCTGATATCCTGCTTCATATCCTGCATATCCTGCCTCATATCCTGCATATCCCGCTTCATATTCTGCATCTCAGAAAGGATTAAGTCCAGCTTTTCATTGTCCGTCATGCCATTTCCCCCTTTTACAAACAAAACCGTCACATTGTAACCGTAAATCCTTTACAGTATAGCACATTTCCAAAATATAGTCTATTGCTTCATGTAGGATTGCTCCCCTTTCTGATAGGACATATGGGACAGCACCATCATGGCAATCTTAAATATCATCGCCTCCTCAAATTTACGGATATCTAAGCCAATGGCTTTTTCCAGCCGCTCCAGACGATATACCAATGTGTTCCGATGCACGAACAGCTGCCTCGCCGTCTCTGAAATATTCAGGTTGTTCTCAAAAAATTTCTGAACCGTCACCAGATTCTCCTCATTAAACACATCCGGTATCTCATCCCCAAACACCTCATGGATAAACATCTCGCAAAGGCTCATCGGAATTTGATAGATCAGCCTTCCGATTCCAAGCCTGCTATACGAAATCGTCTCCATTTCCGCATAAAAAATCTTCCCGACCTCAATCGCCATCTTCGCTTCTTGAAACGACCGGGTGATGTCCTGCAAATGAGACACCCGGTTGCCATAGCCTGCACGCACGCGGACCATAGCCTCGCTGTGCAGGTTGTCCACCATCATCCTGGCGATATTTTCCAGATCGCCCTCCTCCTTTAAATCCCTGACGTCCTTTATGACGATGATGCTCTGCTCATCAATTTCCGTCACAAAATCCCTTGCAGAGCCGCCGAACATAGATTTTACCAAATCCAAAATCAACGTGTCTTTCTTGCCCTCCACTTCAATGACATACACCACGCGCTCCGCCTGCTCGATATGAAATTTCCTGGCCTTGTTGTACATATCCACAACCAGCAGATTCCCCAACAGGACATTCTGCATAAAATTATTCCGGTCAAACTGCTCCCGGTACGCTTCGGCAAGATGGCGAAGCTGACAGACAGCCAGCTTCCCAACCATATACGCCCCTTCAGTGGAGGATTTCACCAGCAGGAGATACGCCGCCTCGCCTTCTATCATCACCTTAAAAAAATGAGAGTCGGATACTGTCTGGCTCTCTGCCATAGATTGCGAAAAATCCGTCATCATATCCTCTAAATCCTTTTTGGGCTCATATGTCGCCGCCAGCAATTTCCCCATTTCATTGTAAAGCGCCAGATCTATGCGGGAAATCTCCTTGATCTCGTCTAAGGCCAACTGTATTCTATGATTTGATAACAAAAAACCCCTCCTATAAGGCCAAAAAACCGGGTGATCTGCACCCGGCTTTTCTGTCTATTTACGTTACGCTCCCTTTGCGCATAACCGCATATGCCCCGCCCCCATCACGGCAAGATCCCCGGCCAATCCAAGCTAGGGCTGGCCGGGAAGAAAGCAGCACGGTTACGGCTGCGGATTAATTCGTGACTGTCTGCTCCGTCTCCTTGTCAAACACATGAATCTTACTCGGATTGAGCGCCAGCTTCACATGGTCTCCAAACCGCGCCTTAGTGGACGAATCCACTTTCGCGCACATACTTACGCCTCCGAGATGGAAATACAGGATAACCTCTGACCCCAACAGCTCATACCCTGTCACGTCAACGTCAATGACGCTGTCCTTATATTCGTCAAAATCCCTTGCAGAATCGCCCATATCGTCTGGACGGATGCCCATCAGCACATTCTTGCCATTGTATCCGCCATCCGCAAGCTTCTTGGATTTCTCCGGAGAAAGCGCCACTTTGAACTTATCGAAGGACAGAACCGCTTTCCCGCCTTCAATCGAGCATTTCGCATCAATAAAGTTCATCTGAGGCGATCCGATAAATCCCGCCACAAACAAGTTATTCGGCTCATTGTACAATTTAATCGGAGAATCCACCTGCATAATCACGCCGTCCTTTAAGACAACGATCCTGGTTCCAAGCGTCATGGCCTCTGTCTGATCATGCGTTACATAAATGATCGTCGCGCCTAGCCTCTGATGCAATGCAGAAATCTCAGAACGCATCTGCACCCTTAACTTCGCGTCCAAGTTTGAAAGCGGCTCATCCATCAGGAACACCTTTGGATTACGCACAATCGCACGGCCCATGGCGACACGCTGCCTCTGCCCGCCGGACAAAGCCTTCGGCTTACGGTCCAGCAATTTGTCCAAATCCAGGATCTTGGCGGCCTCTTCCACCTTCTGCTTGATCTCCTCTTTCGGGACTTTCCTCAATTTCAAGCCAAACGCCATATTGTCAAACACAGTCATATGCGGATACAGGGCATAGTTCTGGAATACCATCGCAATGTCACGGTCTTTCGGCTCTACGTCATTCACGCGCTTACCGTCAATGTAGAAATCCCCGGAAGATATATCCTCTAGCCCGGCAACCATTCGAAGCGTCGTGGATTTCCCACAGCCTGAAGGCCCTACGAAGATAATGAACTCCTTATCTTCCACTTCAAGGTTGAAATCCTTCACCGCCTCAAAACCATTTGGATATTTTTTACAAATATGTTTTAATGATAAACTAGCCATTCCTTTCTCCTCCTAAAAGTTTGTACTTTCAATCTTCTTTTATTCTAACAAATTTCTGCTCTGTTTTGCTATTCAAGAACTACACAAAATAAAAGTCAGCTTCTTGTTGTTGTGACGAATGCTTTGCTAAAAACATGATTGCTTCATCAAATCGACGAAACAATCATGTTTCCCTGTACAAACTGCTGATCCTATTGCCTGATTACCTTCCATCGTCCAGGCGCAGATGGCGTGGCAGGCCGTTCACCATGATTCCATGGAACTCGCCCTGAATCAATGGCAGCGCATAGTTCACGAAATCCTCCGTCACGCCGTTGCCTTTTTCGTTGATCCATTCCCTTGGCACCATCTTCTCAACGTTCGCGATCTTATGAATGTCATATACGCTGGTGGACGTGCGGTATGGATGGTCAGACACGCGTTCAATCACCGGCATCTTGCCCGTCTCGCCCTCGTCTGCCGCCTTCATCGCCGCGGCGCCAGCCATAAACGCTTCATTAATGTCCGTCAATGACGCCATATGGGACGCGCACCTCTGCAATGTGCTGAACTCAATCGCGCGCGTCTTGCAGCCAACCTCGCTTCCAATCAGGTTCGAGAGGTAGGTCGCGGAGCCTGCAAGCTGCTTATGCCCAAATGCGTCCACATAATCGGAGCCTCCGCCAAGCTCGCTGATATACGTGCCGTCCGCTGTGCGGATTCCTTCGGAAATCGCGACGAAGACAGTGCTCTTTTTCTTCATGATCTCTTTCACTTCATTTACAAACTCTTTTGTGTCAAACGCAACTTCCGGAAGGTAAATCAGATCCACGCCTTCGCAGTCCTCTCCCTTAGCAAGGGCGGCGGCTCCCGTCAGCCATCCTGCATTCCTTCCCATGATCTCAATGATCGTAACCATCGGCGTATTCGCGAACCCGCGGCCGTCGCAAATCACTTCCTTCACAGACGACGCAATATATTTTGCCGCGCTGCCAAAGCCCGGCGTATGGTCTGTGATCGGAAGATCGTTGTCGATCGTCTTTGGCACGCCCATGAACCTCTGGGACTTGCCATGCGCCGCAGCATAGTCGGAAAGCTGCTTGATGGTGTCCATGGAGTCATTGCCGCCGATGTACAGCAACACCTCAATCTCCAATTTATTTAAGATCGTGAATATCTTTTCATACAATTCCTCATTGCCTTCCGAAGCCGGAAGCTTATAGCGGCAGGTGCCAAGGTAAGAAGCCGGCGTATGCTTTAAGATCTCAACGTCCAAATCGCTCTTCAAATACTCTGACAAGTCTACATATTTCTCAGCAAGTAACCCCTCAATTCCATAACGCATGCCGTACACTTTGCCTGCGCCGCACGCAAGGGCAGTCTTATAAACGCCCGCCAAGCTGGAATTGATAACGGCGGTCGGCCCGCCAGACTGTCCTACGATAACATTACCTTTCATATTATTTCCTCCATTGCTATTTTTTCTCTAACGCTTTGATTATAGCACAGGCTGTCCCAAAAAACCAGACGATATGAAAATTTTCTTGCGATTCGCGGCCCTCAATGCTACACTCAAATAAGCTCTATACGGAATACGCAAAATCGCTGCAGAAAAAGATTGTTCTGACAGCGGAAACGAAGGGCCAGGGCGCCCCGGGATCTGACTTTCCGTCCCAAAACGCCCTGGCCCTCTCTTTTTGGCCGCATACTATAAAAACGCCTGCGCCGTCATCTCCTGCCCGTGCTGCCAAACCCGCCCCGGCTCTTCCCCGCAAGGCTGTCGCATTCCTCAAACGCGACCCTCGGCTGGTTTTCCATGATGCGGAATTGGCAGATACGGTCATTTTTTTCAATCACCGCGTCACGCGTGGCATAGACGGGCATCTGCCACATATCGTCATCCCCGCAGTAGGTGTTGTCCACCACCCCGACGCTGTTCGTCTGCAAAATCCCATAATTGAGAAACGTGGAGCCTCTGGGCGCGATATGCGCCTCATACCCTTCGGGAAGCTGCATGGCGACGCCAAGGGGAATCCGCCGAAATTCCCCCGCCCGAAGCTCTACCCGCTCCGCGGCCCGCAGGTCAATCCAGTCGGATTTCCCGTCAATATACCGAAGCCGTTCTATATCCTCTGAAAAATATTTTATCCGTATCGTATGCGTCATAGTAAGCTACTCCCATCCTATCTCTGCGTTCTCCATCTTCCCGTCCCGCAGCATCAGCTCCGTCATCGCCTCTTTTGCGGGAACATCCAAAAACAGCACGCGGTTGACCTGCTCAATGATCGGCATGGACACGCCGTATTTCTTTCCAAGCGCAAACGCGGCTTTTGCGGAATAGACGCCCTCCACGACCATCTTCACCTCATCCATGGCCTGCTTCATCGAATATCCCTGCCCAATGAGCATGCCTGCCCTCCGGTTCCTGGAATGCCTGCTGGCGCAGGTCACGATCAGATCCCCAATCCCGGTTAAGCCCTGCAGCGTCTCAAGCTTCGCCCCCATCTTAATGGCAAGCCTTCCGATCTCCGTAATCCCACGGGTAATGAGCGCGGCCTTCGTGTTGTCCCCGCAGCCTAAGCCGTCCGCCATGCCGGCGGCCAGCGCGATCACATTCTTCAATGCGCCGCCCAATTCCATTCCAAGCACGTCGGGGCTGACATAGATTCGGAACACCTCATTCATGAAAAGCCCCTGAATATAATCCGCCGTCTTTTTCGTCTTTGCCCCCGCCACAAGCGCCGTAGGCAGCTGCCGTCCGACCTCTTCCGCATGGCTTGGCCCGCATAAGACGGCGGCGTCCGCTCCCGCAATCTCTTCTTCAATGATCTCTGTAAGCGTCATCAGCGTGTCCTCTTCGATTCCCTTCGCCACGCTGACGATCACCTGTCCGGGAGAGGCAAACGGCGCCATCTTCCTTGCCGTCTCCCTCGTAAATGCGCTCGGCACGGCAAGCACAATCAAATCCATGCCATGCACCGCCTCTTTTAAGTCCGTCGTAAAAGAAATCCGCCCAGACAGCGGCACGCCGGGCAGCTTCTCCAGATGCTCATGCGCTTCCTTTAGCATGGCGACCTCCGACTCTATCACAGACCAAACCGAGACCGTATGCCCGTTATGGTCCAATACCGACGCGAGCGCGCAGCCCCAGCTTCCGGCCCCTACAACCCCTACATTTGCCATAGGGCGTCCACCTCCTTACTTCTTTTTCATGCTGAATTTATTTTCATTTCCCGCCAAAAGCCGACGGATATTCTCATGATGGCGAAAGATCCCCATCACCATGATCACCCCGGCCAACACGTATACCTCGATCCGATAAGCCTGCGTCACATTCAAAAGCCCCATCTCGCCAAACGCGACCGTCTGAATAAAAAAGCTGATCAGGCCAAGGATCGAGCCAAGCGAGACATATTTCGTCAAGACGACCGTAAGCAAAAACACGGAAATCCCGACCGGAACCTCGATCGGGCAGAACGCAATCATCATGCCCCCGGTGCAGGCAATCCCTTTCCCGCCCTTAAAGTCCTTCATGTAAAATGGGTAATTATGCCCGATGATCGCGCCAAAGCCCGCATACAGCTCTAAAAGGCGCACGCCCTCCGGCGACCTCTCCTTAAACAGAAGCCAGGTGAGCAATATGGCGACCATCGGCTTTGACACATCCCCTAAAAGCGTAATCAAGCCCGCTTTCCATCCGTACATCCGCAGCGCGTTCGTGGATCCCGCGTTTCCGCTCCCCACTTTCGTGATGTCCTGATGCTTCAACCTGCTATAGATATATCCAACCAGAACGATCCCGCAAAAATACCCGATCAAAAATGCGACGGCCCGGCTTAAAACCATACGATCACTCTCCCCTTCTCTCCCGGATTATAAACTTCAGCGACGTCCCCTGGAACCCAAACGCCTCCCGAATCCGGTTTTCCAAATACCTCACATACGAAAAATGCATCAATTTCTTGTTATTGACAAATATGACAAACGTGGGCGGCTTCACCGACACCTGCGTGACATAGAATATCTTAAGCCGCTTTCCCTTATCCGAAGGCGGCTGCTGCATGGCGACGGCCTCCGTCACGATCTCATTCAGCACGCCCGTGGAAATCCGCATCGTATTGTTCTGATGAACCGCCTCTACCATCTCATACAGCTTAATGGCCCGCTGCCCCGTCTTTGCCGAAATGAACACAATGTGCGCATATGTCATGAAGCTTAGCACCTGCCGTATCCGCTCGGTGTGACGGTAAACCGTCTTGCCGTCTTTCTCCACGGCGTCCCATTTATTGACGACAATGACAATTCCCTTTCCCCTGTCATGCGCAATGCCGGCAATTTTCGCGTCCTGCTCCGTGACGCCCTCCGTGGCGTCAATCATGACCAAAACGACGTCGGCCCGCTCAATGGCGGTGACGGCGCGGATGACGCTGTAGCGCTCCAGCTCTTCCTTCACCTTGCTCTTCCTTCGAATCCCGGCCGTGTCAATGAAAAGATACTCCTTTCCATGATGCTTTACGGACGTGTCAATGGCGTCCCTTGTCGTTCCGGCAATATCGGACACAATCACGCGGTCCTCCCCCAACAGGCGGTTCACAAGGGAAGACTTGCCGACGTTCGGCTTGCCGACAATCGCCACCTTGATCCGGTCGTCCTCCTCCTCATTCTGCCCCTGCGCAGGAAAATGGCTCACCACCTCGTCCAGCATTTCCCCTAAGCCAAGCTTTGACGCCGCGGAAATCGGAAACGGCTCCCCAAGGCCAAGGTTATAAAATTCATATACGTCCGGCATAAATTTCTCAAAGCTGTCCACCTTATTGACGACTAACACTACCGGCTTATGGGAGCGGCGCAGCAGATCCGCGACTTTCCCGTCCGCGTCCGTAAGGCCCTGCCTGACGTCCGTAAGGAACAGGATCACGTCGGCCGTATCAATCGCGATCTGCGCCTGCTCCCGCATCTGCGAAAGGATGACGTCTTTCGAGTCCGGCTCAATCCCGCCCGTGTCCACCAGCGTAAAATCATAATTCAACCAGGAGACGTCTGCATAAATCCTGTCCCTCGTCACGCCCGGCGTATCCTCCACAATCGCGATCCGCTCTCCCGCAAGATAATTAAATAGCGTGGACTTCCCCACATTTGGACGGCCCACGACCGCCGCAACCGGCTTTCCCATACTGTACCTCTCTTTTCTGTAAAAAATGCGCGCCCCTCCTGCCATTACTGGCTATCGCGAAACAGGGCGCAACAATGCATCCAACAAATCTTGTCCGCTTGATTTTACAATATCTGCCTCTACTTGTAAAGCCTTTTTCAGCCCGTCAAGCGTCACGTCGTCCAAAAGCGTCTCCTCCCCGCTCCTAAGCAGATTGCAGGGCAAAAGCAGCCGGTCCCCCAAATCCTTGCCTTTTAGCTGCGCGATCAGGTCCTGTCCCGTCAAAAGCCCAGATACCGTAATCCTCTCCCCGAAAAAATCGTTTCGGATCGCCTCCACCCGAACTGTAATGCCAGGAAACTTTTCCATAAAGCAATCGCTTAGCCGCTTTATCACCGGCGCGGCCAGCATCCCCGTCGCGACCGTAATTTTGCGGGAAGGCCCGCTGCATGGCTCCTCCTTTTGCAGCGCCTCCATAAACTCGTCACAAAGCAGGCGGGTCATGCCCACTCCATTCTCAAGCTGCAGATAGCCGTCATACGCCTCCTTGGGCAATACCTCCTCTTCCGCCAGAAAATACCACTCGTCCCCTGCATGGACAAAATGGATGCCATACTTTTCGACGCATTTGCGCTGCCAGGCATGGACCGTCCCTAAGACTTCCCTTGCGTCCTCCTTTGTAAACGGCTCCAGCGGAAACAGGCCCTCCCTGTGCTTTGTTAAGCCCACCGGGACGACGGAAAGGCTTTGCATCACAGGGATGTATTCTGTCAGCCTCTCAATGGAATAGGAAAGCTCCTTCCCATCGTTCACGCCTTTGCAGAGCACAATCTGGCCGTTCATCAAAATCCCGGCCTCCTTTAGCCTCTGCATTTTCCCCAACGCCTCCCCCGCGAACCGGTTGCTTAGCATTTTACAGCGAAGCGCAGGGTTCATCGTATGCACGGAGATATTGATCGGCTCTAAATGATACGTTATGATGCGGTCAATGTCTTTCTCCGACATATTCGTCAGCGTGACATAATTTCCCTGCAGGAACGAAAGCCTTGAATCGTCATCCTTAAAATACAGCGTGTCCCGCATCCCTTTTGGCATTTGGTCGATAAAGCAAAAAATACATTTGTTCCGACAGGATCTGTATTCATCCATCAGGCCGTTCTCAAAAACGATGCCAAGATCTTCCTCGTAGTCTTTCTCAATTTCAAATTCCCATTCCTCCCCACGGGAATCCAAAACCAAAAGCGTGACCTGCTCATCATTCACAAGGTAATGGTAGTCAAACACATCCTCCACTTCCTGCCCATTGACGGAAAGCAATGCGTCGCCCGGCTCTATTCCCAATTCCTCTGCGATGCTGCCCGGCTCTATTTTTTCTATTACGTGTTTTTTTGCCATGATGCGCCCTTTCTATTTGACAAAGAAGCCAAACTGTCTTTTCATCTATCTGTATTTTTGTATTATAGTATGTAAAAACCAAAAACACAATACCGCCTCCAGCCAAAGGGCAGAAATAGAAGGAGGAAACCGCACGGCAATCGCCGGGCCGGTTTCCCCACTCGCTGTTTTTAAGCGCTATTTACTGCGCAAGCTCCATTTCTTCATCCTCATCCTCCAACTCTTCCGCATCTTCCTCTGTAAGCAGGTCGCCTTCGCCCTTGATTGCCTTTGTGTTAATCAGGGCGTCAATAATGTGCCTGCAATTTTTATCAAACGAGACTGAGCTATACCCATTTGAGGAAAACGTAAGGAAACGGTTTGACTCTTTCATGACTGCGTCGTACAGGGACATATCCCCTGCTTCATTAAAATATTCAAAATTCAGCGCAGTGACATAGTCGCCGTCATCCATTGCCCTGCCGAACTGACGCAGGATATGCTCTTTGAAATTCCCTTCCTCCACATCCTTTATTACGGCTTCATACACTTCTTGGACGGCATTTTTGGGCATATCATAGGAATCCTCCCCATATGCGCTCATCTCACAGCCCCTGACCTCCACATTCTCATAATTGATGCCGAACAGATAGTTCAGGTAGGACTTGGGCGCAAGCGACATCTTCACAACCTTTCCAATCACCGTCGCCTCATCCAAAAGCATCTCCTCTTTTGACGGGATCTGATACGAGCGCTCCAGGATGGAGCCGTCCTTTAACGCATACCGCACCATCACAAAGTACGATTCCCCATCGTTATGGTCGGCGTATTCCTCAAACTCCTTTTTGGAATCCACAATCTGCCGGTGAATCTCCCTCACCTGCTCCACGCTCTCGCTGTCCGAGCCTCCCACGGCATAGTTTGCGCTGATAAAAGCCATCTTTACGTCAGACGCGTCCGGAATTTTTTTCTCAATGCCCAACACGTCACATTCAATCCCAATGATCAGAATGGCCATCACGGCAAAAAACGCGCCGCATTCCAGGATGCGCTTCTTTTGAAACACCCGGAATCCCTTCTCCAAAAACATCTGCGCCCCGAAGAAGAAGACAACCCCAAAAAACACCGCAGAAAGCAGCGCCATGATAAACGCCGACCTGTTTGAATTCCAGGAAAAAATGCTGCAGAATATGACGCTAAAGAACATCCCGCCGCAAAAGGCGGCTCCCCACCGAAACACAGGGCATATCCAGGGAATTGAGATGAGGCTTCCCGCCGTCTCCATGTCCCGGATCTTATAAATGAAATATGCCGCGACAATCATCACGACGGCCACAATGGCATAGCAGATCACCTCTTTATGCCCATAAAACCCCGCGTCAGCCATATATTCCCCGGAAGAGTCATCTCCATAATTCACGCCAACGGCATTCGAAAGGTAATACAACGGCGATAAGACGTTGAAATTCCCATCGGAAAAATTCCCTGTCAGGCCATAAGAGATAAACTCCATCAAAAAGATCAGGATCCGCTTAAACCCTACATACAAAAAATTAATAATCAGGGAAAAAATAGGCACTGCCAAAAGCTGCCCGGTAAACATGGCAATGCATACCGTAAAGCTGTAAAAAAAGAAGGAAAGGCCAAGCGCGAACAAAAGCCCCATAAGCAGATAGTTCATGCTGGTGTAGCCGCAAAGCGCTCCAACTAAAATCCCGGTCAAAAAGCCAACGGCCTCCGGCACTGCCAGAAACAAAAACCCCGAAATGAAATTCGTGATAAACAGCTCCTTACGCGTCACCGGCAAAGAGTGAATCGCATTGGCCGACCTTCCGTTGTACAGGTAAGAGAACACAGCCATGACTGCAATGACTGAAAAAACAAAGATCGGAATCGGGTTCATGAACACCTGAACCAAGGACAAAATGTCATTGGCTCTCCAAATTGCCAGCTCCTTAGCCGAAACGTCATTGATAGCCTGGTAGCGCATCGAGCTATTGTAAATCATAAATGGCAAAAAAAACAGGTTCCACAGCAGAATCATCAGCCAAATC
>CANTEO010000017.1 GCA_947652855.1 uncultured Roseburia sp. | reverse complement strand
AAAGGATTTATCAGATTGCAGAGCAGATAGTTGAAATACATCAAAAAGCCTATGAAGTTTATTTGCCGCTGGTTGAGGATGTGTGCAGCAGAACCATGTCAGAGGCTGAATTATCACATTTGCTTGACTATCTATTGGACTTTGCATATGATGAAAAAATATTGGTGTTGTATAAAAAGGTGTGTAGAAGATATTTGTATACATATCCTGGTTATGTTGAAGCGTATCGGGAGCTGTGGGAAGATGATGGGGAATGCTTAGAAAATGATTTGTAAATTAAGCAGAGGATAGGCGTTTTACTGGATGCGAAATCGTAATACAATAGAATTTTTAGGCATTTGGGAAGAATTGCATAATTCAGATTTTAACCGTGTGCAATTCGAGGCGGTTAAAAATGAGGCAGGATTAAATCGTTTTGTGATGACGCCGACAAAGTGGATTACACAGATGAATGCTATTGGAGAAGGCCGCCATTCCCAAAGCGCTTGACATACGCAGAAAAAAGTATAATAATGAGTGAAAAAGAACGGGGCGTTCCTGTAAATTCGTCAGGGCCGGGCAGAAAAAGGAATCGGAGGTAAGGGAATGGAGATCAGATTTGAGGAAAGAAAGCAGCTAAAGGAGAAGCCGGATCAGAAAAATCTAGGCTTCGGCAAATATATGACGGACTATATGTTTGTCATGGACTGGACAAGCACGGACGGATGGACGGACGCGAGGATCGTCCCCCATGAGCCGATTGCCTTAGATCCGGCCTGCGTGGTCTTGCATTATGCGCAGGAGACGTTTGAGGGGTTAAAGGCATACCGTACAGAAGAAGGCAGGATACAGCTTTTTCGGCCGGAGATGAACGCGAGGCGCATGATCCGCTCGAACGAGCGCCTTTGTATGCCCGCATTCCCGGAAGAGATGTTTGTTCAGGCAGTGAAAGAGCTGGTGAGGGTGGAGCGGGACTGGGTTCCGGCCGAGCCGGGGACATCTTTGTATATCCGCCCGTTTATGTTTGCGACGGAGTCCACGCTTGGCGTACATATGGCGACCAGCTATAAGTTCATGGTGATATGCTGCCCGGTGGGGGCATATTATGCGGAAGGCATCAACCCGGTCAAAATATTGGTGGAGGACGAATTGGTCCGCGCCGTGCAGGGCGGGACAGGCTTCACGAAATGCGGCGGCAATTATGCCGGATCTATATTGGGGCAGGTCAAGGCGGAAAAGATGGGCTGCACACAGGTGCTGTGGCTGGACGGCGTGCACCGCAAGTACGTGGAGGAAGTCGGCACAATGAACATCATGTTTAAAATCAGCGGGGAAATCTACACTGCCCCAATTGAGGGGACAGTGCTGGACGGCGTCACCAGGGATTCCATTCTCCATATTCTTAGGGATTGGGGATATACGGTGCATGAAACCCACCTTTCTATTGACGATTTGATGAAAGCGGGGCATGAAGGCGCATTAGAGGAGGCGTTTGGTACAGGAACCGCCGCCGTTATCTCTCCGGTCGGGGAGTTTGTCTATAAAGACGACGCGATAAAGGTCAATGAGTTTCAGATCGGAAAATTGACGCAAAGGCTGTATGATTACCTGACGGGGATGCAGTGGGGCAGTGAGGATGATAAATACGGCTGGACAGTTGGCATTGACGCATAAAATATAGGCGCTGGCCTTTTGAGTGCGCAGATTTTTTGTCAACGGATTCTTTTGGCGTCTTAATTATAAGCGCATAGGCTGCCTTTGGCGCATGAAGGGACATACGTTCCTTTGCGGGCTGGAGGCGGCCTGTTTTTTGTCGCGTTTAAGCCGGAAATTGGGACAATTTTCATTTGCGGGAGAAAGAAAAGTTATTGTATAATTGAAGTAAAAGTATTATAATGAGATTAACGCTGAACTTATGAGGATAGAATGGTACATAGGTGCATGATTTCTTTGAGAAAGCTGTATTTTGGGGTGGGTTTTGGAATAGAGTGATTATTGAGGTTGTTTTGCCATGTAGCAGTTCCATTGAGTAAGGGGTATGTAAGCAGAGAATCATGACGGAGGAAAAGGAGAAAATGAAAAACAGGGAAAAAATTGAACAAAGGCTTACGAAATCATTTCGAATGGTTTCGGCAATTTCTGCGGTGGCGGCGGTTGTGGGGCTGATCGCGATGCTTGTCTTAGCCAGCAGATATTCATATGCGCTTAAGAATTTTGGCTTTGCGCAGGGCGATATCGGTCAGGCGTTGTTTACGTTTGCAGATACCAGGTCGGCGCTGCGTGCGGCGATTGGGTACGATGACGCGGGCGCAATCGCGGATGTCGTGGAGCAGCACGATGAGAGCAAGGCGGCGTTTGAAGAGTATTTTGCGATTGTGGAGAACACGGTTGTGTCGGAGGACGGCAGAAAGACATATGATGAGATTTCTCAGGAATTGGACGCTTACTGGGCTTTGGACGAACAGGTCATTAATCTGGGCGCGACGACGGACAGGTCGCTTTGCAAGCAGGCTCAGGACATTGCTTTGAATGAGCTTGCAGGGAAATACAACAGCATCTACTTGAAGCTGGAGCAGCTTTTATCCGTGAAGGTGTCGGAAGGAAACAGCCTTTCTGGCACGCTTCGGATGCTGACGATTGCGTTGACTGTGCTGATCCTTGCGGCGATTGTGGCTGCGATGATGGCTTCTACAAAGATTGGCAAGAAGATCGCAATAGGGATCTCTAAGCCATTGGAAGAGCTGGGAGAGCGCTTAAAGCTGTTGGCGGCGGGTGATTTTTCCAGCCCATTCCCTGAAGTTTCCGTAAATGATGAAGTGGCGGACATGGTGAACGAGGCGAAAGAGATGTCGGATACGCTGAATGAGCTGATTGGCGACATTGGCGTTGTCCTGGGCGAGATGTCAGGAGGGAACTATGCTGTTCGGTCCGCTGTCGTTGATCGGTACACAGGCGATTTTGCGAAGCTTGTGGAGGCGATGCGCGGCTTAAGGGATCAGATGAATGAGACGCTGCGCTCCATTGGAGAAGCTTCGAATCAGGTTTCCGCGGGCTCCACGAACCTTTCAGAGTCGGCGCAGAGCCTTGCTGAGGGTGCGACAGACCAGGCAGGGGCAGTCGAGGAGCTGCAGGCGACAATCGTAAGCATTACGGAGGCGATGGAACGGAGCGCGGAGAATGCGGAAATTTCCTATGAGCAGGCGCAGAAATATGCGGACGAGGCGGATAACAGCTTAGAAGGCATGAATACGGTAGTGAACGCTATGAAGAAGATTGACGACACTTCCACGAAGATTGGGAATATTATTTCTGAAATTGAGTCCATCGCCTCACAGACGAACCTCCTGTCTTTGAACGCTTCGATAGAAGCGGCCAGGGCGGGCGAGGCAGGCCGTGGATTCGCAGTTGTCGCGGATCAGATCCGTCAGCTTGCGGAGCAGAGCGCAAAAGCCGCAGTTGACACCAGGGAGCTGATTGAAGGATCCCTTCAGGAGATTGAAGTGGGCAATGGCGCGGTTGAAAGCGCGTCCGGCTCTATTGAGGCCGTTGTGGACGGCATCAAGCAGGTTGCGGATGTTTCCAAGAAGCTAAGCATCATGATTGGGGATCAGAGCCAGTCGATCCGTCAGGCTGAGCAGGGCGTAAGCCAGATCTCGGAGGTTGTGCAGAACAATTCAGCGGCGGCTGAAGAGACCTCGGCGACCAGTCAGGAATTGTCTGCGCAGGCAGCTACATTGGATAATTTGGTAGGGCAGTTTGTGCTGATGGAAGAGTAATATTCAAATTTTAATTTAAGTACATAAGCCCTTGGTTAGGGAGATATGGCATATTTAATAAGCCTGAAAGGCTCACACAAAAAGGATCCTGTATAACAGGATCCTTTTTGTGCATAAAATAATTGGGAAGGAGCCATACTGACTTTAAAAATAATTTGATAGGAGCGGTATGTGCGATGGCAAAAGAAACTTTTTCTGTTGGGGAACAGAGCGTTATTTTTCCGCGGGATGTCTATGTGGCCTCCAGCGCTTCCGTAGTAGGGAAGAAAGAAGGCGAAGGGCCGCTTGGAGAAGCGTTTGACATGATCTGCGACGATGATAAATTTGGAGAGGATACCTGGGAGCAGGCGGAGAGCGCATTGCAAAAAGAGGCGCTTGCGCTTGCTATGGGAAAGGCCGGCATGAAGCCGAAGGATGTCAGGTATCTGTTTGCAGGCGATTTACTGGGGCAGAACATAGCGACGTCCTTTGGGCTGATGGATTATGAAATTCCGTTGTTTGGGCTTTATGGGGCATGCTCTACGGCGGGAGAGTCGTTGTCTTTGGCTTCGATGTGCGTGGGAGCCGGTTATGCCAAGACTGTGGCGGCGCTTACCTCCAGTCATTTTGCCAGTGCGGAGAAGCAGTTTCGCTATCCCTTGGAGTATGCCAATCAAAGGCCCGTGTCGGCTACCTGGACAGTCACCGGGAGCGGGGCCTTTCTACTGTCCTGCAAGCGGTCAAGCGTACGAATTACCGGAATTACCACTGGTAAGATCGTAGATATGGGGATAAAGGATTCTATGAACATGGGGGCGGCCATGGCTCCGGCTGCTGCGGATGTCATTAAGCAAAATTTGGAGGACTTTGGCAGAAGGCCTAGCGACTATGACAAGATTGTGACAGGGGATTTGGGGTATGTGGGGCAGGAGATTTTAATTGATTTATTAAAAAAAGAGAAAATTGACATTTCAGGCGTCCATGAAGACTGCGGCATCTTGATTTTCGATAAGGAGACGCAGGGAACCGGCTCTGGCGGATCGGGATGCGGATGCTCTGCGGCCACTCTTAGCGCGCATTATCTGCCCAGGCTGACAGACGGCGGCTGCAGGCGGATTTTGTTTGTGCCTACCGGGGCGCTTTTGTCGACAGTCAGCTTTAATGAAGGGCAGAATGTGCCTGGGATCGCTCATGCGGTTGTGATAGAGCATATGGATGAGGAGGCGGAATAATGGAGTATATCAATGCGTTTTGGGTTGGCGGCGTCATCTGCGCCCTGGCTCAGATTTTAATGGAGAAGACAAAAATGCTGCCTGGAAGGATCATGGTATTGCTTGTGGTTAGCGGGGCAGTTTTGGGGGCGGTTGGGATTTATCAGCCGCTCATAGAATACGCAGGTGCGGGAGCGTCAGTCCCTTTGCTTGGCTTTGGGAATACGCTTTGGAAAGGCGTAAAGGAGGCCGTGCAGGAGAATGGCGTATTGGGGATATTCATGGGAGGGTTTCAGGCGAGCGCGGTTGGGATCTGCGCGGCTTTGGTGTTCGGCTATCTGGCGAGCTTGATTTTTGAGCCGAAGATGAAATCCTAGATGTTTTTTAACCAGTTTTTTCAGGCTGTATAGAAAAAATAAAATTGCATAGACTATTCCTGGAATTTCGTGTGGCGCCGCCGTTTTGAATAAGCAGGGCCACGTTAAGTTCCAGGAGCAGGAAAGGAGGAATCATTTCATCATGAAACATTTTAGAAAATGGCTGCTGTGCTGTGTAATGAGCGTTTCTGTGTTTGCTTTGGCAGCTTGCGGCAACAGCAAAGACATGACAGACAACGACAAAAATGACAATCAATCAAACGATTCCGCCGCGGACAATGGCACAAACGGCGGGAATGCCGTCGATGACATGGAGGATGCGGTAGAGAATACCGGAGACGCGATTGTGGACGGAGCCGAGGATCTTGGCAATGACATGGAAGATGCAGTTGACAACGGGACTGACAACGGAACCGGGACTGACAATGGAACTGGGACGGGTAACGGAGCCGGGACAGGCAATGGCGCCGGAAAAGGCAACAAGAAGGACAAAGCAACAAACACCAAAGAAAATGACGGGGACAACGGCAGCGGGACAGGAACGGGCAGTGGAACCGGAAAAGGCAGCGCTACGTCTGGCGTAAATGGAAATACGACAGGCTCAGGGGCCAGATAAGGGAAAAAAGCGGGTGTATTTAATTTGACGGAAAAGGGAAGCTGTCGTGAAGGCAAGAAAATGCCGGAGCGACAGCTCCCCTTTTTTGGAGTGGAGGCGGGCATATCCGCTTTATTCTTTTGGAAGGCTGTTTTACTATTTTGCGCTGTTTATGGTATACTTTTTTAAAGCAGTGCAAAGGGGGAGTGGAAATGACAAAAGAGCAGTATGAACGGTGGTCGGCGCCGTTTCGAAAACGTAAGGGCGGACGGGCGGTTTTACGCGCCATAGATAAGGGGATCACAAGGGCGGTGTTTGTCTCGTATCCGCTATTATTGGTCCTTCTTTTTTTAAGCAGGCGATTCACAGAGCTTTTCTTCTGTGTTTGCGTCCCCGGGGCTTCTTTTTTGGGACTCTCTTTTTTTCGAAAGGCATTTTCTGCGCCAAGGCCGTATGAGTCGTTGGGCATCGAGCCGTTAATTGAAAAAGAGACGGTGGGGAAATCGTTCCCAAGCCGCCATGTGTTTTCGGTCTTTGTCATTGGGATGACATTTTTTTGGATTTGCCGGCCAATTGGAGCCGCTGTGGGCGTATTGGGACTGTTGCTTGCATATGTGCGGGTGGCAGGAGGGGTGCATTTTCCAAAAGATGTGGCGGCAGGCGCCGCGCTTGGAATTTTGTGCGGCTCTTTGTATTTTTGGATATAAAAGCGCCCTTGGCACATCTTGCCTGTGTGCCAGGGGCGTCTTTTCCGCTTATTTTTTACAGAGCGCTCTTTTTGAGGTTTTGGCAGGGCTATATGCCTTTCCCTTAACGGAAATGATTCGGTAAAAATATTTTTTGCCTCGTTTTGCGGTTTTATCGGTAATATTCATTTTCTTTTTCATGGTAAAGGTTTTCAGCTTTTTGTATGGGCCGTTTTTCGATGAGCTTCGAAGAAGGACATATTTTGTGATCTTCTTTGCAGGCCAAACCGTAATGAGGACGCCTTTCGTCGCCGCCTTTGCTGTGATTTTTTTGGCGGCAGTTGGCAAGGTGACGGATTTTGAGTCTCCAAAGCCGCTGGACGCAAAGCTTTTTTCGTCGTTGGAAATGGCTTTTACCATATAGGTGAGCTTTTTGCCGCCGACCGGCTTTTGATCTGTAAACGATGTGCCGTTCGCATCGCCGATTTTCACTGGCTGGCCCTTTCCCTGCGCACGGTATATCTCGTATGAGGCGCTGTTTTCGGAGGCGGCGAACGTAAGCTTTACGCCTTGCAAGGAGCTTTGGAGCTTCGTAATTGCCGGGGCCGCCAGTGTGGGCGGCTGCGACGGGGCCAATTTGGATTGCGCCAGCTCCAGGTTTTTGAGCAGAGCGTTCAGCTCATCCAGCGTCGCGTCGTCTTTTGGGCTTTTTGCCGCCAGAAACGCCGCTTGAAACGCCGTCCAGCTTTCTTTTGTGTAATTTGCAGGCCCGGCTTCATACAATACGTTTAGGCCTGATACATATGCGCTTAGCTTTTGTTTCGCCAATAAGGAGATTGCCTTTTCCAATTCTTTTTGAAGCTCCGCTAAGACGGAAGGCTTTGTGGCGGGGTCTTCCTGCGCTTTTTTCGCGGCATCCAGGGCGGCCTGGAAAGACTGCCAGGCAGAAGCGGAATAGGCGCCCTGCCCTTCTGTTAGATAGGAATTGGCCTCTGTTACCGTTTCTGTCATGTCCTGCTTCGTATTGGCGGCATAATCCTTGTCCGAAATGACAATAACGCTGGATCGGTTCGTGCCAAGTGACGCGCCCTCCACGCTGTCTATTGTAAAATAGAATGTAAGGCCGTCTGCGATGTTTGGGCTGTACGTCGTCTGGAGCGTGATTTCTTTCTCCGTCTCTCCATCTGCAAAACGAATTTCTTTGTTTTGATATACATAATTTACGCCCTGCTCTGCGCCGCCGGAAGGAGTCGAGTAGGTCACGGCCGCCTCGCCTTTGCTTCCAAGCCTTCTTACGATTTTTACATTGACGCTTTCCGATTCCAGGACATCGTAGATATCCAAAGCCATCTCGAAAATGCCGGAGCCGTCCTGATAATCCGCCCAGGCAAGGCCTACGGCGCTTTTTGTAATTTCCATGCGCACGGTATGCTCGCCGTAGTCTAGGTCAGGCGTTGTGTAAAGATGCGTCGCGAGCTTCCTCACAGAGCCCTTGGTGTCCACTTCTACAGCCTCTTTGCCGTCTATAGAGACGTTCATGGTTCCATGGCCCGGGTCTTTCGTGCCGTAAATCCATGCCTTTGTTCCGGTGAAGGTAAATTCTGCCACTCCTTTTTTCTCTAGGTTGGACCAGTTCCCTTTTGTCCCGTCAGGAAGCTCGTCATTTCCCCATTCTCCTTTCAGCTGAAATTGGGAGGTGGGAATGCGCTTTAGGTTCGTCGGGACTTCCTCAGCGGCTTCTCCTAACGAGAAGGCGTCGGTCGTTTGGAAAACGCCTACATTAGAGATCATGGGGACGCTTTTTGCGTCTAAGATTTGAATGCGGATGGCGTCTGCCGTAACTTCCGTTCCCCGGCAAAGGCGTTTTGAGCCGATAGTCGCTCCTTGGGCGAATGGCTTCCAAAGGCCCTTGCTTTGGCATTCCACAGAGAAGGAGGAGATTTTCTGGCCTTTTGGGATATATTCTTCAATGGAGACAGCGTTGAATGTCACGGGGTTAGGAAACCGAATCTCAAGAGTTCCCGTCGTCTCACCGTCGGCCGCCGCCCAATAGGTTTCGTCATATGTCTCGCCCTCTGGAATGGCGTCCAGCACATTTGTGGGGGAGTAAGCTTTGGAATTGCCCCATACGGAGGTGGCGGATGCGGTGACGCCTGCGTTCTTCGTGAGGTCATTGGCAAACGAGTCCCTTACTTCCTGCCCGAAGTCAAGGACGCGCTGTTTTTGGTTCTCGTCCAGCGTTCCGTCTGTGTTTGGCGAGACATTTAACAGCAGCGTAGCGCCGTGGCCGACAGATCGGAAATAGATGTCAGCCAGGTTGGACATCGAGCGCAGGGAGTTTTGCTTTGATTGGCTCCAAAACCATCCGCTGCTAAGCATTTTTGTGTCGCACTCCGGGACGCTCCAGGTGTTGCCATCCGCAAGCCCTTTGATGTAGCCGTCCTTTCTAAGATCTTCGAAATTTTCTCCTGCGTTGATTTTCGACCAGGTCTCGTCGTGCGCATATCCGTCTTCATTGCCGATCCAGTGGATGCCTCCGGTTCCCCCAAGCTTTACGCCGTCTTCCGTAACGCCGGCTTTGTGCGTGCCGAAAATCTGGCAGTTTGGGTTTGTGTCCCGGATAGCCTTAAAAATCGCCGGCCAGTCATAGGTTTGGAATGACGAGCCGCTTCCGGTGGCGCCGTCCATCCACCATTCGACAAAGCGCTCCGTCCTGCGGTTTGGGTTGTTGTTTCCATACTTATAAGAGCCGTCTTCTTTTTTTGCAGTGCAGATTTCCCGTATTTCATTTGTGTAAAGCTCATTATAATCCCCTTCCTTGGAGTCGCCGTAACAGCCATAGCGGTCTTCGTGGATGTCCCAAGGGGAGAGGTAAAGGCCCATGTCCAGGTTGTACTTGGTGCAGGCGTCTGAGATTTCCTCTAAGATGTCGCCTTTGCCGTTTTTGTAGTTTGTGCTGGAAATGTCATAATCGGTGTATTCTGACGCCCAGATACAGAAGCCGTCGTGGTGTTTTGCCGTAATCAGAAGCCTGGAAAAGCCGGCGTCTTTTATCGTTTTGACAATCGTATCGGCGTCAAAGTCCTGGCTTAACGTAAACAGCTCCGATGGAGGGGTGTCCCCGTAATTCTCTCCCCACTCCACATTCTGGAATGTGTTTGGGCCGAAGTGGCAAAAAGCGGAAAGGCCCCTGGTCTGATAATAGCGCTGCGCTTCATTTGGCGTGGCTCCCCATGCGTCTGGCTCCGCCACGTCCGTTTCGCTTAAGTCTGTGTCTGCCACCATGCGCTGCGCAGCCGCGTCAGCCTGCAATCCGTCGATGCCGAATGGCTGCAGGAGCAGTGTCGCCGTCAGCGCAATGACAGTGGCTGCATTGCGTTTTTTCATATTTGCTCTCCTTTCAGATAGATGGTTTCAAGATAGTCTTATTATATAAGGAATGGCATTGTCATGCAATAAAAAGATCAGGCGCATAGAAAAAAGATTTCTATGCGCCTGAAGAAAGAGACTTTCGCCTCTTATTCTTCAATGGAATAGTTTGGGGCCTCTTTTGTGATGTGAATGTCGTGTGGGTGGCTTTCTTTCAATGAAGCCGCGGAAATTTTCACGAATTTTGCGTTTTCATGCAGAAGGGGAATGGTCTGGCAGCCACAATATCCCATGCCGGAACGAATCCCGCCGATTAGCTGGAATACGGTGTCCTCCACGCTCCCTTTGTAAGCCACGCGCCCTTCCACGCCTTCCGGGACGAGCTTTTTCGCGTCTTCCTGGAAGTAACGGTCCTTGCTGCCGTTTTCCATCGCGGCGATGGAGCCCATGCCGCGGTATACTTTATATTTGCGCCCCTGATACAATTCAAACGTTCCCGGGGATTCGTCGCAGCCTGCAAACATACTGCCCATCATGCATACGCTTGCGCCCCCTGCGAGGGCTTTTGTCATGTCGCCGGAGTATTTGATTCCTCCGTCAGCGATAATTGGGATGCCGGACGCCTTCGCCGCGTCGTAGCAGTTCATGACGGCCGTCATCTGAGGCACGCCGATTCCGGCCACCACGCGGGTGGTGCAGATGGAGCCTGGGCCAATGCCGACCTTGATCGCGTCCGCGCCTGCCGCAATCAGGTCTTTCGTGGCCTCCGCGGTCGCCACGTTTCCCGCGATGATCTGCAGGTTGGGATATTTCTGCTTCACTTGCCGCACCGCATCAATAATGTTTTTGGAGTGGCCGTGCGCAGAGTCAATGACAATCGCGTCCACATGGGCGTCCACAAGGGCGGCGACGCGCTCCATCATATTGTGGGTGATGCCGACTCCCGCGCCGCAGAGCAGGCGGCCCTGGTCGTCTTTTGCTGAATTTGGGTAGCGGATCTGCTTTTCAATGTCTTTGATTGTGATAAGGCCCTTTAAGTTGTAATTCTCATCAACAAGGGGCAGCTTTTCAATCCTTGCCTTGGCCAGGATTTTTTTTGCTTCATCTAAAGAGATGCCGTTGGGGGCGGTGACGAGATTTTCGGAGGTCATGGATTCTTTGATTTCCTTGGAAAAATCAGTTTCGAATTTAAGATCCCGGTTTGTGATGATGCCTACCAGCTTTCTGCTGTGTTTTTCTACGATAGGCACGCCGGAGATACGGAATTTCCGCATCAGGTTTTCTGCGTCGCGCAGCGTGTTTTCCGGGTTTAAGAAAAATGGGTCGGTGATGACGCCGTTTTCAGAGCGCTTAACCTTATCAACTTCATCCACCTGCATCTCAATGGACATATTTTTGTGGATGATGCCGATGCCGCCCTGCCTCGCCATGGCGATCGCCATCCTGTGCTCTGTGACCGTGTCCATGCTGGCGCTCATCATAGGAATGTTTAACGTGATTTTTTTTGTCAGCTTCGTCGTCAAGTCAATCATGTTGGGCGTGACGTCAGAATATTGCGGAATCAGCAATACGTCGTCAAATGTAATCCCTTCGCTGATAATAGTACCCATTTTTCATATCCTCCTGCTTTTTGTGAAATCGAAAGTTTTATAAGGTTTTAGTTTTCTGATTCTAGCAAAAATAGGGTATATTGTCAATAAAAATATGCATTCTTCTCCAGAAAGAGAAATAGTCTTTTAAAATGAGAGAAGATGTGTTATAGTAGATGAAAGCAATTGATCTATGCCAGAAAAAATTAAAAAAGGAAGCTGAGGATATGACAGAGAGCGGATTGTTTATTTTTCTTGTGATTCTTGTGTTGTTTGTAGTGGTGGTCGCCGTGGTTACGGTGGTCTCCGCGGTGACGAGCGCGGTTGCGGCCGTGGCGCAGAAGAGCTTTGAGGACGAGGAGTAGGGCAGTGATGCAAAAGGTGCTGCCATGCAGCGGGCGGCCTGCTTGGCCGCCTGAAAGAATGCTTAAGGAGGATATCATTGATGGCACAGAATCCAGTCGTAACATTTGAAATGGAAAATGGAGATCGTATGAAAGCGGAGCTTTATCCGAAGATTGCGCCAAATACGGTCAATAACTTTATCAGCCTTGTCAAGTCGGGCTTTTATGACGGCCTGATTTTTCACCGCGTTATTCGGGGCTTCATGATTCAGGGCGGCGACCCGGAGGGCAGCGGCATGGGAGGCCCTGGCTACGGGATCAAAGGGGAGTTTTCCGGGAATGGCTTTCAAAATGACTTAAGGCATACGGCGGGCGTTTTGTCTATGGCGCGTTCCATGATGCCGGATTCTGCCGGAAGCCAGTTTTTCATTATGCATAAGGACGCGCCTCACCTAGACGGCGAGTATGCGGCGTTTGGGAAGGTCGTGGAAGGAATGGACGCAGTGAACCGCATTGCGGAAACTGCGACGGATGGCGCGGATAAGCCTTTAGAGAGGCAGATGATGAAAAAGGTCACGGTGGAATGCTTTGGGGAGGAATATCCCACGCCGCAGAAAATAGGATAAGCTTTGGTGAGCTTACGCGATTGGTCTGAAAAATCAAAGGACAGAATTTGAAAATTATGCTTGCAAATATTTTTTATCTGTGCTATAATCTATTTCAGACAGGCAGATATAGTATATTGGTAGTACATCAGCTTCCCAAGCTGAGGGGGCGGGTTCGATTCCCGTTATCTGCTTTTTATTTAGGACTGGGGGCGCTGTTTAGAGGAGACAGCGCATTCCAGTTTTTTTAATTATTATAGAAAAAACGATGCGCATACGTGCGAAAGGAATAGGTCACTGTGTGACCGCACGCGGTGCGGCAAAGCAGCCAAGTCCCTCAAAAATGAGGGATTTAGGGAGTGGAGGCGGATTTGTCCGCTTTGTTATTCTATAGAAAGGCAGGAGGGCAGAATGCGGGTAGGAATCGGATATGACGTGCATAAGCTGACGGAAGGAAGGAAATTGATTTTAGGCGGGGTGGAGATCCCGCATACGTTGGGCCTGTTGGGGCATTCTGACGCGGATGTGCTGCTGCACGCGATTATGGACGCGCTGCTTGGCGCGGCGGCTCTTGGCGACATAGGAAAGCATTTTCCTGACACAGAGGAACAGTACAGGGGAATTTCCAGCATGAAGCTATTGTCATATGTGAAGGGCCTGCTGGAAGGGGAAGGCTATGTGATTGAGAATGTGGACGCGACAGTGATTGCGCAGAAGCCCAAGCTCCGTCCCTATATAGAAGAAATGGAACGGAACATTGCCGCGGCCCTGGGGGTGGACGTCAATCAAGTCAATGTAAAGGCCACTACGGAGGAAGGGCTCGGGTTTACCGGCTCTGAAGAGGGGGTTGCCTCGCAGGCGATCTGTTCCTTAAGCCGCTTCTATGAGAACAGCATGATGGTTTCGGAATGTGGGGCGAGCCGTTGTGAGGGCTGCGCCGGACGGAAGTGAGGTCAGCTCCGCATATTTTTCTGGATGATGCCGACAGGCATAGAGGAACGCGGATGCATTGCACCGAAACAGGATTTCCCGCATATATAATATCTGTATCTATTTTTATATGGAGGAGATATTGTTTTGCGGGGGATTTTTTACGCTTTTTTAGGCACGTTATTTACGTTTGCAGTCACTTCCCTTGGCGCGCTGAATGTGTTTGCCGTCCGAAAAAAAGGCAGCCATACGTTGGAGGCGATGACGCTTGGGTTTGCAGGAGGCGTGATGGTGGCCGCCTCAATCTGGTCTCTGCTGATTCCCGGGATGGAGCGGGCCGAGGAGTTGGGGCAGATGGCGAGCCTCGTCATGTCCGTTGGCTTTTTGGGCGGCGTTGGGCTATTGCTTGCGGCAGAAAAGTGGATTCGGAAAAAATGCGTTTCGAAAGAGAGCAAAAGCGCGATGATGACAGTTTTGGCGATTACGGCCCATAACATTCCAGAGGGGATGGCGGTGGGCCTGGCGTTTGCGTTTGCCGCCGCGGAGCCTTCGAATGAAGCTGCCCTGTCTGGAGCGATTGCGCTTGCTATTGGAATTGGGATTCAAAATTACCCGGAGGGCCTGGCGGTCGCGCTGCCGCTTGTCAGAGGGGGGACGAAGAGAGGGCGGGCGTTTCTGGTCGGGAGCCTGTCGGCGATTGTAGAGCCAATCTTTGGCGTGTTAGCTGCTGCGCTTGCCGGAAAGACGCTAAACTATATGCCTTTGTTTTTGGCTATGGCGGCTGGCGCCATGATTTATGTCGTGGTGCAGGAGCTGATCCCGGAATCGCATTTGGATGAAGGGGATAAATCCGGCACCCTGGGATTCGTGGTAGGGTTTATCCTGATGATGATTTTAGATATTGCTCTAGGATGAAAATACTAGTGGAAATTGCATTGACTTAGGAGTATAATTCATTTGACAGCGCAGAGCGCGTATCGCGTATAAAGAGATGCGTTAATTGAATGAAAGGAGTAACGAAGATGAAGTTGAAGAGACAGCTGGCATTCCTTTTGGCGTTTGCCATCGCGTTTTCGGCTCTTTGGTCGGAGCCTATAGCTGCCGCGGGCGGCTTTGGGCTGTTTCCATGGGAGCCTGGGATTCCAGGGCCGATGCCGGATGCGCCGGATTGGGATCTGGGGGATGCAGAAGAAGATCCGGACGTAACGGACGAGGATCCGGGAGCGGACGGGGAAAATCCGGACGTGACGGACGAGGATCCGGGGATGGACGGGGAAGATCCGGATGTGACGGACGAGGATCCGGGGATGGACGGGGAAGATCCGGATGTGACGGACGAGGATCCGGCCTCGCCGCCTGAGCCAGTGAAGAATTTTCCGTTTGTGGAAGGGCTTACGGTAAGCTGCAATGGGGAAGGCGACCTGGTGCTGGAGTATACGGTCAAAAATGACTGGGATTATGTGGATATCCTTGTGAACCGTCTGCCGGAAGAAGAGGAATATCACTATGAGAGTTACGTGTTCCGTGATTGGGAGGAAGGGAAGGAGTATCTCTTTGAAGTGGTTCCCTATAGAAACGGCAAAAAGGGCGAGTCTCAGGAAATATCGTATTCTGTCCCTTATAAGGATGCGCGAATCAAAGAGCTGTTTGTGGAGTATGACCTGGAGAGGCAGGTGCTTTACGTTGACTGGGACGGTGAGGGCGTCCATTCTGTGAAGGTGTATCTTGACCATCAAATGGAGAGCCCGATTGCAGGAACGTATGTGGAGGCGGAAGAGGGATGGGTGTCTTCTATTAAGCTTCTTCCTAAAAGCGTGCATGACTTGACGGTCGTTCCTTATAATAAAGGAGAGGCAGAGGGCAAGGCGGCGGAGTATAAGCTGGCTGTCGGGGATTATGAGGCCAGGATTGAGACATATTCCGTTGAGTATGTGGAGGCGACGAAACGGATTGAGATGAATTGGGAGAGCTCCTATACCAGCTATGTCTCAATTTATTTGAATGATGAGGAGCTGATAGAGCATTACAAGGGGAGCAGCTTTGTCTACCGCTGCGTGCTGCAGCCGGGCGCAAGCTATGTCGTGACGATCCTGCCTTTCAATGGAAACGATGAGGAAGGGGAGGAGTCGGAGGAGGACATTTCGTTTGGCGGCTTTGACGTCCCTGACCGGGTGAAAGGCTCTGTCACGAACATTGACTTAAAGGACGCCTCGGGCAATTATACCGGGTTCACAAGGCCGGCCGTGTCTCTGCAATGGGACGCTCAGGAACAGGCGGTTTATGAGATCTACCGCGCAGGCAAGGACCGCAAGGGCTCGTATAACTGGATCGCCACAGTCCGGGCGGGCAAAACGGGGAAATACACCTATGTGGACGAAAAAATTGGGTTCGAGAATTATTATTATAAAGTGCGCCGAAAGATTGCGGTGGACAGATTTTTGTATCAGGAGCTGTACACTGCGCTGTCTGACGCCAGGCATATCAAGGTGGAAGTGCCTAAGCCCAAGGTGAAGGTTAAGCTAGGGGAAAACGGAAAGATTCAGCTTGCCTTGAGCGCGGATAGGCAGTATGTCGCAGGATATGAGATTTACAGGAAGAGCGGAAAGGGAGCCTATCAGCTGCTTGCCTCCGTCACGGAAAATAAGTTTACGGACAAAGACGTTCTCTATGGTCAGTCCTACAATTATAAGGTGAAGGCGTACTATTATGACGCAGGCACAGGGACAAAGACGTATGGAAAATTTTCCAGCGCGTCTTCTGTGAAAAACACCATCGGGGCCATACGCGCAGAGGCGGTGGCGACGTCTGCTGACACGGTGAGGCTGTCGTGGGTTCCGGCTGCGAATGCGGACCTCTATGAAGTGTATGGCAGGTCAAATACGTTGGGGGATTCCTATGTGCTATTGACGACGACGACGAAAACGTCGCTTACGCATAAGGTGGAACAGGGCGATAAATATTTTTTCCTGATTAAGGCTTATCAGAAGAAGGATCAGGGAAGCACGTATTTTTCCAGCAAGGAAGTTTCGGTTCGGATGGGATTTTCAGCTCCGGGCGGCGTAGGGGTCAAAGGGACTTCTTACAAGTATAATCAGAAGAAAAAGGAGCTGACCCAGAAAGACAAGATTACCTGGAACCGCGTATATGGGGCGAAGGGATACTGCATCGAGCGGTATGACGCAACGGCAAAAAAATACAGGCGCGTCGCGAAAGTGAAGTCTGGCGGCAAAACGTCCTATACGGTGTCTAATTTGGTGACGGCGGCGTCCAAAACGCTGAAATACCGCGTCAGCGCGTATGCAGGGAAGAAAACGCTGAATGGCCAGACGGTGGAGGTCACGCCGCAGCTAGGGACGGTTTTGAATGTCAGCGTGAAAAAGTCGGGGACGAAGGTGAAGATAAGCTGGAAAAAAGTGACAGGCGCGGAAAGCTACCGGGTGTACCGTTCCAACGGGCGCACAATGCTCCTGGTGGGAGAGACGGCGAAAGCGGAGGCGACGGACATTGGGCTAAGCGCAGGCGTGCCGTACAGCTATTATGTGCAGGCTGTCAGCCAAACAGCAAAGCTGGTTGGGAATTTCAGCGCGGCCGTTAGCTATACGGCGAGTCAGGCGAAAGTTTCGAATCTTACGGCGTCAAATACAGTGGGAGGGACGGTTCAGTTGGCCTGGGGCGCGGCAAAAGACGCGCAGAAATATTTGGTGTACTGTAAAACTTCGCCGAAAGGGGAATACCAGAAGATAGCGGAAGTCTCCGCGAAGGAGACGGCTTATACGCATGACAGCCAGGCGCTCGGCCAGACCTGCGGCTATATGGTGACGGCCGCCAGGTACAACAGCGGCGGCATACTGACAGAATCGAAGCCGATGAAGGTAAGCCTGTTAGTCTTATAGGCGAGGGCGCGCCTGATTAACTGATAAAACAATGGGATAAGAGGATGGTATGCGGATTGAGGAATATAAGCTGGAGGAGCTGACGCAGCCCCTGCTGCATTGGTTTGCGGGCCATAAAAGGGCGCTGCCCTGGAGAGAGCTGGCGACGCCATACCGTGTGTGGGTGTCTGAGATTATGCTCCAGCAGACCAGGGTGGAGGCCGTGAAGCCGTATTTTGAGCGGTTTGTAAAGGCATTGCCCGACGTTTCGGCGCTTGCGGAATGTGAGGAGGAGCGCCTGTTAAAGCTGTGGGAGGGCCTTGGCTATTACAACCGGGCCAGGAACTTAAAGGCTGCTGCAAAGCAGGTTATGGAGGAATACGGCGGCGTGATCCCGTCTGACTATGAAGAGCTGCTGAAATTGAAGGGCATCGGCCATTACACGGCGGGGGCGATTTCTTCCATCGCATATGGAAAGACGCATCCCGCGGTGGACGGAAATGTGCTTCGCGTCATTTCAAGGGCGGCGGGCGATGACAGGGATATTCGAAAAGCGTCTGTCCGCGCCAATATGGAGCTGGAATTGTCAAAGCAGATCCCGGAGGGCGCGGCAGGCGAATTTAACCAGGCGTTGATGGAGCTTGGCGCCACAGTCTGCCTCCCAAACGGGGCGCCCAAATGCGACGGATGCCCCTGGCAGGATCTGTGCATCGCAAGGAGGGATGGGCTGACAGGGGCGATTCCCGTAAAAAGCAAGCCGGCAAAGCGAAGGATTGAAAAGCGGACGGTGCTTTTGATTATGGATGGGGAGAAAGTCGTGCTTCGCAGGCGCATGGAGAAGGGGCTTTTGGAGGGGATGTATGAATTTCCAAATGAAATGGGGCATATGGACAGGAAGGAGGCCCTCTCTTATGTGGAAGGATTGCGCCTTCGGCCCTTGAAAGTAGGCCGACTGAAAGACGCGAAGCATATTTTCTCTCATGTGGAATGGCGCATGAAAGGCTATCTGATCGAGGTAGATGCGTTAAAGGAAGGGGAGTCGGGGCTTTTGTTCGCGGAGGCCGCTGACTTTAAGGAGAATTACCCCATGCCGTCCGCATTTGCAGCCTATATGGGATACTTGAACATTTCGTTGGGAAAAGGACGCTTTATACAAAAAGAGGCGGCTTTAAAGGAGTTTGAGCCGCTATAAAAAGAGGGAGCCGGCGCAAAAGCGCCGGCTATTCATATGAAAAAGATTTTATAAAAGTGAAGCAACTCACTAGTTACCATAGAAAAAGGGGTTTTCTTTTTTCTATGGTAAAAGTATACTTGGGATTTATGACAGCACTATTTACATAATATGAGAAGTCTGTGAACATTTTATGAATGAGAAGGAAAGGCCGGGGGAAATTCAGAGAATCCTTGCGAAAGGCATTTGAAATGTGTATAATAAGGAAAATTATTGTTAGCTTGGAGGATGCAAAGGATGTTTGACAGCATTATCATAGGCTCCGGCGCAGCGGGCGCCTCGACGGCGCGAACGCTTGCCGAAGCGGGGAAGAAGGTTTTGGTGTTGGAGCGGCGGCCGCATATCGGAGGCAACTGCTATGATGAATTGGACAGCCATGGGATTTTGATTCATAAATACGGGCCGCATATTTTTCATACAAATGAAGAGGAGGTTTATCGGTTCTTGTCCAGGTTTACGGACTGGATTTTTTTTGGGCATGAGGTCGTGGCGGATGTGCATGGAGAGCTGCTCCCCGTCCCGTTTAACTTAAATACGCTCCACAAAATATATGACTCAAAGAAGGCGGACCGGCTGGAGCGGCTCTTGACTGCAGAATACGGCGAGGGGAGCCGCGTGCCGATTATGAAGCTTAGGGAGAATGCGAATGAGGACATAAAGGCGATTGCGGAATATGTGTATGAGAATATTTTTCTGCACTATACCATGAAGCAGTGGGGGCAGACGCCTGAGGAGATCAGCCCTGAGGTGACAGGCCGGGTTCCCGTGCTGATTTCCCATGACAACCGCTATTTTCAGGACAAGTACCAGGGGATGCCAAAAGAGGGATACACGGCGATGTTTAAGAGCATGCTAAGCCATCCTGGCCTGACTGTGAGAACCTCGACAGACTGCAGGGATGTCCTGACGTTTGAGCCGGGCCGGGTTCTTTTTGAAGGGAAAGAGTTTACGGGGGAAGTGGTGTATACCGGCGCGCTGGATGAGCTGTTTTCCCATGTATATGGCAGGCTGCCTTACCGTTCTCTGGATTTTCGGTTTGAGCATTATGACACAGACAGCTTTTTGGGCAGAAGCGTCGTCAATTACACTGTCAGCGAAGCGTATACGAGGATTACAGAGTTTAAGTTTTTAACCAGGCAGGAGGAGACGGACGGGACGACAATTGTAAAGGAATACCCATTTGCCTATACGGGGGCTGCGGGGGAGATTCCTTATTATGCGATTTTGAATGAAGAGAATCAGGCGATTTATCAAAAATATGCAGAAAAAATACAGAACTTGAAAAATGTATATTTGTTAGGCAGGCTTGCAGAATATAAATATTATAATATAGACGCAATTGTAAAAAAAGCGCTGCGGCTGGCAGGGCAGATCATAGGAGAAGAGAAATGAAATTATTGACAATCGCAATACCGTGCTACAATTCAGAGGATTACATGGAAAAGTGCGTGGATTCCCTGCTCCCTGGCGGGGACGACGTGGAGATCTTGATTATCAACGACGGCTCAAAGGACATGACAAGGGAAATCGCAAACGCGTATCAGAAGAAGCACCCAAATATCGTAAGGGCCATCCATCAGGAGAACGGGGGGCATGGGGCCGCCGTGAACGCCGGGATCAAGAATGCGTCGGGACTGTTCTTTAAAGTCGTGGACAGCGACGACTGGGTGGACGCGGAAAGCTACCGGGCGATCCTTGCCAAGCTAAAGGAGCTTGCGGGGGGTTCTGAGACGTTAGACATGATGATCAGTAATTTTGTGTATGAAAAGCAGGGCGCGAAGCATAAAAGGGTGATGCGGTATGCTTCTGTGCTGCCGCAGAACCGCCTGTTTCAGTGGGAGGACGCGAAGCGGTTCCGAAAGGGGCAGTATATTTTAATGCATTCGGTCATTTACCGCACGAAGCTGTTGAAGGACTGCGGCTTAGAGCTGCCGGAGCATA
Source organism: uncultured Roseburia sp. (assembly GCA_947652855.1). GTDB lineage: Bacteria > Bacillota > Clostridia > Lachnospirales > Lachnospiraceae > Roseburia_B. Next base: position 21,824 of record CANTEO010000017.1, on the reverse strand, counting down.
CATTCTATGTGGATAACCTGTTTGTCTATGAGCCGCTTCCGTTTGTGAAGAATATGTACTATATGGACGTGGATTTTTACCGGTATTTCATTGGAAGGGACGATCAGTCTGTCAATGAGAAGGTGATGATTGGCAGGATCGACCAGCAGATCAAGGTCAATAAGCTGATGCTGGACGTGCATGACCTTTGGAAGATTCCCAACCGCAAGCTGCGCCGCTATATGTTCAATTATCTGGAGATTATCACGGTCATCTCTACTGTGATGCTCATCCGTTCCGGCACGAAGGAGAACCTGGAGAAGAAAAGGGAGCTGTGGCGCTACATTAAGCAGCAGGATCTTCGCCTGTTCCATCGCCTTCGGATGGGGATTATGGGCAACACAATGAACCTGCCGGGACGCGGGGGCAGGAAGATCTCGATTGCGGCGTATAAGATTTCGCAGAAAGTGGTGGGATTTAATTAAAGATAGGCATGGAAACTTCATTCATAGGCTTGAATTTCGGACGTTTGGCGCTTTTGTCTGCCGCCAGGCGTCCGAATTTCAATTCTGGGAGGAGTTCTGTAAAAGACCTGGAAGGGCGCCGTTATAAAAGATCTGAGATGCGGATGGAAAAGCCCTCAAAGATGCCGACGCTGATTTCTTGATGGAACAGAAAAACCATTGGCGCAGCGTCTTCTTCATATCGGTAGACTGTCGTGCGCTCTTTTGCGGGGTCAATGATCCAATATTCCCGCACTCCGGCATTGGAGTAGAGGGAATTTTTTGTGGAATAATCCATTTTTCGGCTGGATGGGGACACAATCTCAATAATGAAATCCGGGGCGCCTACGCATCCCTGGTCGTTCAGCTTGTTTCTGTCGCAAATGACGCTGACGTCCGGCTCAACATAGATGTCTTTCTTTTCATCTAAGAACACGGCAAAGGGAGCCGGATATATTTCGCAGCCACCGTGTTTGGATTTGATGTATTGCCCAATGATCTGCGTAAGCTCTGAAATTAATTTTTGATGGATTCTTGTTGGCGGCGCCATTAAGTGGAGCTGCTGTTCAATGAGTTCAGCCCTTTGCCCTTCTGGCAGGGCATAGATGTCTTTTATCGTGCATTTTTTCTTCTGAGGCAGTGGCATGGTTACGCTCCTTTTTCATATTTTTTTAAGCATAGCACAAAACTTTCAATTGCGCAAACTAGTAAAATCCACTTGACGGGATACCCCCTTAGGGTATATTATGAGCTAGAGGATTAAGGATGGGAGGTATCGTCATGGAGGGAGAGCGGGAATGCTGTCCACATAAGGTAAAAAAACGCTCCTGCGAGGAGCATAAGGACTTGATTCACCGCTTAAGCCGCATTGAGGGGCAGGTGCGGGGCATCAAGGGCATGGTGGAGCGGGATGCGTACTGCACGGACATCCTGGTGCAGTCAGCGGCGGTGAGCGCCGCGATCAGCAGCTTTAACCGGCAGCTTTTGGAGAATCATATTAAGACGTGCGTGGTGGACGACATGAAGGCGGGAAAAGAGGAGACGGTGGAGGAGCTGCTTTCGATTTTGCAGAAATTCATGAAATAGAGGTGATATTTTGGAACAGTATAATGTGACAGGAATGAGCTGCGCGGCCTGCAGCGCGCGCGTGGAGAAGGCGGTGAAAAAGGTGCCTGGCGTGACCTCCTGCTCCGTCAGCCTCCTGACGAATTCCATGGGCGTGGAGGGGGCGGCGGCAGAGTCTGCGGTGATTGCCGCGGTGGAGGCGGCCGGGTATGGCGCCGCGAGAAAGGATGCCGCAAAAGGCGCGCGCCGTGAGGCGGCCGGGGAGATGGAGGAGGCGCTAAGGGACAAAGAGACGCCGTTTTTAAAAAAGAGGCTGATTGCGTCGGCCGCGTTTCTTTTGGCGCTGATGTACCTTTCCATGGGGCATATGATGTGGGGCTGGCCGCTGCCTGGCTTTTTGGAGGAGAACCTTGTGGCGCAGGGGCTTTTGCAGATGCTGCTTACGATCGCCGTAATGGTGATTAACCAGAAGTTCTTTATCAGCGGGTTTCAGAGCTTATTTCACCTTGCGCCAAACATGGATACGCTGGTGGCGCTTGGCTCCGCCGCGTCGTTTGCCTATAGCGCGTATGCCCTGTTTGCCATGACGTATGCGCAGCAGGCGGGAGACATGGGGAAGGCCATGCAGTATTTCCATGAGTTTTACTTTGAGTCAGCGGCGATGATATTGACGCTGATTACCGTCGGCAAAATGCTGGAGGCGAGGTCGAAGGGAAAGACGACGGACGCGCTGAAGGGCCTGATGCGGCTTTCGCCACAGAAAGCGACGGTTCTTGTAAACGGCGTGGAGACAGAGGTTTCTATTGATCAGGTGAAAAAGGGCGACGTATTCGTCGTGCGCCCTGGGGAGCATATTCCGGTGGACGGCATTGTGCTGGAAGGGAGCAGCGCGGTGAATGAGGCGGCGCTGACAGGGGAGAGCATTCCGGCGGACAAATCGCCTGGGGACGGCGTTTCTGCGGCGACGGCCAATCAATCCGGCTTCCTGAAATGTGAGGCGGTTCGGGTGGGGGAGGATACGGCGCTGTCTCAGATTATCCGCCTGGTGAGCGACGCGGCGGCGACAAAGGCGCCTATCGCCAAGGTGGCGGATCGCGTTTCCGGCGTGTTTGTGCCGATTGTCATTGCGATTGCGCTGCTTGCCATGGCGGCTTGGCTGCTGTTTGGCTATGGCGTTGGGTTTGCGCTGGCGCGGGGGATTTCCGTGCTGGTGATTAGCTGCCCGTGCGCGCTTGGGCTTGCGACCCCCGTCGCAATTATGGTAGGGAACGGCATGGGGGCAAAAAACGGAATGATGTTCAAGACGGCTGTGTCCCTGGAAGAGGCCGGGAAAGTGGATGTCGTGGCGCTGGATAAGACAGGGACAGTCACGACGGGGGAGCCTAGCGTGACGGACGTGCTGCCCGTGAAAGGGATTTTAAAGGAGGAGCTTTTGCGCCTTGCCGCGTCGTTGGAGCAAAAAAGCGAGCATCCCCTGGCGTCCGCAGTGATGCGCGAAGCGAAAGCGCGGGGCCTGTCCCTGGAAGAGGCCGAGGATTTTGCCGCAGTGGCGGGCAACGGCCTGACGGGGATTGTTGGCGGGGATCGCCTGTGGGGCGGGAACGCGGCCTATATCGGAACAAAAATCGCTGTGCCAAAAGAAATCGAAGCGGAGGCCGCGCGGCTTTCCGGCGAAGGCAAGACGCCGCTGTTTTTTGCAAAAGAAGGACAGTTTCTGGGCCTGATCGCAGTGGCGGACAAGATGAAGGAAGAAAGCCCGCAGGCGGTAAGGGAGCTTAAGGGCATGGGCATCCACGTCGTTATGCTTACAGGCGACAATGAGCGCACCGCGAATGCGATTGGCGCGTTGGCCGGGGTAGATGAGGTGATTGCCGGGGTGCTGCCGGAAGGCAAGGAGCGCGTCATCCGCTCGTTAAAGGAGCGGGGGAAAGTCGCTATGGTCGGGGACGGCATCAATGACGCGCCGGCGTTAATGCGGGCGGACGTTGGGATTGCGATTGGGGCAGGGACGGACATTGCGATTGACGCGGCGGACGTGGTGCTGATGAAGAGCAGGTTAAGCGACGTGCCGGCGGCCATACGGCTAAGCCGCGCGGTTTTGAGGAACATCCATGAAAATCTGTTTTGGGCGTTCCTCTATAATGTCCTGGGAATTCCGCTGGCCGCAGGGCTGTTCATCCCGTGGCTTGGCTTAAAGTTAAATCCTATGTTCGGCGCGGCGGCCATGAGCCTGTCCAGCTTCTGCGTCGTGACGAACGCGCTGCGCTTAAACCTTCTGTCTGTCCATAGCGCGGCAAAGGATAAGAAGAAAACGCATGGGAATGGAACACAGGGCCACTCAGGCGGCCTTGCGCATAAAAAGAAAATGGAGGAAAAGAACATGGAAAAAATAATGAAAATTGAAGGCATGATGTGCGGGCATTGCGAGGCGGCGGTGAAGAAAGCGCTGGAGGCGGTCGAAGGCGTGGCGGAGGCGAAGGTCAGCCATGAAGAAGGGACGGCGGCCGTTTCCCTAAGCGGCGAAGTCAGCGACGGCGCGCTTAAGAAAGCCGTGGAGGATCGGGACTATCGGGTGATTTCGATACAGTAGGCCGCTCTTTACAAATTCTTAAGAAAAAACAAAAAAAGTTCATGAACTTCGTATTGCTTTTGCAGCCCCTAACACATATAATAAACAGTGGCGGCGAAATGGGCTGACGGGCTTTTTCGATCAGTGTTGGGCAGATTTGACAGCGGCCGCGAATACGGAGGAGATTATGGACAATCAGGAACCGAACAATCAGAAGAATAACCGCAATCATAAAAACGGACAGATCTTAATGTCCTTTATTATGCTGTCGCTTTTGCTGCTGTTTATTATGAGCATTGTGACGAATAAGTTCAGCCAGCGGTATAATCAGGAGATTTCCTATTCGGAATTTTTGGAAAAAGTGGAGGCCGGGGAGGTTGAGAGCATCAAGTTCACCGGCACAAAAATCAATATCACGCAAAAGTCAAAGAAGGATGAGCGGTTTCAGCGGACGTATTATACAGGCATGGTGAGCGACGACGCGCTGATTCCTCTATTGAAGAAGCATGGCGTGGAGATCTTTGGGTACATCCCGGACAATACCTCCACCTGGATCTACAATATCCTAAGTTTTGTCCTTCCTTTGGCGTTCCTTTGGATTCTGTTCGCTTATTTGATGAAGCGCATGGGCGGCGGGGGCGGCGTCATGGGCGTTGGCAAGAGCACGGCCAAGGTCTATGTGGAGAAGTCTACCGGAGTGACGTTTCAGGACGTCGCGGGTCAGGACGAGGCGAAGGAGTCCTTGCAGGAGGTCGTGGACTTTCTGCACAATCCAAAGAAGTACCGGGACATCGGCGCGAAGCTGCCCAAGGGCGCGCTGCTCGTCGGCCCTCCCGGAACCGGGAAGACGCTGTTGGCGAAGGCCGTGGCGGGAGAGGCGAAGGTGCCGTTCTTCTCATTGGCCGGGTCGGATTTTGTGGAGATGTTCGTCGGCGTGGGCGCCTCCCGCGTCCGGGATTTGTTTAAGGAGGCGCAAAAGCAGGCGCCTTGCATCATCTTCATAGATGAGATTGACGCGATTGGCAAGAGCCGCGACACACGATTTGGCGGAAATGACGAGCGGGAGCAGACGCTCAACCAGCTTCTGGCCGAGATGGATGGGTTTGACACGTCAAAGGGCCTGCTGATCTTGGCCGCGACGAACCGACCGGAGGTTTTAGACAAGGCGCTGCTGCGCCCGGGGCGCTTTGACCGCCGGATCATTGTGGACCGGCCGGATCAGAAAGGGCGGCTTGAGACGCTCAAGGTGCATTCCAAAGACGTCATGATGGATGAGTCCGTCGATTTGGAGGCGCTTTCTCTGGCGACGGCGGGCCTTGTCGGCTCCGACCTTGCGAACATGATTAACGAGGCGGCGATTAACGCGGTAAAGAGCGGGCGCAAGTTCGTGAACCAGTCCGATCTGTTTGAGGCGTTTGAGCTGGTGGCGGTCGGGGGGAAAGAGAAGAAAGACCGCGTCATGAGCGAAAAGGAAAAGAAGATTGTCTCGTATCACGAGATCGGGCACGCAATGGTCACGGCGCTTCAGAAGAATACGGAGCCGGTGCAGAAAATCACGATTGTGCCGCGCACGATGGGCGCGCTTGGCTATACGCTGCAGACGCCTGAGGAAGAGAAGTTTTTGGACACAAAGGAAGAGTTGCTGGCGAAAATCACGACCTTTATGGCCGGGCGGGCGGCGGAGGAGATCAAATTCCACTCCGTGACCAGCGGCGCGGCCAATGACATTGAGCAGGCCACGAACATCGCAAAGTCCATGATTACCCGGTTTGGGATGTCGGACAAATTTGGCATGATGAGCCTTGTCACGATGGAGAGCAAGTACCTGGACGGGCGGGCCTCCATGAACTGCGCGGAGAAGACGGCGGCGCAGGTGGATAAGGAAATCCACAAGGTCATTGACGGCTGCTATGCGAAAGCCGTGAAGCTCCTTACGGACAACCGTGAAGTGCTGGATCAGATTTCAGGCTATCTCTATGAGCATGAGACGATCACAGGTAAGGAATTTATGAAAATGTTCTGTGAACTGAAGGGCATTCCCTTGCCGAAAGAGCAGAAGAAAGGCGGGCATATTGACGTAACCGCAGATGACGAATGATACTTTAGCCCAGGGCAGATTTCACTGCAGTGAGGCCGAAGGCAAAGGCGCGACGGTTACAGTGAGGAAAAAAGCAGTATGTTTTTATTAGAAGAAGAATTAAAGAAACTCCCGGATCAGCCGGGAGTTTATCTTATGCATGACGAAAAGGACGCGATTATCTATATTGGCAAGGCCGTTTCCTTGACGAAGCGGGTGCATCAGTATTTTCAGGCGAGCCACAACGAAGGGTTCAAAAAAGCCCAGATGGTAAAGCAGATCGCCCGGTTTGAGTATATTGTCACGGATTCGGAGCTTGAGGCTTTGGTGTTGGAATGCAATCTGATTAAAGAGCATCGGCCCAAGTACAACACGATGCTGCGGGACGACAAGACGTACCCTTATATTAAGGTGACTTTGGAGGAGGAATTTCCCAGGGTCTTTCTTTCACGTCAGATGAAAAAAGACAAGTCCAGGTATTTTGGGCCGTACACCAGCGCGGGAGCGGTCAAGGACACGATTGACCTTTTGAACAAGCTGTATGGCCTGCGCACTTGCAGGCGCGTGCTGCCAAGGGACGCAGGCAAGGAGCGTCCCTGCTTAAATTACCATATCAAGCAGTGCGCCGCTCCCTGCCAGGCGTATATCTCCAAAGAGGAGTATAAAGAGCGGGTGGACGGCGCGGTTCGGTTTTTGAACGGAGACTATCAGCCAATCAAAAAGGAGCTGGAGGGGAAAATGGCCGCCGCCGCCGCGGAAATGGAATTTGAGCGGGCCGCGGAATACAGGGATTTATTGAACAGCGTCAATCAGATTGCCCAAAAACAGAAAATCACGGATACAGGCGCGGAGGACAGGGATGTCGTGGGCCTGTCCAAGGACGGGCAGGACGCCGTCGTCCAGGTGTTTTTCATCCGGGGCGGCAAGCTGATCGGAAGGGAGCATTTTTACTTAAAAACCGCTGCGGAAGAGACAAGGGAGCAGATTCTTTCGGCGTTCCTTAAGCAGTATTACGCCGGGACCCCGTATATCCCAAGGCTTATTATGCTGCCCATTGGCATTGCGGAGAAAGACGTCATTGAAGAATGGCTTAGCGCAAGGCGTGGGCAGAGGGCCTATATCAAAATCCCGAGAAAAGGGATGAAGGAAAAGCTGGTGGAGCTGGCGACAAAAAACGCGAGGCTTATCTTAACGCAGGATAAGGAGCGTCTAAAGCGTGAGGAAGGCCGCACCATCGGCGCGATGAAGGAGATCTCTGCCCTGCTTGGCCTCTCTGGCATTGTGCGCGTGGAGGCGTTTGACATCTCAAACATCAGCGGGTTCCAGTCAGTAGGCTCCATGGTTGTCTATGAAAAAGGGAAGCCCTGCCGCAGCGACTATCGGAAATTCCGCTTAAAGACGGTGCTTGGGCCGGATGACTACGCGTCGATGCATGAGGTCTTGACAAGAAGGTTTTCCCATGGCATGGAGGAGCGGGGGGAGCTTAGGGAGAAAGGGCTTGAGGACTCCTATGGGAAATTCTCTAAATTTCCGGATCTGATTATGATGGACGGCGGGAAGGGGCAGGTCAACGTCGCATTAAAGGCCCTTGCGGAGCTTTCTCTCTCTATTCCTGTCTGCGGCATGGTAAAAGATGATAATCATAGGACACGTGGGTTATACTATAACAATGTAGAGATTCCCATTGACAGCCACAGCGAGGGGTTTCAGCTTATCACCAGGATTCAGGATGAGGCGCACAGATTTGCGATTGAGTACCACAGGTCGCTGCGCAGCAAAGGCCAGGTGCATTCCGTTCTGGATGAGATTCCTGAAATCGGCCCTTTGCGGAGAAAGGCGCTGATGCAGAGGTTCCCTTCCCTTGAAGCCATCCGGGAGGCGAGCGAGGAGGAGCTTGCTAAGACGCCTTCCATGAACGCCAGGTCTGCAAAAGCGGTGTATCAATATTTTCATAATGACAGCTCAGCCCGCGTTCATCATATTGATGAAGATGCGGATTTATGATATACTGTCCTTACAGTTTGGCCGCTGTCGGCAAGGAGCGAAAAGACGCGCATCAAATTTGCGGCGGCGGCATAGGAAATTATTAAGGAATGCAGCAGATTGGCCCGCACAAAAAAGGAGAAGATTATGGAAGGCGTAAGTGTAGCGAAGATCGCGAAAAAAATGGAATTAAAGAATTTTACCAAAGACATCGCATTGAAGGAACACCGCATCATCCTTTCCGATGTCAACCGCCCGGCGTTGCAGCTGAACGGGTTTTTTGAGCATTTTGAGCAGTCCCGCGTGGAAATTATCGGCATGGTGGAATATGCGAATTTGCAGAAGAAAACGGAGGAGGAGCGCAAGGAGCTGTATGACGCGTTTCTTTCCTTTGACATTCCCTGCGTGATCTTCTGCCGTGGATTTGAGCCGGATGAGATGTTCCTTGAGGCGGCGAACTGCAATAATGTCCCAGTGCTAGGCACGGATCAGGCCACGTCGGAGTTTATGGCGGAGCTGATTTATGTGCTTACGGAAGAGCTGGCGCCGTGCATCACAATCCATGGGGTTTTGGTCGATGTGTATGGGGAAGGGCTTTTGATTATGGGAGAGAGCGGCATTGGCAAGAGCGAGGCCGCCCTGGAGCTTGTCAAGCGCGGGCATCGCCTTGTGACGGACGATGTGGTGGAAATCCGAAAGATCAACGACCATACCCTGGTTGGGACGTCGCCGGACATCACCCGGTATTTCATTGAGCTGCGAGGCATCGGCATCATAGACGTAAAGACATTGTTCGGCGTGGAGTGCGTCAAGGAGAAGCAGAACATTGACCTGGTGATTAAGCTGGAGGATTGGAAGAAAGAAAATGACTATGACCGTCTTGGGCTGGAGGAGGAATTCACAGAGATTTTGGGCAACCAGGTTGTCTGCCATTCCCTGCCGATCCGCCCGGGGCGTAACCTTGCCGTGATCTGTGAGGCGGCGGCGGTCAACCATCGCCAGAAGAAGATGGGGTACAACGCAGCGCAGGAGCTGTACCGCCGCGTGCAGGCGAATCTCACGAAAAGCGACGACGAATAATGCCGCCGCAGCAGTGAGGCCGAAGGCTAAGCTGCAATAAAAAACAGAGAAAGTGGAGTCGTTTCAGTATGGAAAATAAGAATGCATGGGAAAAATACCCGGATGGCGAGCAGCGGAAAAAAGTGATGGACTTTGCGGAGGGCTACCGCAAGTTCCTCTCCGCCTGCAAGACCGAGCGGGAATGCGTAAGTAAATTTGAAGAGATGGCGAAGGCCGCCGGATTTGAGGAGCTTGGCGCCAAAATCAAAAGAGGCGAGGCGCCAAAGGCCGGGGATCGCCTCTATGCCGCCAATATGGGCAAGTCCATGGTGCTGTTTGTGATGGGAAGGCAGGGCATGGAGCAGGGCATGAACATCCTTGGGGCGCACGTCGACTCCCCAAGGCTGGACTTAAAGCAGGTGCCGCTGTATGAGGACACGCAGATGGCGATGCTTGACACGCACTATTATGGCGGGGTCAAGAAATACCAGTGGGTGGCGCTGCCTCTTGCGCTGCATGGCGTGTTCGTTAAGACAGACGGGACAGTCGTGGACGTAAGCGTCGGGGACGCGCCGGAGGATCCGGTGTTTGGCGTCAGCGACCTTTTGATCCACCTTTCGGGCGAGCAGATGGAAAAGAAAGCCTCCAAAGTCATTGAAGGGGAGAAATTAGACCTTTTGATTGGCAGCATTCCCTGGAAAAAGGAAGGCGGGGAGGAAAAGGAGAAGGCGAAGGATACGGTAAAGGCGAATATCCTGCGGATTTTGGAAGAGGCGTACGGCGTGAAGGAAGAGGACTTCCTGTCTGCGGAGATCGAGGTGGTCCCGGCGGGGGACGCCAGGGACTATGGATGGGACCGCAGCATGGTGATGGGCTATGGGCATGACGACAGGGTGTGCGCCTACCCTTCCTTTCAGGCGATTTTGAATGTGAAGGAGCCGGAGCGGACGTGCGTCTGCCTCTTAGTGGACAAGGAGGAGATTGGGAGCGTAGGCGCCACAGGGATGCAGTCCCGGTTTTTTGAAGACACGGTTGCGGAGCTACTAGCCCTTTCGGGAAAGGATTCCGATCTGTATGTGCGCCGCGCGATGCGCAATTCCAAAATGCTCTCTTCAGACGTCAGCGCGGCATACGACCCAAATTACCCGGAGGTTACGGAAAAGAGGAACGCCGCGTATTTTGGAAGGGGCCTCGTGTTCAATAAGTATACCGGCTCCAGGGGAAAGAGCGGCTCCAACGACGCGAACGCGGAATACATGGCGCAGATCCGCCATATATTAGATCAGCGGAATATCGCGTATCAGACGTCGGAGCTTGGGAAAGTGGATCAGGGCGGCGGCGGGACGATCGCCTATATCCTGGCGAATTACGGGATGCAGGTGATCGACAGCGGAGTCGCTGTGTTAAATATGCACGCGCCTTGGGAAATCATCAGTAAAGTAGATTTATATGAAGCGCTATTGGGTTATGAAGCATTTTTAAAAGAGGCATAGAAAAAGAGTGGAATTTGTACGGAGGGAATTGAAAGAAGTTTTAGGGGAAGGGAATGTGCTTGTCAATGAGCCGATGAGCCGCCACACGACGTTTTGTGTGGGCGGCCCGGCTGATTTGTTCTTAAAGCCGGGGGAAGAGGATCTTCCTTGGGTGATGGAGCTGTTGAAGCGAAGGCAGATCCCTGTGACGGTCATTGGAAAAGGCAGCAATCTGCTTGTAGGGGACAAAGGCGTCCGCGGGGCCGTCATTGAAGTGGGCGGCCGCATGGCAAAGATCCGCCATATCGGGGGAGAGTGCATCACGGCGCAGGCAGGCGCGCCTTTAGCGAGGGTGGCGCAGGAGGCGTGCAAAAAGGGGCTTTCCGGCCTGGAGTTTGCCGCGGGCATCCCAGGCGGCATCGGCGGGGCGATCGTCATGAACGCAGGCGCCTATGGCGGCGAGATGAAGGACATTGTGACCCATGTGAAGGTATTGGATGGGGACGGCAATGTGCGGGAGCTTTCAAACCGGCAGATGGAGTTTGCCTACCGCAACAGCTGCGTGCCAAAAAACGGGTATTTGGTGCTTGAGGCGTCGTTTCGGCTTCAGAGTATGGATGAGGCGCGGATTCGCCGGGAGATGGAGGAGCTGCGGGAGCAGCGCATGGCAAAGCAGCCCCTGGAATATCCGAGCGCTGGCAGCACGTTCAAGCGGCCGGAAGGGCATTTTGCGGGAAAGCTGATTATGGACGCGGGGCTATCCGGCTATTCGGTCGGCGGCGCGCAGGTGTCCAAAAAGCATTGCGGATTTGTGATTAACAGAGGGGACGCCACGGCGGGCGATATCCGAAGCGTGATCCGCCATGTGCAAGAGACGGTAAAAGAGAAATTTGGAGTGGATTTGAATACAGAAGTGAAGATGCTTGGTGAGTTTTCGTGACGGGCGGCCTGCGGACGGCGCAGGCAAAAGGAGCTGTGAAGGAATCCAATTGCGTTTGGCGCAGCATATTGGTTTCTTAACAGGCCCTAAAAGCCCTCGCATGGCAGGATGGGGAGAGAGTGATTGTGAAATTAGTGATATTGACAGGGATGTCAGGGGCAGGCAAGAGCACTGCGCTTAAGATGATGGAGGATATTGGCTTTTACTGCGTGGATAACCTGCCGATCCCTTTGGTTGAGAAGTTTATTGAGCTATCAGAGACGAGCGGGGAGGATTTGCAGAAATTCGCCATAGGAATCGACATCCGAAGCGGAAGCTCCTTTTTGGATCTTTACCAGGCGCTTGACCGCTTAAGCGAAAATGGCGTGAAGCCGGAGATTTTGTTTTTGGACGCGGAAGACGCGGCCCTCGTGAAGCGCTATAAGGAGACGCGGCGCAATCATCCTCTTTCCGGCCCAAGCAGGGAGCGGGTAGAGGCGGGGATCGCCACGGAGCGCAGGCGGCTTGGCCTTTTGCGCAGCAGGGCGAGCTACATCATTGACACCAGCCGGCTTTTGACGAGGGAGCTTCGGGCGGAGCTGGACAAAATATTCGTGAGCCATCAAACGTATAAAAACCTATTCATCACCATTCTTTCGTTTGGGTTCAAATATGGAATTCCTACCGATTCGGATTTGGTGTTTGACGTGCGTTTCTTGCCCAACCCCTATTATGTGGAGGGCCTTCGGGCAAAGAACGGGAACGACAAAGAGGTGCAGGACTATGTGCTGCAATACAATGAGGCGACTGTATTTTTGGAGAAGCTGACGGATATGGTGAATTTCTTGATCCCGAACTACATAGCGGAAGGAAAAAACCAGTTGGTGATCTCAATTGGCTGCACCGGGGGAAAGCATCGTTCGGTGACGCTGGCGAACGCGCTTTTAAAGCGGCTTTCCGTCAGTAAGGAATACGGGCTTAAGATTGAGCACAGGGACGTGGAAAAAGGGTAGGGCGCGATGTCATTTTCCAGTGAGGTGAAAGAGGAGCTGGCCGCAAGGGTCGGCGGCGGCAGGCATTGTAAGCTTGCGGAGCTGGCGGCGATCCTTGGCTGCGTGGGAAGGCTGCAAATTACAGGCGGGGACGTCCATATCGGAATGGAGGCCGCCGGCGCCATCCCGAGGGAGAAATACAGGCTGCTGCTGTCGCAGCTTTTTCAGATACAGGAGCCGGAGGGCGGGCTGTACGGGACGGATGCGTTAAAGGTTTTGGAGAGCGTGAAGCTGTGGGATGAAAGGACAGGGAGTTTTCGGGGCATGACGGCCGCGGACGGGCTTTTGATCCAGCAGCCCTGCTGCAAAAGGGCGTTTCTTCGCGGCGCGTTTCTGGCGTCCGGCTCAATGAGCGATCCCAGGCGGGCGTATCATTTTGAGATTGTGCTGCGGACGGAGCCTTTGGCGATGCAGCTTTTGGATGCGATGGGCAGCTTTGACGTGGACGCGAAGGTCGTGGAGCGGAAAGGGAACCACGTGGCATATGTGAAGGAAGGCACGCATATTGTGGACTTGCTGAATATTATGGAGGCCCACTCCGCGCTCATGAACTTAGAGAATATTCGGATTGTCAAGGAGATGCGCAACTCTGTGAACCGACGGGTGAACTGTGAGACGGCCAATATCAGCAAGACGGTCGGCGCGGCTGTCCGGCAGATGGAGGACATTCTCTATATCCGGGATAAAAAAGGCTTGGAGAGTTTGCCGGACAATCTGCGTGAGATCGCGCTTTTGCGCCTGGAGTACCCGGACGCGTCGTTAAAGGAGCTTGGGACGTACCTAAGCCCGCCTGTGGGAAAGTCGGGGGTCAATCACCGGCTTCGGCGGATTTCAGAAATCGCGGCAGAGATGGGAGCAAAACATGAGTAGACTATTATTTATCTTTAACCCGTATGCCGGGAAGGCGCAAATAAAAAATAAGCTGATGCAGATTTTGGATCTGATGGTGAAGGCCGGGTATGAGGTGACGGTGCATCCGACGCAGTTTAAGGGGGACGCTAAGCGGGTCGCGCGGGCGCGCGCGGGGGAGTTTGACCGGATTGTATGCAGCGGCGGGGACGGGACGCTTGATGAGACGGTCAGCGGGATTTTGCTTTCCGGGAAGGAAGTCCCGCTTGGCTATATCCCGGCCGGCAGCACGAATGATTTTGCCAATTCCTTACGGATTCCAAAGGACATGATAAAGGCGGCGAAGATCGCGGTCACGGGGAGGCGCTTTGCCTGCGACGTGGGAACGTTCAATGAGAAGCCGTTCGTCTATGTCGCGGCGTTTGGCATTTTTACCGCAGTCTCTTACCGGACAAGCCAGCAGTGGAAAAATATCCTGGGCCATGCGGCCTATATTTTGGAAGGCGCAAAAAGCCTGCATGACATCCAGTCGTACCCTATGCGCGTGGAGTATGGGGATCAGGTCATTGAGGACGAGTTTATCTATGGCATGATTACCAATTCCAATTCAGTCGGCGGCTTTAAGAACATGACGGGCAAGAATGTGCTGTTAAATGACGGGAAATTTGAAGTCACATTGATCCGTATGCCCAAAAACATAGTGGATTTGAACGCTATTTTGGCCTCCCTGACAAATTTAATCGACGATACGGATTTGATCTATTCCTTTAAGAGCGACCGGATTCAGTTTCGGTCGAAAAAAGAGGTCTCCTGGACGTTGGACGGGGAATTTGGCGGCAGCGTGACGGATGTGTCGATCCGCAATATGCAGCGCGCGGTGGAGCTTGTCGTGAAAAATTAGGGGTTTCTTTTTTGGAAAGATTAGGCTATACTGTTATTAGAAAAAAATAGAAAAGGAGAGATAAATATGTTAGTATCTGCAAAAGAAATGCTTGACAAAGCAAAAGCCGGCCATTATGCGGTTGGACAGTTCAACATCAACAACCTGGAGTGGACAAAGTCCATCCTGCTTACCGCTCAGGAGCAGAATTCTCCGGTCATCCTTGGCGTGTCCGAGGGCGCAGGGAAATATATGACAGGCTTTAAGACGGTTGCTGAAATGGTGAAGGCAATGATTGAGGAGCTTGGCATCACGGTTCCGGTCGCTTTGCATTTGGATCATGGCTCCTATGAAGGATGCTTGAAATGCGTTGAGGCAGGGTTCTCCTCCATCATGTTCGACGGCTCCCATTATCCGATTGATGAGAATGTCGCGAAGACGAAGGAGCTGGTGCAGCTGGCGCATGACAAGGGGCTTTCCATCGAAGCGGAAGTCGGCTCCATCGGCGGCGAGGAAGACGGCGTCGTGGGCATGGGCGAGTGCGCGGATCCGCAGGAATGCAAGTCGATTGCAGATCTTGGCATAGACATGCTTGCCGCAGGCATCGGCAACATCCATGGCAAATACCCGGCGAATTGGGCGGGCCTTAGCTTTGAGACGTTGGACGCGATCCAGAAGCTGACAGGCGATATGCCTTTGGTGCTTCATGGCGGCACGGGCATCCCGGAAGACATGATTAAGAAAGCGATCTCCCTTGGCGTGGCGAAGATCAACGTAAATACAGAGTGCCAGCTTTCTTTTGCGGACGCGACGCGTAAATACATCGAGGCCGGCAAGGATTTGGAAGGCAAGGGCTTTGACCCGCGTAAGCTTTTGGCTCCGGGCGCAGAGGCGATCAAGGCGACAGTGAAGGAGAAGATGGAGCTGTTCGGCTCTGTCGGCAAGGCGTAAGCCGTTTACTTGCAGTGATTTGACAGCAGTTCAGGCAGGCTGGCGCAGTAGGCGCGCAGCTCTGCCTGGACTGCTGTTGCTTTACAAGGCGCGTAATATTCACTAAAAATTTGAAAATTTAAGATGGAATCTTGTGTAAAACGGAAAAAGTGAAAAAAGGAATTGCATTCTGCAAAAATTTGGTGTATTTTAAAGACAGATAAAACGAGGCTGCATGGATGAAAACAAGGGTGTTCCACTAGTTGGAATGCCCTTATTTTGTGAATGCGGCGTTTTATGGAAAGCGGCACAGAGAGATCTTTTGATAGAAAGAGAGGATGTTTGGATATGGAAAAAAGCTCGGAATATTACAATGTGGCCGAAATCTTTGGGGAAAATGTCTTTAATGACACCGTGATGCAGGAGCGCCTGCCAAAGAAAGTGTATCAGAAATTAAAGCAGACGCTGCGCGAGGGAAAGGAACTGGATCTTGAGACGGCGGACGTCATTGCGCATGAGATGAAGGAATGGGCCATTGAAAAAGGGGCGACCCATTACACCCATTGGTTCCAGCCTATGACGGGCGTGACGGCAGAGAAGCATGACGCGTTCATCACGGCGCCTATGGAGAACGGAAAAGCGCTGATGAGCTTTTCCGGGAAGGAGCTGATTAAAGGCGAGCCAGATGCATCCTCATTTCCTTCGGGCGGCCTTCGGGCGACGTTTGAGGCGAGGGGATACACTGCCTGGGACTGCACGTCCCCTGCGTTTGTCAGGCAGGATGCGGCAGGAGCCACGCTTTGCGTCCCGACGGCGTTCTGCTCCTATACGGGGGAGGCGCTGGATCAGAAAACGCCGCTGCTGCGTTCCATGGAGGCGATTCATACGCAGGCGCTGCGCTTGCTGCGGCTGTTTGGCAACACGACATCAAAAAAGGTGACTGCTTCGGTAGGGCCGGAACAGGAGTATTTTATCGTTGACAGGCAAACGTACTTAAAGCGAAAAGACTTGATTTTTACGGGACGGACGCTGTTTGGGGCGATGCCGCCGAAGGGCCAGGAGATGGACGATCATTATTTTGGGGCTATCCGGGAGCGGATCGCGGCCTATATGAGGGACGTCAATAAAGAGCTTTGGAAGTTAGGCGTGTCTGCGAAGACGCAGCATAACGAGGTGGCCCCGGCTCAGCATGAGCTGGCGCCGATCTATGCGTCGGCCAACGTGGCGGCAGATCACAACCAGCTTGTGATGGAGACGTTAAAGAAGGTGGCGGGGAGGCATGGCTTGCAGTGCCTGCTTCACGAGAAGCCGTTTGCGGGCGTGAACGGCTCCGGAAAGCACAATAACTGGTCGCTTATCACGGATGACGGCATCAACCTATTGGATCCGGGCGTGACGCCGCATGAGAATTTTCAATTCCTTTTGGTGCTGACGAGCATTTTAAAGGCGGTGGACATCCATGCGGATCTGCTCCGGGAGTCCGCGGCGGATGTGGGCAACGACCACAGGCTTGGCGCGAATGAGGCGCCTCCGGCAATAATTTCCGTCTTTTTGGGCGAGCAGCTGGAGGATGTGATAAAGCAGCTTATCAGCACGGGCGAGGCGACCCACAGCATTACAGGGAGTATGCTGGAGACAGGCGTGAAGACGCTCCCGGATTTCATGAAGGACGCGACGGACCGCAACAGGACGTCTCCTTTTGCGTTCACTGGAAATAAATTTGAGTTCCGAATGATCGGCTCTCAGGATTCCATTGCGCAGTCAAATGTGGTGTTAAATACGATTGTGGCGGAGGCGTTCGCCCAGGCTTGCGATGTTTTGGAGAACGCGGAGAATTTTGAGACGGCGCTGCATGACCTGATTAAGAAAAATGCTACGGAGCATCAGAGGATCATCTTTAATGGCAACGGCTATTCCGAAGAATGGGTCGAGGAGGCGGAGCGCAGGGGGCTGCCCAACATCAAGTCCATGGTGGACGCGATACCGGCCTTAAATACGGAAAAAGCCGTGAAGCTGTTTGAGAAGTTCAATGTGTTCACAAGGGCAGAGCTGGATTCCCGCGTGGAGATTGAGTATGAGACGTATGCGAAAGAAATCAATATTGAAGCGAAGGCCATGATTGACATTGCCGGCAAACAGATCATCCCCGCGGTGATTCAATATGCGACGGCGCTTGCGAATTCCATCAATGCGGTCAAGGCGGCCTGCGGCGCGGACGTCAGCGTTCAGACGGAGCTGCTGCATGAGGTTTCCTCTTTGCTAAAAGAGACGAAGTCGGCGCTTAAGCGGCTGATCGAAGTGACGGGGCAGGGCGCGTCCATGAAGGAAGGCAGGGAACAGGCGGTCTTTTACAGGGATGCCGTAATGTCTGCAATGAATGAGCTTAGGACTCCGGTCGATCAGCTGGAGATGATGGTTGATAAGGAAATGTGGCCGATGCCGTCCTATGGAGACTTGATTTTTGAAGTGTAAGGAGAAGGAAGAAAAGAATTGCCAGGCGTTCCCCCAGACAGGGAGGAAGCCAGGCAATTTTTTTATTGCCTGGCGGAGGACTAAAAGATGTATATTGGTTTGTTTTCTTTACAATTCTTAGTATAGTGGGAAGAAGTGAAGAAACCGTGTTCGTGCAGTGAAAACTTTTTTAATGAAGCATGAATAAAATATGAACGTTTTGCGTGGCAGAAGCTTTGCCCGGCCTTTGTTGTTCCAAAAGACTCCGGCCAACTTGCCACTGCGGCGCAAACATGGTAGAATAACCCTGTTGGGAAATCAGACAGGAAAGGAAGAGGAAGCATACGTATGAGAAAAGGAATGACATTGTTGGCGTTTTTTTTGACCCTGCTCATTTTTGCATATCCCGTCCGTGCTGTGGAGTCGTTGACCGTCCAGCCGGAGGACATGGCGGTTACGCCGGCCGCCCCAGGCGCCACGCCGGACGGTCCGTTTGGCGCTGCGGCTTATCAGGCCAAAATCCTGTTTCGGGCCAATGGGGGCGCAGGCGTCATGGCAGCCCTTAAAGTCAGCTCGGATCAAAAGGAGGCCAGGCTGACCCCAAATGGATTTTACAGGGAAGGCTGCACGTTTTTGGGATGGAACACGAAAAAAGACGGCTCTGGCAAAAGCTATGAGGATCAGGCGGAAGCCATGCAATTTGTGACGCCGCAAAATTACAAAAAAAAGGTCGTCTTATATGCGCAGTGGGAGATTGCAAAGCCAAAGGTGAGGCAGGTGAAGCGGGCGACGCCTGGCACAGTCAAGGTGAAATTTCAGCCGGTTGCGGGCGCAGACGGCTATGAGATACAGTATTCCGTGAACCGGAGGTTTAACAGGGATAAAAAAATCAGGAAAAAAATCGTGGAGCAGGGCGTAAAGAGCGCGGAGCTTGTCAATACTGTTCCGGGGAAGACGCATTATGTCAGGATGCGCAGCTTTTCTAATTCGGGCGGCGCGCCCATTTACAGCGAGTGGACAAAAGTGACCGCAAAGACGAAGGCGAGGCTAAGGAAGGTCAGCACGATTTCGAACACAAAATCCATGATGGCGATTGAGGCGGACGTCGCGTTGTCAGGCTCCGGGACAGGATACCACGCCAAGCTGGTGATGGGGACGTCAAAGTCGGCGGTGTCGTATGGGATTCAATATGACAGGTATGCCGCGCTCCCCTATACGGGCAGGACGGTGCCGCTGATTGAAAACGTGGCGGGCAATTACAGCGGCGGGCAGTCGTATTTTCGGCCGTCGGCGCAGTCGCTTAAGCAGGGGAAGAGCTATCATCTGATGATGACCCTGGATAGGAAGGGCAGGGGCAGTGTGTATTTGAACTATAAAAAAACGGCCAGCTTTTATAACCCGAACCTTGCCTGGAAAAAAATTAAGGCAAGCGACCCGATCACGCTTCGCGTGGAAGGCTCCGCCAGGTTAAACGGCGATACGGTGAAAGCCGTGTTTTCCAACATCCGCTGCAAGGTGAACGGGAAGTTTGATGAAAACAGGAAATGGGCGGTAGGAAGGCATATTACGAATAAGACGTTAAAGATCAAGGACAGAAAAGACGGCAGCATCGCGCTTTACGGCAAGATCTCGAACCTTCCGGGCGGCGGGGACTGGGACAGCAGATATGGCGAGGTCTCTGCGGTCTGCGTGTTTTATTGATCCCTGAACTGGGATAGGGAAAAGCGAATGTCATTGGAAAAGGAGAATGGAATGGACGCATCAAGGCAAATATCCGTGGTGATCCCGATTTATAACGCAAAGGAGCATATTTTGGGATGCCTTCGGTCTTTGGAGGGGCAGACGCATCAGAATATGGAAGTGCTGTTAATCAATGATGGCAGCACGGATGGGACAGAGCGGGCCATCAAGGAATATATGGCTCAAAGCAAATTAACCATCCGGTATTTTTCCGATTCGAACCATGGGCAGGCATATGCCAGGAATTTTGGCATCCGGCAGGCAAATGGGGAATACCTTGCGTTTGTGGACAGCGACGACTATCTGGACGCGGATTATCTGGAGAAATTATATGAGACGGCAAAAAAATACGGCTCTGATGTGGTAAACAGCGGATACCGCGTCATAAAAGAGGACGGGACAGTCCTCTCAAGCGTTGATGTGTCTCCGTTTTCCAATGTCAGCGATTTTGGGCGCGCCGGCATTTTTGTCGTTTGGTCGAAACTGTTCCGCAGGGAGTTTTTGCTGGAGCAGTCGATCCGGTTCCCGGAGGGGAAATTGTATGAGGACGTCCCGTTTTCCATTTCTGCAAAATTCTTAGGGCGCAATGTAAAGGCAATTTCTTATATTGGGTATAATTATGTGCAGAACCCAAACAGCACCATGTCGTCATCGGCTGTGAAGAAGAGCCGTTTTCCATTTGAGGAGCTGGACGCGGCGATTTCGAATGCCTTGGCGCAGGAGGGCGTTTGCAAGGAAGCGCTGGAGTTTGAGGTTTTGCATTTTTTTACGGGATTTTTGTTCTTATATTGCAGAAAGGCGGCGAAAGAGGACGTGGCCGCGTTCTGCGCCTATGCCGCGAAGGAGCTTTCGGCATATTTTCCCAGATATGGGAAAAATCCCTATGTGGGCCTGTTTCGCTCAAAGGAGCTCCCGCTGTATTACAGGGCCGCGATCTGGCTGTTTGTGAAATTGAGCCGCGTGCGCCTTCTGAAAGGGTTCGCGTATGCCGTCACCCGGCTTTAGGAGGGCATAGGCGGCTGTCTTTTTGATAGGAAAGCATAGTGATTTTGCGCACAAACGGAGGGCGCCTGCATATACTAATGTCAAGAAGCAGTATGAGGAATCTGTATGTCAAAACAAAATATCAGATATCTGCAAAATGACACGCCAGATGAAGGGAGGCTGCAGGTAAATGTAGAGACGCCTTCCGGCAGGCTTCCCATAGAGGACGCTAAGGTAAGCATCTCCTATACCGGGGATCCGGAGGGGCCGATTGAAGAAGTGACGACCAATTCTTCCGGCCAGACGGAGCCGATTGAGCTTCGCACGCCGCCGTTGGAGTACAGCATGGCGCCTTCTGAGCAGCAGCCTTATGCGGAGTATACCATTCAGGTGACGGCGAAAGGCTTTATCCCGGTAAATGTGTCCGGCATTCAGGTGCTGTCGGGGGAAACGTCGGTGCAGAGGGTGCGGCTTGTGCCGCAGGAGTCGGACATCAACCCGATCGACAATATAGTCATTCCGGCAAACACCTTGTTTGGCAACTTTCCTCCCAAGATCCCGGAAGATGAGATAAA
The DNA here is from genome assembly GCA_947652855.1 of uncultured Roseburia sp. Taxonomy (GTDB): domain Bacteria; phylum Bacillota; class Clostridia; order Lachnospirales; family Lachnospiraceae; genus Roseburia_B. The sequence continues at coordinate 737 of CANTEO010000017.1, read as the reverse complement.
GCCGCTGGAAGAGACGGGGGAGATTGTCTTAAGCCGCGTCGTCGTGCCGGAATATGTCATTGTCCATGACGGCGTACCCACGGACAGCACGGCCAGGGATTACTATGTGACGTATAAGGATTATATCAAGAATGTGGCTTCGAGTGAAATCTATGCGACCTGGCCGGACGCGACGCTGCGTGCGAATATCCTGGCGATCCTTTCCTTTACGTTAAACCGTGTCTATACGGAGTGGTACCGGAATCACCATATATTCAGGTCTTTCGTTCACTGATTTTTAACGAGTTAATCATCAAATTACACGGTAAAAAAGGATAAATTTTAGATTTCCAAAAGCATATTGAAAACAGCTTTAATAAATTACACAGATATACAAATAGATTTCCAATATACGAATAAAGAGTAAAACTTCCATTTTCAACTCCACGCACAATCGCTGTCTTTGCAGTTTATAATGTCATTTCTTTCCAATCCGAAGCTGGAACAATTAGTATATCTACATTATTTCTACCTGCCTGCTGTATTTTAGACAAAAATGCCATATCAGAACATATAAACGGCGCAATTCTACCATATTCTGTATCAAAACTTTTTAGCATTCCATCTCCTTTTTGGCACAATTCTCCGATTGAACGTCCATGCTTAAAATATTCTGATATGAGTTCTCCTTGTGGATTAAATACTACCGTTTTATTTTCCTTTAAGTCCTCGTAAGGGGTTTTCACCAGTAATGAAAC